>JAWBRY010000118.1:923-2641 GCA_038843545.1 Bathyarchaeia archaeon | reverse complement strand
AAAACCATACAAAACCTTTAACTAACACCGCAAACGACACAACCCTCACAGCACAGCTAAACTCTAAAATACTTTCCTAAATTAAAGTTAATGCCGAAAGCTTATTATTCGATTAGTAACGTCTAAATGAATTAGCAAACGGCTTGATTCATCGCCGTTAAAGATGACAACACAGAGCCTAATGAAATGATAAATTCGTTTTTATGTAAATGATTGTCGGGATATCTTGCGGAGGCTGAACCCAGTTATTAGTGAGGCTCCCTCAGGGCAGTTTATTTTTTGCAGTAATACTTGCACGGCGCATTTCATGCCTTAGTTTGCGTCAAAATGTTCTCCAATAGTTTGTGCCACTCTGCCAGCAACCTCTTATCGTTCGCTGTTAGAAACTTTAAGAAGGTTTCTGGAGAATGCTTTGAGTTAAATTTTTTGTTGAGTCCATCAACGAATAGTTTAATGAGAAAAATTGCGCCACTGCCGAATATCGTTTCCAGTTCTTTGTAAAAGGCAAGTGGGTTTTCCCAGAGCACTTGAAAGGGGTCTCCTCCAAGCCTATTTCTAAGATGGAAAATTATGGCTTCTTTAGCGGAGACACCTAGGGAGTTGCCTATGGCTTCCTCAAAGGTCTTCCTTAAGCCTTCGATCATACTAATATTTACAGGCCCTTTGGAAGGCATCTTCTATGCCCAGCCTTCTCTTTCATGCTGTATATCTCCACAATTTATATTATTGGTGTTAGTTTCGGGATTGGGTAGCCTTCAGACGTGTCTAGTTCAACTGCGTATAGGCCTGTTCTTGGCTTTACGCCGTAGAGGAGTGGGCTGCCTCGCTTTCGTGTAAGGCGGAGGTAGATATCGGCAATTGGGCTGAGCTTAACGGCTAAGCTACTGAGACCAGCCTTAACTATAGCTATGACGGATGATCCAGCCGTTCTAGCCATTGTTGCGCTTAAGTTTAGGATTTCCTCGCATCGCTTCTCGCCGTAAAGGGTTACCAATGTGTCAACGCCAACTATAGAGAGGTTGGGCTGACCAGTTTGGGTTGCGAGTTCCTCGCTTGCCCTGAGAACCTTGCTCATGTCATCTCTCCAATCCTCCCCCTTTACATGGATGACATTACTGTAATGTGCAGGTGGTTCAGCGCGTCCTTCCATTGTAGTCATAATAATTCTCGCGGAGTGTGTCCACTCCTCCTCTGTGCCGCCATAAACCCCAATGTACTTGCGGAACAGTGCGGGGTCAACACCGCTGGAAGGAACGACAAAAACGCCTCTGCCCTGAAGCACAAAGTTGGCTGCCATGGGGGCTACAAGCAAATGATACATGGATGTGGATATTTTCTCGTCCAGTTCCAGCAACATGACTGAGCCTCTTGGTAAGCCTCCATTTAACACCTTATCAAAGGATTTTGAGCCTGTGGAGTATTTGTCCGACGGGTCTGGTATGGGCTGGAAGCGTTTAGGCTTCTCTGGGAGCCTGAACTGGAAGGGTGGAAAGGCCTTGAAGCCTCCGTCAAGGGTGAAAACCAGCCTAGACTCCTTGAGTCTGGCTCCCCTAAGCTTTAGGATTTCCAGCTCCCTGAAGCGGTAGCCTCCGAGCTCGCGGTTTCTGAGGTGTATCACGCCGTCGGCCACAAACTCCTCAACTCCGAAACCTATTTTTGAGCTGCCAAATGGGACTTCCTCTACCATGATGGTTGTGCAGCCCATCATGCGGATAATC
>JAWBRY010000118.1:0-913 GCA_038843545.1 Bathyarchaeia archaeon | reverse complement strand
ATAATCTTGCTTAAAATTGCATGAACAACTATTCTAATGTCTATAGGCTCCTTAAAAGTCTGGGCCATGGCTGAGAATGAGTCCAAAACGAGACGCTTAGCCTCAGCCCTGCCTGCCTCATCAAGGATTATACTCAAAATCGAGGGAACTGCCTGCTCCTTAACAGTCAACAAGTCGAGAAAGCGGAACTTCCCATCCCTCTCAAGCTTCTCAAAATCAAAGCCGAAGCCACGCATATTCTCAAAGAATGTTTCCCTACTTTCAGCGAAGCTAACGTATAGACCTTTCTCGTTATAGTCAACCGCACCGCGATAGAGAAACTGCGCAGAAAAAACGGTCTTGCCAGTACCGGGATTACCAGCTAAGATGATTAAGCTGTCCCTGGGGAAACCTCCGCCTAAAACAGCATCTAACCCTTCAACTCCGGTAGAGATGAACCGTCCGCTCAATGCTATGATCCTCGAAGAGAGTATCTGATATCGTAATATTCAGTCATTTTATTTCTCTTTTCGATATATTTCCAATTTTGATATGTCTCAAAACAACACATAGCTTTCAGGCTTCATAAAACCTTAGAGAGTATTTCAACAAGCTTCTCTTTTTCTCTGTAAATTTCAGCCTCCCTTGCCTTTATCAACATGTTAACTAAGCTGATTAGCGGCTGGACTATTCTAGACGTTATCATGTAATCGATTATTTCATGCTTCAGAGTTTGGAGAGCTTTTCCCACTTCGGTCTCGTAAATGTATATGGAGCCATCTTTGACCTCGCCAGATAAGCAAGCTGTTTTGTCAGGCTTCCAGACAACTTTAAGTTCAAGGTTAAGCTCAAGCTTTTCCGCTAGTCTTTGGAGCTCTTTCTCCAGTATCGGTTGTAGCTCATTTGTTTTCCTAGACATTTAATTGCGCCACTT
>JAWBRY010000117.1:0-2654 GCA_038843545.1 Bathyarchaeia archaeon | reverse complement strand
TGTTATTTTGCCCACTCATACTATCCAGTCCCAGAAGATAGAAACATTATTTGCGCCGAAACCACTTATGGCGTAAAGTTTGCTTCCGTTGTTGCGGAAAAGAACATTTTGGGAACACAGTTTCATCCAGAAAAGTCCGGAGGCGCTGGTTTAAGGTTTCTCGTGAACTTCTTCAAATTCGTCAAAAGGTGATAATGCCAGTGAAAGTTTTTCCAGCCGTTGACATCATGGGCGGCAAGGTTGTAAGGTTGTTTAAGGGGCTTCCAGAAACAGCCAAAGCATACGCAGGCTTGGAGGATCCCGTGGCTGTGGCTAAAAAATGGGAGAGCGAGGGAGCCGATGGCATTCACGTTGTGGACTTGGATGCTGCCCTCGGTAGGGGGGACAACTCCGCCACAATCTTTGAGATTGCTCAAGCCGTGGAGATACCAGTGCATGTCGGGGGAGGAATAAGAAGCGAGGAAATAGCTGAAAAATTTCTCAACATGGGAGTAGACAAAATCATAATCGGGACACTGGCTTTTAAGAAGCCGAAAGTATTGGTAAAGCTGGTGAAAAGGTTTGGCAACCATATCGTTATAGCTTTGGATTATGAAGAAAGTGGTAAAGTTATGATCGAGGGATGGAGAAAGACAGTTGAACTCAGCGTAGAGGACGCTATAAAGAGGTTTCTGAAACTTAAAGTTAAAACCTTCTTGCTAACCTCGGTGAATAGAGATGGAACCCTTAAGGGGGTAAGCATTAATATCGTAAAGAAGGCTTGCACGTATAAGGAGGCAAAGGTGATAGCGGCGGGTGGAATACACAGTTTAGGGGATCTGGTGCTTTTGAAAAACGTAGGCGTTCACGGTGTAGTGATTGGGAAAGCATTGTATGAGGGAGTTTTCTCGTTAAAAGAGGCTTTAAAAATCGCTAAGGAGGCGGTGTAGTGAGGTCTCTAACAAAACGAATCATACCGTGCCTAGATGTTGACCACGGAAGAGTTGTCAAAGGCGTACATTTCCTAAACTTGAAAGACGCGGGAGACCCTGCAGAATTAGCCAAAAGATACTCTGAAGAAGGCGCCGACGAACTGGTCTTCCTTGACATAACGGCTTCGCCCGAAAAGCGGAAAATATTGAAGGACGTCGTTGAAAGGGTTGCCATGGAAATAGACATTCCCTTCACGGTTGGCGGCGGAATCCGTAGTCTTTTAGATGCTAGAACAGTTCTCTGCAGTGGCGCGGACAAAGTGTCAATAAACACGGCGGCGGTTGAGCAACCCAGCCTAATCACAAAGCTTTCAGAAACCTTTGGGCGGCAACGGGTCGTCCTCGACATTGACGCCAAGAGGCGATGTGAGGAAAAGGAGGGAAAGTTCATTGTTGAAACGGGAGAGGGGAAGTGCTGGTTTGAAGTTTACACCTATGGTGGGCGTAAACCAACGGGGCTAGACGCAATCCAATGGGCAGCAAGAGTCGAGCAACTAGGCGCTGGAGAAATTCTCCTAACATCCATGGATAGGGATGGTACGGAAAGAGGATTTGACTTGGAATTAACTAGAAGCGTTTCCGAAAATGTGAAAATCCCTGTCATTGCAAGCGGAGGGGCAGGCAAACCTGAACACTTTTTAGAAGTATTTTCCATTGGAAAAGCCGACGCCGCTTTAGCCGCCTCAATATTCCATTACAACAAGTATTCAATACAGTTCATCAAGAGGTTTTTGAAAGACAGGGGGGTTGAGGTTCGGCTTTAAACAATAAAAAAGTTGAAATTCGGCAGCTGGACTTCCAAAAAGGCGGCGGCTTAATTCCGGTAATAGTGCAGGACATAAACACTAAGGAGGTTCTAATGCTTGCCTACACCAACCTAGAAGCCCTAGAAAAGACTGTGGAGACGGGTTATGCCCACTATTGGAGCAGATCTAGAAAGAAACTTTGGATGAAGGGTGAAACCTCTGGAAACGTTCAGAAAGTGAAAAGAATCTTAGTGGATTGCGATTATGACACGTTGCTTTTCTTAGTGGAACAGAAGGGAAATGCTTGCCACACTGGGCAAAGGACATGTTTCCATAACCAGCTAGAACTAAGGAAGTCTAACAAATAATTAAAAGGCTGTATCAACCTTTATCTTTAATCAACTCGTTTCTAATCCTTTGACATTTCTCCGTTGCTTCTTTTATAGCCCTCATTAAGGCTTGTCTAATTTGGCTTCCTTCCAGCTCGTAAATGGCTTCAATGGTTGTTCCGCCCGGGGTTGTCACCATATCTTTTATCTTGGCAGGGTGCTCTTGCGTTTCTAAAATTAGCTTTCCTGTTCCCAGAACGGTTTGGGCTGCACTGTAGAGGGCAAGATTTCTAGGCAAGCCTACCCTTAATCCAGCGTACATTAAAGCCTCAATAATTATGGATATGTATGCTGGTCCGCTTCCGCTTAAGGCTGTAATGGCGTCCATGTATTTTTCTTCAACTTCTTGACAAGCTCCCATGAGGCTCAATAGTTTTTCAACCTTTTTCTTGTCGCTTTCCGTAACGTCTTCGTCGCAACAATAAGCCGTGAAAGATTCTTGAACCAGAGCGGCAATGTTCGGCATTGTTCTGATAAACTTTGCGTGAGGAGCAATCCTCTTGTAAAACTTTAAAGGAATTGTGGCTGCTGTTGATATCACAAGTTTC
>JAWBRY010000116.1:0-2906 GCA_038843545.1 Bathyarchaeia archaeon | reverse complement strand
ACGGAAAAACGGAGAGAATATGGCAGGGCATAGCGTTAAGGAGAGATTTGGACACAGGTGACACAAGTGACACATGTTCTGCGTACTCGTATAAAATGCAGGAAAATAACAGTAAAGAAAGAGGATTTTTTTACAGTATAGAAAAACCTGTGTCACCTGTGTCACTTGTGTCTAAATCTTCTGTTGGCGAACTTTTGAAGCAGTTCCGGGCTGCTTACCCCGAATGCTTTAACAACTGTGAGTTTTACGATTGGTTTAACCAAAAGGGACTACCAGCGGAGGACATTAAAGCCCTATTAAAGCTGCTGGTGGAGCGCGGCGAAGTTTTCAGCACTTATGAGGGTGTTTGGAGGTGGGCGTAAAATGGTTAAACTTGAAGTTGTACAGGGACGTAAGGCTAAAGGCGACAAGGTTGTGCTGGTGACGGCCCACCGTGAACCCATGCGAATCGAGCATATCCTACAAATCCTCAGCATCCTCTTTGAAAGCGAAGATGCCTGTTACCCGATTAGCGAGGGTTATATGGGCCGCCGGCTGCTTTACCGGGCTATAACCGCCGTTTACAATGGCGTTCCACTTCCAGTTGTCCTTGAAAAGTACAAACTGAAACGACGAGGAAAGGCTTCCATGGTTGTTACCGTTTCAAAAAGGGGTGAACCCTAATGAGGCTTGGAAAAATGAGAATTTACGTGATTCACGTTTTTATGGGCTGTTTTTTGCGAGAGGACTGTAAGGCGTTTGCCTTCAGTCCCGCAAAACAAAATTTCGGAGGTGAAATGATAAAATGCGCCTTAAAACTTTGCTAAGTGAATTAGAGACGGACTTAGCCCAAGCCAGAAAAATTCAACGTGACTATCCAGTGGGAAGCCCTGAACACGTCGCCTTAAACGAAGTTATCGCCAACCTTGAAAGGGCGTTAGCGGCCTTCAACCCAAAGCCTAAAGGGAGTGTGAAAGTAAAACGGAAACCGTGAAGCGTCTGTTAGGCCTTGAAGAGCTTCAGCAGAAACGCGATAGATTGGCCGACGAGCTTCACCGACTGCAAAACCAACAGTTAAGTTTAATCTTCAGCCAATGGACAGGAGTTAAGTCAAACCTGGAGCAAACTGAAAAACGCCTAACACAAGAAGAACAAGCATTCAAAAGGCTAACTGAACAGATAGAAGCCTTTGAAGTGCAGATGCAAACACTTAAAACAGCCATTCCAAAACTTCAACAGGAAATAGATATAATCAGCCGACGGATTCCTCTCCGCGAAAAAAGAATTGAAAGCTTAAAAAAGGAAGAGCAGAAGCTTTTAACCCAACTTGAAGAATTGGAGAACAAGGCTTTAACACAGGGTGAAACTCCTGAATTTGCCAAAGCCCGAAACGCCTACTTTGAAAAACAGCTAGCATTAACAGTTGCAAACATGTTTCTCAACAAGGATAAACAGACAATCGCAAATCTACAAAAACAAATAAACGATTATCAAAAGGAGATTAATCGACTTCAACTTGAAAAACCCCGATTGGAGCAACAGCTTCTAGAAAAACATAAAACAATTGAAAGTTTGAAAAGCTGGCTTAACCAATTGCGTAAGGAAGAGCCTGAGCTTCGCAGCCGAAAAGAAGCCCTGGAAAAACAAGCTCAGCAAATTCAAGCTGAACTTGCCAAAATTGAAGCTGAACTTGTTAAAACTTGAAAAAGGGGGCGGGATAAGAGGGTGAAACAACGAAACAACAAAGGCTGTGTCCCATTCCCGTCGTTTCGGCTGGTGCTTTGGCTGGCAAGCCCAGCCGAACGCCCTCTCCCAAAGCTCCCGAAAAGGAGGTGAAAATTAAATGCAGAAGCAAATCGACATGAATAAGATTGTAGAAATTGTTTCAAGCTTATTCCTGGGAAAGCAGGAGATATCAATGGTTGTCAATGGAGTAAAAACCGTGATTGGCTACTCGGAGCCAAAAACCATAATTTTCGACAGCGACATGGTGAATGTTACAAAAATTCCAGACAACGTCATAGGCTATGTTAAAAAGGTAAACGGTAAAACCATTCTAAAACTGGTTGAAGTTCACCCGCCAAGCCTTGTTGAAAAACTGTTACGAGGCAAATAGCCATTGGAAAACCAGCAGCCCCCATCCTTTTCAACCCTTGAACTGGTTAAAATGTCGAATCTAATAGCTGACGCCATGGCTAAAATAAGCGTTGTCACCGAAACCCTCTTCAAAGCAGGAGACACGAAAAACACTATTCTCATGCTGCAAGCATGGGATAACCTAAGCCGAGTTCACGCTAAACTTTCAGGCCTCTCACGGGCTAAAGCGAAACAGCAAGCCAAGAAAACGCTTGAAAAGGCAAGGGAAATTCTAGGCGAAAAATAGGGGGGCTAAAATTCCAACAGTTGGAATTTAGCGAAAAATTTTGCAGAGAGGTTTAGAACAAGCCTTGAGAAGCTACATTTTCACGCCTCATGAGCTTGAAGCCATAGAACAATTCATAAAAACGCGAAAACGAAACCCAACAGTCAACAAAATAATGCATTACCTCAAACATAATGATAGATTATGGATAGACATCCGCCTTTTCCTCGAGCTTAAACGCCTAGCCCATTACAAGCCGGATAGAAGCCGGCCTAAACTTCCGCCTGGAAGGCCGCCTAAAATTTTGCGAGGCATATAATTCAAAAGTTTATGTTTTTCGATATTTCCGCTAAGCCTTTGAACACCCTATCCTTTAAGTCGGCTATCAAAGCTGGGTTGAAATAGTTCCTCATGAAAACGCTTCCACTTATACGGCCCTGCAGAAAGTCTATTTCACTTTGGCTAAGCCACCTAGTCATAAAGTTTGCATAAAACTCTCTGACGTCTGGAAACCTACATTTTAAACCTCGCCTTTTAAGGCTGTTCCAAACCTTGTAAACCGTAA
>JAWBRY010000115.1:0-2989 GCA_038843545.1 Bathyarchaeia archaeon | reverse complement strand
AACACGCTGGCCTTACAGGGCACCCTTAGACAAATTAGGATTATCCGATGTTGCCAGAGAGCTGGAAAAACTCGGCAGACTTCCAAAGAGATCTAAGTAGAAAAGTCTAAACCCATTTCTTGAAGGTCTCCAACGGTTTCTCCCCTTTTTATGAGATCGTCAACGAGAATGTTATAATAACTCACCGGTTTTGATGGTCCAACGCTTTGCCATCCAACAATCCTATCAGTTTTCTTGTCAACAATAACACAGATTTTTAAGTCTCGGGGAATCATGAGAGATTCTTGGACGAAGGCGTCATTTCTCACCCTTTTAACAAATAAAGTTTCGGTGTTCAGCCCGAGAGATGATGCTTCGCTGCTGCTTAAGCCCATACTGCTGATATGCACGCCAAATACATAATCATACTGGTGGCGGATACTTCCTTCAAAAGTAATTCCTGCGCCTACAGCGTTCATCCCGGCTATTTCAGCAGTTCTGGCGGCAAGACTTCCTAATGGACGATAAACTGGACGTTTTGTCACATAATCAATTTTTTCCGCACAGTCACCAACAGCATAAACATCCTCAACATTAGTTTGCATTTCAGAGTCAACTTTTATAGCTCCATACCCAGCCATTTCTAAACCGCTATTTGCAAAAAGTGCTGTATTGGGCCTCACACCAGTACAGAAAATCACAAAATCGAATTGAACGCGTTCTCCATCCAAAATCACGGACTCTACTCTCTTTTTTCCTTCGATGTTCCCGAGTTGGCATTGAACCATAATCTTGACGCCCATGCTCTCAGCTTTGGCTTGAACATATCTTGAAAGGGGGGGTTCAAGCACGCCGGAAAGAATGTGAGGCAAAACCTCGGCGATTGTAACATGTAAGCCGAGCCTCCTGAGCGCGTTTGCAGTTTCCATCCCAATTAACCCAGCACCAACAACCAAAGCCTTCATCCCGGGCTTTACCTTTCTAGAAAGCTCCTTTGCCTTTTCAAACCATTTCATGGTGTATGTCCCCCTTAAGCTAGCTCCTTTTATTTGAGGAAGTTTTGGTAAGCTTCCAGTTGCTATTATGAGATTTTCAAAAAATAGTTCGGATTTTTCTCCATCATTAAGATTTTCAATTTTGACGGACCTCGCATTAAAATCGACTTGTAGTATTTCGCATCGCCCAAAAAATTTCACATTTACACGCCTAAGACTGGAAATTGGGTAAACATTGATAGATTTAAGCGAGCTAATTTCATGAGCTACGATGGATGGAAGAGCACTTCTTGAATAAACGGTACCTTCATTTGAAATTAACGCTATTGAAAAATGTTTCTTTAACCTTTTCGATTTAAGCGCGGCAGCATATGCTGCGGTTGCTCCCGCAACGCCGCCACCCAACACCACGAGATCAAACTTTCTTTTCACAATAACACTCTCATGCGGGAAACTATTTGATTTTCACGTTATCTATCCGCCGGCCACTGGGGTTGACAAAATTATTTGATCTCCATCTCTCAGCACCGTTTTTACACCGTTTATCGTAAGGATGTTTCTGCCATTAACAAAAATTATTAGGTTCTCCACAATGGATTTGCCGTTTTTGAAAATTAGGCTACGTAGCGGTTCGCCGAACTCGTCACATAAATGTTTTAACAAATCCTCTACGGTGCTGCCTCCAGCGATGCTAATCTCAGCGGACCTCCCTCTTACAGCTCCTTTAAATCCCGAAAGAAATTTTACTTGGACTTTTGCCATGGATTCCACTATTATAGTGATTCACTGCGGATCGATTTAACATTTCTCTTGCGCAGATAGCACACTTTTAATCCTCAATAAAGCATTAGTAAGCTTCTCCCTTGACGTGGCATAGGATATTCTGATATAGCCCTCGCCGTGCTTGCCAAATGCTGTCCCTGGAACTACCACGACCTTTGCTTTTTCCAATATTTGCATGGCGAAATCCTCTGAAGACATGTTAAATCCTCTTATGTTTGGAAAAATGTAGAAGGCTCCTTGGGGTCTGGTGCACTTAAAGCCTGGTATCTCTGACAATTTCTTAAGCAGTAGTTCCCGCCTTCGATTGTACTCCGCAACCATTTGTTTAACACAATCATCTCCGCCCTTAAGTGCTGCCACAGCCGCCATTTGCGAAATTGAGCTTGGATGTGCTGATATATGCTCTTGAAGCTTTGTCATCTGGCTTATGATATCCTTGTTTGCAGCCACGAAGCCAATACGCCAGCCAGTCATAGCATATGTTTTTGATAAAGTGAAAATGCTGATTGTCCGCTCCTTCATGTCCGGTAGTGAGGCGATGCTGACATGCTTTAAACCATCATACACTATTGCTTCGTAAGCTTCATCTGAAATCACAACAAGATCCTTTTCTATGACAATCTCAGATATAGCCCTTAAAACTTTTTCACTATAAACAGAGCCCGTGGGGTTTGATGGCGTATTAAGTATAATCGCTTTAGTCTTATCCGTGATTAGTTTTCTGATTTCCTCCGCGTCCACTAGAAAATTGTCCTCTTCCCTTAATACGTACGGAACCGGACGCCCGCCAGCTAAAATTACTTGTGCCCTATAGCTTGGAAAGCCGGGATCCGGAATTAAAACCTCGTCTCCAAGCTCAACTATTGTTAAAATGGCGAGTGACAGCCCGCCCATGGCGCCGACGGTTGCCATAACTTCGGTTTCCGGATCAACGTCTATCCTGTTTTCCCTCTTAACCTTTTCAGCCGCTGCCTCCCTAAACTCTTTCAGTCCAGCGTTTGGAGTATAATGCGTATAAGCCTCCTTCATGGCTTTTATAGCTGCTTCGATAACGTGTCTTGGAGTATCAAAGTCTGGTTCCCCTACAGACAGATTTATAACATCCTTGTATTTCTGCGCAAGATTAAACATCTTCCGAACGCCTGACCACGGAACAAGATTTGCGCGACTTGAGATCCATCTACAGTTAGCCATCATGCAAACCTCCATGCATAGAAATGACATGACTAGCG
>JAWBRY010000114.1:0-2997 GCA_038843545.1 Bathyarchaeia archaeon | reverse complement strand
CTGTGGCGTTTTGGGCGCACCCCAGTTTAGGCGAACCCTAGCCTCATACGGGTTTAAGCCCGCCTGAACAAGCAAAGGCGCAAAAATGGAGCGTTCAACCTGCCGCTTAATGTAGCGCTGTATGGGCTTTATGAGCATATCCTGCAGCTCCAAGGCGGCTCGTGCACTGGCCTCCGTGAAGCCCGGCGTGCTGAAAAGCCTCGGCAATGGTGTTTCACAGCCAAGATAAAACTGGTTCACAATGTAGTCGATGTAATACTCAAATCGGGCGCGGGGGTCAATGGTTAAAGGCTTAACGTCGCCCTTGCCGCTGTAAAATAGCCAAACGCCCTCTTCCGGACGGCTTTTGATGGCCTTCTCAAACTTTTGGATGGTCGCCTCGTCAGCCCTTTCCAGAAGCGCCAAAACATCCGGCCCAGCATATTTCTCGAAGATTTTTGGCATTATACGCTCTATTTTGGCCTTCATCCAGGCGTAGGCTGGTCTGCGGTCAGCATAAAACGTCAACGTGTGCAATAGCACCTGGAGAACTCCCGTTCCAAAGCCCGAAGAGCCCAAACAGTTTATGCGCCAGTGGATAACAGCCTCCGGATTAAGCGTTTCACCACCATAGGCGAGCCTTAGCCTGTAGCCTTCCACCCGATATGGGATTTTAAGCCAGCCCTCCTGGAGGTGGCTGTACTCGATTTTCTCTATGGCATCCACTGGCAGTCTATAAAGCCTCGTAAGCCTTTCAGGGGTAATCTTCAGCCAGAAATCGTTTCCACAGGCGATTAGGACGCGGGCCATCTCCCACAAAAGCGTGTCAAGGTTGGCTTCCTCGTTAAACTGGTCTACGAGGTGTTTGGCTTCCTCCGCCCTCGAATAGTTCTCATTAACCGTCGTGTAGAAGCCCATGCCGACGGCTGAGGCCGCCAGCAGATCCACGCTGGCCTTGCATGCGGGATCCCGCTCATAAAGCCGCAATACATCCGCTAAAGGTACGGTTGGCATTTCATAGGCTAATGTGGACTGCGTGTAGGCGTAGCCGCTTTGACGTCGCCCCGCCGTGAAGGCCTCGAGTAGGCGCCTTAAAACATTCGCCATGCTACAAGCCCTCCAGGAGTTTCAGGCCCTTCTCGGTGATCACGTAGGGCGCCCGGTGGCGTTGCTCGCTTTTCGCCACATATCCGCCCTGAACAAGCCAGCGGAAAATTCCCTCGAAGGCGCTGTGAGTCCCAAACTGCCGTATAGTGCGCTTTTCAAGCTCCGTTCTGCCCAAAGGCCTCTTTTTAAGCTCGGCCAACACTATTTTCGCCAACCTTAAACGCTCCTGCAGCCTACGCATCAACCCCAACCTCCACGGGCTTTTGCACGCCATAAAAAGGTAGATAATGCCTCGTGCAAACCATCAGCACCTGCAGCTCCCGCACGCCATCTAGTGCGTAGGTTTTCGGCGTAGTGTCCGGCGTGTAGGGCGTCATCTCCGCCCCGCAGATGGGGCAGATCTGCCAGCAGTCGCATATCACTACGTCGCTTCGGCTTTTCAGGTGATGGATTTTTCCACATTTGGGGCATTTGACGGCTATTTTTTCCATGCTATTGGCCGCCTACAGCGAAGTGCTTATGTTGATCATTTTGGCGACGGCTTTGCTGCGGAGTACGCCCAAGCCAAATCGGGTTGTCGCCCTTACGCCGAACTCGCCTGTTCGCGGATCCTCCCAATCCTCAACGGTTATGTCTCTGCGCAACAGCATTACTGCGGCGACCCGCGTATCAATGGCATATGCTGTTCCATTAGGCACCAGAGTGCTCGCCAATACCTTCATGCCCAAAACACTGCCCACAACTCCCCGCTCAAGATCCACATGCTCGGATGGCAAGTACTGCGCATGGATGAACTTGTCATCGTTTAGAAGCTGATGCAACTGCACCTCATTTAAGACAAGCACTGTGGGCCTCCAGTTTTCGCCCCGAACAGCATTATGCAGCTTCACAACGCCACTCCAGTTCAATGCTTGGCCATTATTGTCCATGGGGCCTCCTCCAGCCAAGTCGGCGTTGGCAATACTCCCATACATGGATAGAATATGGTTTGTCTCCGCCTCGCCTAGGGCCCTGCCAACCTTCTCAGTCATAGCCTCCATGACATTCCACGTGGCATCTTCGAGAAACTCGCGGGTCCAAACTTCAGAAGCTTCAGCCACAATGTTCATGTAAATGTCCACGGTGCTGACCTTTTTGCCGCTCAACCGCGTGTAGGCGCCCTCAGCATAGCGATAGGCCACAGCCTTCTCATCCAATGGGAATCTTTCCATGGCTTCCGTGGTGGGCCTGACCATGATGATTTCTCTGCCAATCATTTCAGGGTAGGCAGCCTCAACCAACGTGTCATGCATGTGTCCCAAAGCGCTGACAGTGTCGCTGAAAAGCCTTTCTTTCAAGGCAACTTCGCAGTAGCGCCTCAAAAACGGATGCGACGCCGCTCTCTGGCTTAGGTTTTCCATGAGCTGGCGGAATTCGCTGTCAGACTGCATTAAACTCTCAAAAAGCTTAGGCTTCACCATGCATAACTGCCTCCGCTACTTGTCAACGTAGATGAAGATGAGGTCGCCGGCAGCCGATGCACTTTCCAGAGCCCATCCAAGCTTCCTCGTCCAAGAATGGGTTGCCGAGCCAGCCTCGTTTATGTCGGCTAAAGCCAAAACCCGCTTGGAAGAGTCCGCTCCGTAAACAGCTTTGCCACGAGCTATGGCGCCGCCGGCCACAACCTTAACCCTGCCGCGAACAAGCACTGGGCAAGGCTGACCTGCAGAGACGCTTTTTAGGGCTATGCCAATGCAGTCCTGCGCCGAAGTGGCTGGGCTAACCTTGTCATCAGCGCTTAAATAAACCGGGTCGCCCTTGTTGATGGCGGTTGCAGCCTCAAAGGTTTCAATAACCGCCGTTGGATCGTCTGTTTCACCCGCCGCCATCCAAGGCTTTCCAGTCAAATCAGCCATAAACCATCACTCCACT
>JAWBRY010000113.1:0-3026 GCA_038843545.1 Bathyarchaeia archaeon | reverse complement strand
ACCAGTTGCAGGACAAGTATGTGCAGGAGGATTTGGACAACCGCCTGTATGAGATTATTGGCACTTTTTCACGTTTGGGTTTCCGGGCTGACCGCTTCGACCGCATAAAAGACTTCACGAAGACAGTTGCTATTGTGCCAACAAGCGCCAAAACGGGCGAGGGCATAGTTGAGCTCCTCGCGGTATTGGTTGGCTTGACGCAACAATATCTCAGGAAGCGACTGCAAACTACGGAAGGGCCGGCCAAGGGCACTGTTTTGGAGGTTAAGGAGGAGCCTGGACTTGGTTTAACGCTTAACACAATCATTTATGATGGAACCTTGAAGAAAGACGATTTGATTGTTGTTGGCGGGAAGGAAAAGCCCATAACAACGCGGGTTAGAGCCATCCTTGTTCCAAAGCCGCTGGATGAAATCCGAGACCCCCGAGACAAGTTTTCCTCGGTAAATTCTGTTTCGGCGGCCGCTGGAGTGAAGATTGTGGCGCCGGATTTGGAGGGCGCCTTAGCTGGTGCACCATTGTATGTTGTTCCGGAAGGCGAAAGTGTTGAAAAGTATGTGAGGCTGGTTTCGGAGGAAATTGAGAAGATTAGGATTGCGACGGATGTTGACGGCGTTGTTTTGAAGGCTGACACGCTTGGCTCTCTGGAGGCTATAGCCGAAAACCTTAGACGCCAAGGTGTGCCCATTCGTTTAGCGGACATAGGCGACGTTTCCAAGAGGGACGTTACGGAAGCGGCCATAGTAAAGGAGCACGAGCCCCTATACGGGGCGATTTTGGCCTTTAACGTTAAAGTTTTGCCTGATGCTGAAGAAGAAGCCAAAAACATTGGTGTTCAAATTTTTAAAGAAAAAATAATTTATCACTTGATAGACAACTATGTTTCTTGGCTTAAAGCCCAACGAGAAGCCAGACTTGCGGCTGAATTTGAGAAAATGGTTAAACCCGGGAAAATCCGCATTCTGGAAGGCTATGTGTTTAGAAGGGCAAAGCCAGCCATTGTAGGCGTAGAGGTTTTGGCTGGAAGAATCAAGCCCAAATACAGCCTAATAAGGGCTGAGGACGGCGAAGATGTCGGTGAAATCCAGCAAATCCAGGAAAAGGGCAAGGCTTTGCCCGAGGCCAAACAGGGCATGCAAGTGGCTATAAGCCTTGACAAGCCCATGGTTGGCAGACATATCTTCGAAAACGACGTTCTATATGTTAAGGTGCCAGAACAACACGCCAAAGCACTGCTGAAGGAGCTTATGGACAGGCTCACACCAGACGAGCAGGAAGCCCTAAACGAGTACGTTAACCTAATGCGGAAGAAAATCCCCTTCTGGGCAGCCTAAAAGTTGACAGTGGTCTTTGTACGTCGCTTGGTCAGCGTGAAGGCGAAAATGGAAAGAGCCACCATGATTACAAGAGCAAGGGCGTAGGGCAAGATTTCTGGTGGCTGTGACTCGCTGTAGACCTCTATGCAGATGTAGTCTACTTCCAAGCATCCGGCTCCGCCCAAGGTTTCTATGTAGACGTCTACATTCCTTAGAATCGCGTACTCAATACCCC
Organism: Bathyarchaeia archaeon; assembly: GCA_038843545.1. Classification (GTDB taxonomy): domain Archaea; phylum Thermoproteota; class Bathyarchaeia; order Bathyarchaeales; family Bathycorpusculaceae; genus DRVP01. Next base: position 1,475 of record JAWBRY010000113.1, on the reverse strand, counting down.
AATGCGACAAGGCTTGTGAGGTATATGGCCTGGTGGTGAATTCTATTTCAATCCACTTTCCAATGTCAGAGGCCTTTTCGTTGCAAACGTCGAACAAGCTGTGATAATCGTTTCCCAAGTCCCCTTGGAAATGTATGGAGCCTCCGTGGGGCTCGCCGTTTTCAGCCAAAAAAGTTTAAGCCCCACCTCCAATTGGAGGTCAACTCCATCCCAGCTTGTTCCAGGCCTCTGCATCCATAGGCTTATGCCAACGTTAACCCAGCTCTCGTTTTTCGGTCCTGAAGCCGTTAGGTTAAAGGCTACATTAGAAAGCCTCAGCCTAACCCTAATCCTGAAGTTAGTGGTTGAGTGTGTTTTTGTGCGGCATGCTGCCTTGCTGAATTTTAACGCCGGTCCAGTTCGTGTAATGCATATCATTAACGCATAAACGGGCTACGCCATTGCTGAAGCTGCCGGTACAGTCGCCCCTTCCGAGGGTCCACCCAATCACTTGCCCGTTAAGCATCCAATAGGTATCTGGTTGGTTTAAATTGGGATCATATAGGATAGTTTTTCCAGCATGAGCGGTGGATGCAAACACCATCAAGAGCGTTGTTAAAAGGATAAAGCAACTTTTAAGACGCTTCAAAAGCATCCCAATTTTAGGGTCAACGCCCAGAATTATAAAATTTAATCAAGACTCTGAAGAGGCTTGGAGACTTAGGATAGAAGGTGGATGTTTCCTATCCTCACGTTTTTCAAGTGTTTTTCCGCCGCCTCTTTGCACGCCAGAGCTTGTTTCCGGCTTGTCGTTGGCAAGTCATTCATAACATAACATGGATAAAATGCCAGAAGCGTGTAGGGGATTTCTGGGCTTATTTGGCTTATGAATTGGGCTATTTGTTCGACTTCCTCCGCGTCCACGTAGCCGGGCACGAGAAGCGTGCTCGCCGTTAGAACCGGCAGTTCTGGACGTTTCTCATAGTATTTTTCGCCTATCCGCCTGAAGTTTTCTAGGGCTGGTTTGTTTGAGACTCCGCATAAGGCAATGGCTAGTGGTTCGCTCCATACTTTCAAGTCGAATTTTATGTTGCCCCCGCTTTCTAGGGCTAGTTCTGCCGCTTTTTCCGCCAGTTGCGGGTTCATGTAGCCGTTGGTTTCCCAGCAAACCCGCAGTATCCGCTTTTTCTCCTCAGCTTTCTGCAAAGCAATGCGGCTTGTTTCCAATGAGTGGGGCATCTGCGGCGAAGGGTCTCCTCCAAAATAGCATATGCATGAAACCTTTTGGTCGAAGGATTTTTGGGCTAAGGCCTTAGCACTCATAACCGGCTTGTGTTTGGCTGACAGATTGCGGTAATGCCAGTTTTGGCAGAAGAGGCAGTCGTAACTGCATGCGCCATAAAAAACAGCCAAATTATAGTAGCCGTATTCTGGTTCAGGCTTGTAGGCGTATTTCGGATAGCCACTTCCAGTACAGCCGGGACAAAACCACCAGC
>JAWBRY010000112.1:1156-3092 GCA_038843545.1 Bathyarchaeia archaeon | reverse complement strand
TAAGGGCTTCGCCTACTGAAAGATTTTTTACCCCACCCTCGAAACTCATATATCTCGTTTTGCGTCTATCCTTTGGGTCTGGCTCTTCATAGAGCAACCCGGCTCCTACAAGCGTTTTTAAAATTAAGCCAGCATAATCATAGCCTACGGGTTTATGGAACTCTCTAAAGTATGCCTTTTGAAAGTCCAGCCTTGTTATTCCTTCAGAACCAATATAGGGCTTAATTTTCTGATAAATCTCGTAAAGCTCCGGGCTGAGGCCTAACTCGTTAGCTTCAGCAACCCCCTTATAAAGCTGAAAGCCGGCCATTACATCTTCATCCTCAACAATTATTGTTTCTCCCTCACGTTTACGGTGCATAAAATTGAGCAACGCATGGGCTTTAATGAGGGCTAAAAGTCGGGTAATATCCCTCTGATGTCTTGGAATCAAATACTTGTGGTCTTCTAGAAACTGCGTGTAAATTTGGCTACGCAACTCCTCTGGAATCTTAACGTATTTTATCCGTGCAGATTTAACGAGTTGAACACGCTTTTTGAGGGCTACGCGGTCCGGATGGGATTCCATCCACTTGTTAAAGGCCTCTCTGTCCGACTCCTTCTCAATTTTTAAAGCTATCGTTTCTCTAAGCTTTTCTTGGCTTATCTCTGGACTAAGCAAGAGCAAGCGTGTTTTCTCTTGCTCTGCAAGGTTGCTTTTTGCACTACAAAAAATAACTGTGGGATAGCCTCTAACAACAATGTTTTTAGTTCTCAGCCCGTGCCTTTCCCTTTTATCAGTAACCTTAATGGGAATTTCCTTCGAGTCATGGCTTAAAAGTGGCCTTAGCCTCTGCAAGAGCAAATCGTGAGGCATATCCAAAAATATAACGATTTTCTGATGCCAATCTACAAGATAATAGCTACCTTTAAGAAGCTCCTTCCATCTTCTCACTTCACGCTTATAGGCAATTTCAACCTCCTCCTTTGAAGGCTCATCCTTCTCAAACTCTAAGTCCTCTTTAACCTTAGATTTGGTAGGCCTCATTTCCCAATTGACGGGAATTCCTTCTTTCAACATTAAAACGCCATAATCATAAAAGAAAGACGTGGGAGAAGCATAGCCTAATTTAAGCACATCTTCGATTGGAAAATACCACGCCAACTCTAAGGGGATGTAGCTTTTTCCTGTGCTTGACTCAGCCAAATATCCCAAATTTATCTGGTCTTCCTCTGTATATGTCAAAAGCATTGTCAGGAAGGTTATAGCCTTATTTTGGTCATCATGCTTAACCGTGCTTCCAAGAATGTTTATCAAGTCTTCAATGTTTAGCGGTTCCATAGGAAATTTTTACCCCCGAGGTGAGACTCATATTTTTCCATTACCTATTTTTTTGGGCAAAAAGTATATAAGCTTTACCCACAAAAATAGGCATAGGGGATAACTGTGGAATACATTTGCTTAAATTGTGGAAGCATATGGTCTGTTCGACGGTTAGATATAACGCTAGGCTATCGCCGTTGTCCAAAATGTAGAAGTTATGATACGGCTCCAGCCAGCTTTTGGCAAATGGTTGATGTAGGCCGTAAACGTGGAATAAGCCACAACACGCCATTGTTGGACATTATAGACGCTTTTCAAACCGTCTGGGGAAAAGAAAGCCTCCTAGAACTAGGCTTCGCCGAGTTCTGGCGCGTCATGAAACGAGTAATAAAAGAAATTGAGAATCCACGTTACACTAAGCGAGGTGAACTCTAAGATGGAAATCTGGGAAGTTGCTGATTTGCTGGGCTTAACGGAATGGAAACTATCCACTCAGAGGTTTAGGCTTCTAGACATGTTGCATCTTGAGAAGGTTGAAGCTGAACAGCTTAGAGGGCCTTTAGGAGTTTGGCCCTTCCCAGCCTTAAACACGTTTTTATACAACGTTAGGCTTCTAACAAAAATGTTGAAGAG
>JAWBRY010000112.1:0-1049 GCA_038843545.1 Bathyarchaeia archaeon | reverse complement strand
AGTATGATGGTTCAAAAAGCCTTTTAGAGCAGGTTCAAACGCTTCGGAGCCGAGAAGGGCTAGGCTTAGGGCTTTTAGGCTTTTTAGCCAGCCCAAGTCCAGCTCCAGAAAAGCCTAAAGAGCCTTGGGAGAAAATGCCTGAGGACTATGCTGGCGGATTGGAAGAGTGGGCTAAACTCTCCCAATCGGAAAAACGAGCCATACATGAGGCTTTAAGGGCGGGCCGTAAAATCTACGTTTCTGCTTGGCAGTTTCCCGAAAAACGGGCCACCTTGGACGGTCCAATATCGACAGAGCTTAAACTTAAAAAGCTGTTGGGAAGCTGAAATGGAGAGCCTTCAAGCCCCTTGAAGGCTCCAAACGAGTGAGGGGGAGACCTTCAAAGGGGGACTTGGCTTTCCTATAAGAGTCCTATAAGAGAAAAAGGGGGTTAATTGTCTGTTACTATTTGGTAGTCAGCGCCAAAGATAGCGAACAGCAAGGTTTTGATTGTGCGAAGTATCTTCTTTAAAGTTTCAAGGCCCAACATAAACGTCACACCTTAGGGTAACGGGGTAACCTATGAAAGGGGTAACCATGTAAACCCATCTGATTTCTACGTGAACCCATGTATAAGTCTTTGTGTATGTTATGGTCTTTTCCCCATCAGGCACTATGTCCCCAAAAAGAAAAAGGAAAGGGATGGATAACCGCATCTAAAGGCTAAACCGGAACTCGCAGAGATACGTCTTCGCTTCCACACTTGGGGCATTTAGGTCTTGTTGCTAAAAAGAGTTTGTTAAATTTGTGCCCACAATGGAAACACAAGTATTCCGGCATGCTCTTACCTCCTTGCATATTCTTCCAGTTCGAAGCGTGGTTTAGGCTTTGTGTCTGCCATAAGCTTCTGGATGAACTCGTTAACCTTAGCCTCCACAGCCCTGTATGGTCCAAAGTCAATCTTTGTGGAATGGGGGCTGTTAGAGTAGAGCTTCCTCTCTATGGTGAAGCTCCACCACTCAACCTCGTCTGAGCCCCACTCAGTTTTCCGCCCCGTCCTCTTATGCATT
>JAWBRY010000111.1:441-3171 GCA_038843545.1 Bathyarchaeia archaeon | reverse complement strand
TCAGGCTTGTTACGCTCCAGAATCACCGAGGCATGACCGCCCAAACCCACAGTGCAGTCAATAAAATCTTCGCCGGGTTTGGGATCGAGAAAGCGGATGACTTCATCCTTCATAACGGGCAAGTGCAAGTATGACACCTTTTGAAAGATTGTAGCATCTACACTTTGCTAGTTTTATGCAGAAGTTTAGGCGCAAGATATGATAAAACGAATCCAACGAGGAGCGTGACGGCAATAAGCGCCGTGAATGCCAGCAGTAGCAAGCTTCTTGTCAAGAAGTATCCGTAGAAGATTGTTCCGAAGGCTCCAAGCGCCAAAACAACTTCTAAAGTCCTCTTTGCCGGATAATCGCCTCTAACACAGCATGTAAGGGCGCCTGAAGCGCTTGCGAATGTTAAGGCTGTGCCAAGGAATCCGATGTCTAAGGTGTTTGAAGTGAAACCTATTATGGATAGTGAAAACCCCGCAACTGCAAGAGCTGCCCATGCTGATGGGCTTGACGGGCGCAACCAGACCATCACATAATGATTTTATCTAGTGGCATAAAAGTTTTCGTCCATTTGAGGTTCTGGGGAAAGGTTATTTATCGCTTCTATGATAGACTGAAGGTTGCTGGGGCATCCTTGAGAAGAAGTTGGCGAGTTGCCTACGTTTCCATAATCATCTTGGCGGTTGCCATACTTTGGGCTCTAACCATTCAGGGACTGCTGCCCGAAGAGCTTCGTCAAACCTACCTTGTCTATTTCAACATTGTCCGGGCGATAACCGCTATATTATTGGGCATATTAGCCATCGAACTTGTGGCTTCACTTATAACGGTTAGGCTTAAGCATTTGGGCAGAGGCGTCTACCTCGTCAGAAACGTTCTCGTTGTAATAGGCTACGTGACTGTGGGCCTCATAGTGCTGGCCATCTTTGAGGTTACGGGCGTAAGCGCCGTCGCCGGCGCCACGGTTTCAGGTCTCATTATCGGTTTAGGCTTGCAGCCCATTTTAGCCAACCTCTTCGCCGGCCTAATCATTCTGGGAACAGGCTTCCTCAAGCCGGGAGCCAACGTTAAGATTTCCGGAGGCCTACCCCTTTCGCTGGTGGCCTTCCCAGCCTACAAAATGTTCAGCCGAGACGAGTATATGCCAACCCTGCGCGGCATAGTGGTTGAGGTTGGCCTAATGCACACGAAAATATTGTCGGACAGCGGAGAACTCGTCAAAATTCCAAACAACATAGCCTTCACCAACAGCGTGGTCATGGAGGAGAAAGAGGAGCCTAAAACCACGCGCGTACGATACGAGTTTCCAGTCCAATACGACCCGGACACGGTGCTGGAAAAAATCCGCGAAGAACTTGACAAAAACAACATCGGCGACTACAAGGTTTACCTTGAAGAGCAAAGCGACAAAAACTACTACATAGTCCTCTTGGTGGCAACGGCACCACCAGACACGAAAGTTAGAGAATTCCGCTCAGAACTCCTAAAGCACATAATAAAAGTGCATAGAACACTCATTCAGCCACAAAATTCAGCCCAGCCCAAATAAAAGGGGAATGTTGGAAGTTGATTACGTTTCAATGGAACAAATTACTTCAGAAACATCTAAATCGGCATTTTCCTCTGGAATTGTGGTATTAATCCTTCTTATCGCATGCTTCGCAATCATGGCAGAATTTGCAAAATAAAGCTTTAAATTTCCGTCTCTCCTACGTCTCATACGCTGAAACGTTTAGATGCTAAAGAAACCATAAAATGGTTTATCCTTTTAACTTTTCCAATGTGGGTTTACTGTTTTGAATGCTTTGTTTGGTGGAAAATGCCATTCCATCCACTAGGACTTTTGTTCTCTTATTTAACAATTTTTATTTGGACAAATCTGCTTGGACTGTTTTGGATTCTTTCGGTCATCTTCTATTCTTTGGATTCTATTTCTATATTAAAAAAGAAAGAGGGGAAAACAGAAATGAGTTTAATTAGGATATGGACACTCTAACGTAATCTACCGTTGCCTTCATTCCAGCAAGATATGTTTCAGTAGAAACGGCAATGGTGACCAATTTAACTTTTGTAATATGCGGCGGGGCAACTTTCAAATGGTGTTCTTCTATTTCGAGCTTGATAGTATGCTAAGTTTGTGGCTAGCACAACTAGTTATTTGTACATTTCCCAAAATCCATCACAGCTTATAAAAGCGTCGCAGACTTCGTGACCGATGCAGTGCGATTAAGATTGCAGGAATTAGGCGCCATTCCCCTCACATTTACCCTTATCCATATAAACGTGAAAGACAATTATGCCCCTATTTTGGGAGCAAAAACCAAACGAAAGAACAGGGCACTCCGTTCAAGTTTTCTTCTCTGAAGACCAAATAAAATGCGGATCTGCGACAGCACAAGATGTTACCATGTTAAAAAAGCTGTAACTATCCCAGAAATCCAAAAAGAATTTGAAAGACGTAGAAAATTGGGGTTAAAAATTCCAGATCTATCATACCTTGAATAAACTGATATATAGCATAAAGAACAAACCCCGAAATCCTCCAAAAAGGCACACGAAATAGGCATAAACGTCTCAAAATTCTGTGAATTTGCCTTATCTCAAGCAATAAAGACAATTTCAAACCTAACTTCAATGAAGGTATCGGAAACGGAGTTTCTGATATGTGCGGCCGCCGGGATTTGAACCTCTAGTTCTGGTGCCCTTCTTTTCATTTTTAGTTTTGTTTTTCATTAAGGCACC
>JAWBRY010000111.1:0-431 GCA_038843545.1 Bathyarchaeia archaeon | reverse complement strand
GTCGTCAGCGTGGCAGGCTGATGTCCTAGACCAGGCTAGACTACGGCCGCTCTCCTTGTATCCACTAGATTTCATTTTCCTAAAAAGCGTTATGTTCCCCGGCAGTTATGGTGGTATGTCAATTTTATCCTTGTCTTCAACCGTTAAATTTGACAGCCTCTCTCTAGTTTTATCGCCAAGCTTTTATTCAGTCTTGGCTGTTCTTTGTTTTGATGTTTGGCAAGGAGTTTTTTGTTAACCGTTACCGCCTGCTGGGCTGGGAGTTTAGGGATGTTACGCCGAGGCAAGCCATTAGAGTTAACACCATGAATGTTGGAGGCGTTGATGTCGTTGGGCGGCTTCAGAGTTTGGGCGTTGAGCTTGAGAAGGTTCCTTTTCTGCGGAATGGCTACTGGGTTGTTCGTTCAAATTTCTCGGTTGGAGCCACCGTC
>JAWBRY010000110.1:3151-3443 GCA_038843545.1 Bathyarchaeia archaeon | reverse complement strand
CTGTTGGGTTTCTCTTTCGCGTTTTTATGAATTGTTCTATGGCTTCAAGCTCATGAGGCGTGAAAATGTAGCTTCTCAAGGCTTGTTAAACCTTCTCTGCAAAATTTTTGTTAGATTCCAACTGTTGGAATTTTAGCCCCCCTATTTTTCGCCTAGGATTTCCCTTGCCTTTTCAAGCGTTTTCTTGGCTTGCTGTTTCGCTTTAGCTGTTCCAAACGTTTGAAGTTTTGTGTTTACACGGTTAAGGTTGTCTAGGGCTTGAAGTAGAAGTATGGCGTTTTTATGGTTTCCA
>JAWBRY010000110.1:0-3105 GCA_038843545.1 Bathyarchaeia archaeon | reverse complement strand
TTAGCCTTTTCAACAGCTTCTTTAAATCTGGCCTTCTCGTAGCTGGAAGTTTCTGGGCTGGCGGCTTTTATGAGGTTTTCAAGCATGTCGGCAACCGTTAAGGTTTTGTTGACGGCGCCATCCCAACTGCTCTGCTTTTTCTTAGGCGGCTCCAAATGTAACTTTTTAATTCTCTCCAGCAACTCAGAAACGTCGCTAATGAGCTGTTCTAGTTTAAGCGTATCAATCTTTGATTTCACGGTTTGCAGTATTTCCAGGAGCTTTTGGCGTTTTTCCTCGTCGTAGGGCGAGTTTATTATTAAGCCATGCTGGGCTGCAATTTTTCTATCCGCTTCGCTGTAGGCGTTTAGAATGGTGAAGGCTCTGCCTTCTCCGTCTACAAGCCCAGCTTTGAAGGCTCCAGCTTTCATTTCCGCCCAAACCGGGTGTTCTTTCGGCAAATCGGCAGCTCTAACCCATTTTTTCGGCGAAACCTCCAGATACAAATCGAAACCGGTGAAAAGCAGCGCATCTAGAGGCTTAGCTGAAGCGGAAAGCTGAACTTTGCCGATGTCGCCATACGCTACATAAACGTATCTTCTCATGGAGCCTCACCTCCTATGACTCTTTTAACTATGGATGTAACGTATTCTTTGGGCTTAGCCAGCTTTTCCCATTGCAGTTTAACGTTGCCGACGTAGCCCTGCGGCGTTAACACAACTGTTCTGTCGCATCGCCAGACGCTTAGGTCGTCGCGGATAAGTGTCAACGCGTCGCCTCCTTCACGCTTCAAAATTCTCTCTAAAACGTAGTATGCGTGGGTTTCGTTGTTTTGCGTCATCAAAGTGAAGTCCACAATGCCCGCGGCGGCATTGTCAAAGCATGCTTTCCGCCACTTTTCAATGAGGGGCTTAAGCTCTTCAAAGGCTTCAGCCCCTGAAGGCGTTGGATTAGCGGGTTGTTGGGCTGACGGTTCAACCGCTTGGGCTGGCTTAGTTTCAGCTGAAGGCTCAGAGGCCTCAGATTTTTTAGCCTCGGATTTTTTGAATTTTAGCGTTTTAATCCACGGCACGACTTATCACCTCTGTCTTGCTTTTTGGTTTGCGGGGCAACTGGCCTAAACCAATTGCCCATTCGCAAAAATAATCCCATAAAAACGTGAATCACGTAAATTCTCATTTTTCCAAGCCTCCTGTTTTAAAATGCCAAACACGTGTATGGGAAACCTTAAACGGGGGCCTTTCCAAGGGGTAAACGTTGCCTTTCGTGGTTAAAAGCTCGATTAAACTGGCTTGGACCTCTTCAACGTCGGCTTTCAACACGGTGAATGAGGTCCAGTCATCAGCCACCCCGAAAAATTGTCCATAGATCCTCTTGTTGGCTTTGTGTTCTAGAACGTAGTCCGCTATTAGCCGCCATAAAGCCCGCTGGCCCTGAGCTGTTAGGCGATAGGGTGTTTCGCATAAATACACGTTAACGTCGGCATACCGCAGCCCTTTACGAACTTTGATGATTTTTCTAAACTCCTTGGCTAGTTTTGCCTTGAAGTCTGGCAAATCAAAACATGAAAGGTCTCCGTTGCAGCTTTCACATTCGTTTGGTGGTATAGGCTTGCCTAGTCCTATGCAACCCGGAACCGTTGAATCCCTAGTTAGGCTTAACTCTTTTCTGAAGTGTTCAAGGGCTTTAACCCGGGCCATGAACCACGTTAGAGGGCCGCGGACTTTGATTTCTGTTCCGTCCGGAAAAGTCAAGTCCATGGGTAGGTTGCGGTTGCACCTTCGAGTAAACTCGGCGGCTTTCCAAGCCCAGACATTATCTATCCTAGCGGTTAAGTGGACCCAACGCAGCATTCCAAGGCGTATCCCCTTACGTTCAACCTTAGCTTCCTCAGAAGGCTCCTCCACAATCTCTTCTTCTTCGGTAGGAGCTTCAACCCTTTCAAGCGGATGGCTGTCATCTAACTCTATGATTTTGATTTGTTTTAGGGTGACAGGTTGAACAGGTTGGACAGGTCTATAAGTGAGGGGTAGCTCTACAAAACGTTTACCATGACTTTTAATGATTTTAAGTCCAAGTCTTGTTTTTGCAATTCGAGACAACTTTTGGTTTAAACTTTTAAGTTCATTTTCGTCTGGATTCGGATCATCCAAGATTGTTTTAGCGATTTTAACTAGAGGCACACGGATAACAGTCTTTTTATCCTCTTCCCTCAAATATGGTTTAAGAGTTTCCTTGTCCTGCTCCCCGAAACTAAGCAAAGTTTTCTCCGGGGGGCTCACCAATACACCTGTCCGACCTGTCTGACCTGTCACCCAATCCAGGATTCTAGAAAGCGCCTCGTTAAACTGCTCTTCCAATTGCCAATCAGGATCCGAGGACTTAATTTGGGCTTCAAGTTCTTGAGCTAGCTCGTTTATCTCTTGTTTAAACTCTGGGTTTAACAAAAGCAAAGGCGCCAAAACTTCTTTAATACGGCTGCTTGACACGTTTAACTCAGTTTCCAGCTCCGGTGTTTCAAGCGTCTCAGCTTTTTGTTTAAGCTCGTGGTACTTGCGAAAACGCCATAAGATCAGCTTGTTGCGCAGGGCTTGGGCTTCTGCAAGGAACTTCTTGTCACGATATAGAGGCATTGGTTTACTCTTTTCTCGAGCGATAAACGTTAAGCACCTTGATTCTAAAGCCTTATCACGGAATTCCTCTCTTGTAGCCAAAAGCTTGGGTCCAAAAACGTAATAACTTATTGTTTTTTGAGGGTTAATATCATCGGCCCGGGTGTAGTGAGCCAATCTTTTATCATAACCGATATTCAAAATCTTCACGATAAACGCGTAAAGGCTTGACTTGTCAAAGTCAGCCTCGTCTATGAGGGCTGTTCCACGCCAAAGGTTGATTCGCCGAACTATAGCCTTGTCGGTGTCGCAACCCGCCAATATAGTGGGCCTGTAGCAAATGGACCCAACGGTATCCAACCATGCTGATTTACCACGTCCATAGGGGCCTAACGCCCGCCTATATGGCAATCTCGGAAGCAGGTCATAGACGTAAGTCAAGAAGACGTAAAAGGCGTCCAGTTTACGCTCGAATTCATTGGGGGCTTCGTGCCATTTATTCAAAAACTCGATT
>JAWBRY010000109.1:0-3497 GCA_038843545.1 Bathyarchaeia archaeon | reverse complement strand
TGCCCCTTGGAAAAATAGCACGAAAAACAATCGGCTACCAGCTTAAAGCCAGACGGCGACCCATCAAAAGCCCAGCTGAACTACGCAGCTACGTTTTAAACGTTAAACTGGGATCCAGCCCCAGCAAACTCATCAAAAAACAAACAAGAAAAAGTTTCAAGAAAGGAAAAAGAGCAAAAGCAAGAAACAGAAAAAGAAAACGTTAAGTTGGGTTTGCCTAAAGCAAGAGCTGTAGAGCTGCTGAGTGAATACTCAGGATATAACAAATTTCACATATGGAAAATATTGAGAGTGGCAAATGCCACAAAAGGAGCTCAAAACGAGCTTATTTCCGAAAAACAACCCATAAAAATCGAACCAGAAATAGCTGCAAAAGTCATAGTTTAACACGAAGAAAACGTTATGTTGGTTTGCTAGGCAAGAGTTGAGGAGTGCTAAGTCAATTTTAATGGTATGATAAAAATTAGTAAGAATATGGAAAAAATTCTCGGTTCAACTTTTCTTTTTTTCATAAAAAATTTAAAAAGACTAAAACTTATTTCTAAAATTTAAATCTCTTTAACGATATTTAAACTTCTTTCAACGTGGGTTTCGATCTATCAATATGTTTAAATTTAAGAGCGAAAAATTGTAACACCAGGTGAAAATATGTCTGACGCGATCATTTCAATTCGAGTTCCTTCAGCGGAAAAAAGGCTGATCCAAAAACTTTGCAAGGTCCGTGGCGAAGACGTCAGCGATTTTGTGAGGCGGGCTATTCGAAAGGAGCTTGCGGAGCTCAACTTCCTATCAGATGAGCATAAAAAAGCCCTTGGGCTAAAAGGGAGGCAAAATGAATGAACAGTGATCTTGTGAAGGTTCTTGTAGATTTTTTCACCGCTTTGGAGCAGGCTGTTTGCGAGGCAAAAAAGGAACTGGCAAAGTTTGTGCTTTGGGAAGAACGAAAGCCTATAAAGCCAGTCAGTGAAGCGGATCCCGCAATTAAATGGTTATTTAATAAAATTGAGCAGATACGCGCTAAACATCCTGAGCTTGAAGTGGACTTTGTCCGCGATTCAGCTGGGCTGATTTCCTGCGTCAGATTTTACGCGCCAAACGATGAGGTACGTAAGGACCTCCTTGGACCGCTTGAATGGGCGCTTGAGGTTGCCGCTGAGCGTCCGTCAAAATGACGTGTGGAATGGGGGGATAAGGGTTGGGCGAGATGACGGTCCGATGGGACCAGGTTAATGGTGCTCCGTTCGGAGCTTCCTCGCCCCTTGCCCCCCACACACAAAATCGAGCAGGCGGTAAAAATGGCTGAGCCTAAACGTGAATATAATGATTTGGGGTTCTTAAAACGTTTGCTATGTCCTTCTTGTGGAAGCGACCGTTTGACGGTTAGCCATGAGGATGATGTTGGAACTAAATTCTATCGATGTGAGGAATGCGGGAAAGTTTGTTCGAATCCTAAAAATGTAGAAAGAATGCGGTTGGAACAAGCCGTTGCAGAGTTTAACCCTGAATTTGTTTTTTTCGATCCGGAGAGAAAACAAAGCATAACTCTTTTATCCGAAGACGGCATGCGTGTTCCAGCAGCTCAACTTTTTCTCCGCCATGGCAGCGAGTTGATGGTAGGCGAGATAACATATTGCCATGCGCTGATTCAAAGAGAAAATGAAAATTATGAGACAATAGTCCCTGTTCTTGTTTGGGCTAGGTTTGTCGGCGGCGAACTTCAAGAACGCCAGCTTAAACCCTACAACCTCGCCAAAAAACTTGATTTTTCAGGCCGCCCAGTTTTTGTTGAACTTAGATCACGATACTTGGGAACACTGGATACTTTGATGAGTTTTCAAGCGTGCAAAGATTTTGTGGCGGGCAATGTAAACAATGTTGGTTGGCTTGAGGTCTACAAGCTGGTTGAGTCGTCTGTCAGGCGTTTTGTAACCCTCGACTGGGACCATCGCCTCTACTCGGTGGTGTCATGTTGGATCGTTGGAACTTATTTTGCCGAGGCTTTTTCCGCTTACCCTTTTCTTTATCCTTACGGTGTCCAGGGAACTGGAAAGACAAGATTATTAAAGACGGCTGTTCTTTTAAGCCGCCACGGATTCATTGTCACGGATCCAACTGAGGCAAGCCTATACCGTATGAGTGAAGCTTTCAAGCCCTGCCTAGGCATAGACGAAAGCCTGCTTGGTCCTCCTGCCTGGAAACTTATTCGCACCGCCTTCAAACGGGGCTTAAAAGTTCCAAGAGTTGAAAAAATCAGCCGGGAAGGCGAGTTTCTATTAAGCCTTTTTGAAACTTACATGCCTTGTGCTTTTAGTGCAACGGAGATGCCTCGCGATCTAGGCGGGCAAGAAGCTGATGAGGCGCGGGCAATCTTCATTTTCATGCAACGTTGTCCAGATCCAATAGGACGAGATCCGGAGTCCTGGGACTTTGAAGAAGTTCGGGAGAAACTTTATCTTTTACGGCTTACAAGGTCGCCAGACGTCTTAAACGCTCTATTTAAACTTGAAAATTCAGGTTTGAAGCTTTATGGTCATGAAAGAGAGATATGGCTGCCGCTTCTCGCCATAGCCAGTTTGATAAGTGAAGACGTTTATGAGAATGTTCTAAGTTATGCCAGCGAGCTTTACATGGTTAAACAAACCCAGCAACATGTCGAAGAGCGTGTCATATTACGAAGTATACTTCTCGGGTTCCGCAAAAAATATCAAGCCAACAGAGAAACACACGTTGAAGCGTTGGAGTTCAGGGCAAGCGATCTCCTTCCGTTAATTAAAGAATTTTTGCTGGAAGCCGGCGAATATGAAGAGCCTTTGTTTCAGCGGCAGTGGACCAGCCATAAAATTGGCAAGGTCCTTTCACGGCTTTCGGTCTTTAAAAAGTTGAGGGGAGGGCGAAGTTATTACATTGTGACGGTTGGCAAGTTGCGAGACCTCTTTAAACAGCTTTATGGTGGATTAGGTGGATTAGGTGGGGTGATTTCAAAGCCCACCGATTCCATAGGGAAATCCACCAGCAAAACCGCCTTTCAAATTACTCCACCAAATCCACCAAATCCACCATGCGAGAAGTGTGGTTCGCCTGGAAGCCGCTTGATTGTCCGTTTAGACGGTGTCCATCATTTTTGCGAGAGATGTTTGGCGGACTGGGAGGGTAACCTGTAAACGATGGAAGCTCTACGTTGTCCCCAATGCGGGGGGTTGTTGTTATATAAAGCTGGACTCCGCTATTTGGCAGACGGTTCAACCGTGCAGAGATATCTTTGTAGGAGTTGCGGCTATCGTTTCTCAGACTCTTCTAAAAAAGTTTGTAATAGACTTTTAAAAACCAATGGCTACAACAATATCTTTGATGCACATGGCAAGAAGGCTCTTGTCATGGAAGTTAAAGAGGAAATGGAAAAGTGGGCTGCGGGAGCCACAAATATACCGGAAGCTTCCAGCAATATATTAGCGTTTGCGTGGCATTTGAAGCGGCTTGGGCGAAGCGAAGACACCATT
>JAWBRY010000108.1:0-3513 GCA_038843545.1 Bathyarchaeia archaeon | reverse complement strand
AGGCAGAGACTTCCAAATTATAGGGTTGTCAGCCACCATCGGCAGTCCGGAAAAGGTTGCCCAGTTCCTCGTCGGCAACGGCCGCCCGGTGGAGATTGTGCGGGTTCCGGTTGCCAGAAAGATGCGATTGAAAATACTCTTTCCAAAGCCCAAACCAGAAGATTTTGAATTAGCGGAGAGGCTTTACACGCATCCGGAGGTGGCGGCTAGGCTTAGGGTTATCCGCGACTACATTAGCCGCCACCAGTCCGTGCTACTTTTCACTAACACAAGGGCTATTTCAGAGGTTTTGGCAAGCCGCTTCAAGGTTTGGGACATAGACTTCCCAGTATCCATACATCACGGCTCTTTGGCTAAGCCCTCCCGCATAGCCGCCGAAAGGGGCTTGAAAAATGGCGAACTGAAGGGCTTGGTGTGCACAAGCAGCCTTGAACTTGGTATAGATGTTGGCCGCATAGACCTAGTCATCCAATACATGAGCCCCCGCCAAGTTACGAGGCTTATCCAGCGGGTGGGTAGAAGCGGCCACAGAATAGGCCACATAGCCCAAGGAATAATCGTCACCATGGATTCGGACGACACTTTGGAGGCTATGGCCATAGCAAGACGCGCCTTGCGAGAGGAACTGGAGCCCGTTGATATTCCGCCGAAACCCTACGACGCTTTAGCCCACCAGATTGCCGGCTTGCTTCTAAAACAGAAGAGGCTGGAGTTTAACGAGATTCTTGAAATGTTTAGGAAAGCCTACCCATACGCAGACCTAACTTTAGAAGACGTGGAGAAGATTTTGCGGTACATGCACGACCGTTTTCCGAGGCTGGCATGGGTTTCCTTCGAAGACAAAGTTGTCCTAAAACCGCGGAGAACTAAAGCGCTTTTTGAATACTACTTTGACAACTTGTCCATGATACCAGAAGAAAAGCAGTATCTCGTGGTGGATGAAACGTCAGACTCGGCGGTGGGCATTTTAGACGAAGCCTTTATGGCGGAGTACGGCAAGCCCGGCATAAAATTCATAATCCGCGGGAGCCCATGGCGAATCGTCCACGTTTCAGGCGACAAGGTTTACGTTAAGCCAGTGGACGACCCGACGGGGGCTATTCCAAGCTGGATAGGCGAGGAAATCCCAGTGCCCTTCGAGGTGGCGCAGGAAGTCGGCGCCATAAGAGGCTTCGTTGAAGAACAAATGCGCAAGGGTGTTCCGCCAGAGGATGTTGCCGCCAAACTCGGCGAGCGGTATCCCGCCGACAAAGAAACAATTTTAGATGCTTTAGCTGAAACCGTTGAGCAGATTTCCGCCGGGCTGCCTGTTCCAACGGACAAACGGATACTAGTTGAGGAATGGGAAGACTTTGTGATGGTTCATGCTCATTTTGGCTCTTTAACGAATAGGGCTTTAGCCCAGCTTATTGGGCAGCTGCTGTCTGAAAGGATTGGTTATGGTGTTGTTGTCCAACATGACCCATACCGCATATTCGTACAAACCATGGGTGCAGCGACCGTGGATCAGATCGTTGAATTGTTCGGTGAAATGGCCCGAATGGGGGAACAAGCCGTTAGGGACAGCTTAACAAGAGCCACCGTTAAGACTGGGCTTTTCAAGAGGAGGATGATCCACGTGGCAAGGCGTTTCGGCGCCCTTGAAAAATGGGCGGACTTCAGCAACGTAAGCCTTCAAAGGCTTCTAAAGAGCTTTGAGGGAACCCCAATTTTCGAGGAAGCCCTCAAAGAGGTTTTCCTTAAAGACCTGGATGTTGAAAAGCTTGTTTACGTTTTAGAAAAAATCCGCCGGGGCGAGATCGTGGTTGAGAAGATTGAAACTGATAGAACGGCTACGCCCATTGCACGGGTTGGCATCGAACGCGTGAGCATGAAAACGGATTTGATTCCACCTGAGCGGATGCGCGCCGTGCTTATTGAGTCAGCCAAGGCGAGGCTGCTAAACGAGACATGTGTTTTCGTATGCACAGACTGCTGGGGTTACGCAGATATGATTCGCATTAAAGACTTGCCATCAAAACCCAAGTGTCCAAAGTGTGGCTCAGAAGCCATTGGACTTCTGAAGGAAGAAGAGGAGAAAGTTTTGTCGCTTGTGGAGAAGAAGGGCGAAAAATTGACTAAAAGTGAGGAAAAACTATGGAGGCAGGCTGTTCAAACCGCCCGCCTAATATCCAAATATGGGAAAGCCGCCGCCGTGGCCCTCTGCGCCAGAAAAGTTCAGCCCTCAGACGTGAAAGAAGTTCTTGAGAAAGATTCACGCCTCGATGATAGGTTTTACGAGCTTGTTTTGGAGGCGGAGCGCAAAGCCATAAGCAAAAGATTCTGGTGAAGGGGTAAGCTTACAACAACTTTTAAATGCGTGGCCGCCTTAATCTCGGTGAGCATCCTGCTCTAGAAAAGCTTGGAGAAGAGAAGGTTGGAGATAAGTCGAAGAAGACTCCGCGAAGAGGTCTTAAACAGGATTAAGTATGTGAAAAACTGTGTTTTGGCGAGGGAGCTTTGCCTCCTAATCCGCACGAATAGAGCAGTCCTAGAACCAAAAGACGTGCACGACATCTGCCTCTACATTTCAGGCTTATGCAAGGAAGAGGGTTGCGAGGAACCAAGCGAGCTTTGCCGCAAGGCAGCTGAAGCCATTGGAGCTGGAGACGAAGCAAAATACTTGGAGTTATGCGCCCAAAGTGCCATGAAATGTGGAGAATCTAGGCGACCGACGCCTAAAAGGGCAACCTACGTGGCATAAACCAGAAAATTTTAAAATGCGGGAGAAGCACTGCTAAATCCTAGAAGGGAGGCTCTCTAAACTGTTCATAGCCCCATACGTTCCAACCCCAATTCCGGTTGTTCGCCAAATGCTTATCCTGGCACAGCTAAAGCCCGGAGAAGTGTTCTTTGACCTAGGCGCTGGGGATGGCAGAACCGTTATAATGGCGGCGAAAGAGTTCGGCGCGAGGGCTGTTGGCGTGGAGCTTCGCGAGGATCTTGCAAAAAGAGCTCTCAGCACCGTTTATGAGGAAGGCCTCCAGGACAGAGTTACCATAGTTAACGGCGACATGTTTAATGTTGACCTTTCATCAGCCGACGTTGTATTTCTATACTTGACCACAAGCGCCAACGAGAAGATTAAGCCGAAACTTGAGGCGGAGCTTAAGCCCGGCGCCCGAGTGGTCTCCCATGACTATGAAATTGTGGGGTGGAAGCCCGTTAAAGTTGAGAATTTCTGCGAAAACCCGAAGCTCGGATACCCATCTCACATTATCTACCTCTACAAGAAGGTTTAACCAAGCTTTAGAAAGTGAAGCTGTTGCAGTCCTTTAAAGCCTTGTATAGGGTTTCTTGGGTTGACACAGACGCCGCACAAATAGTCCACTTTTCAAACTTTTTCAGGTTTTTTGAAAGGGCTGAAGAGGAATTTTATGAGCAAATGGGATTAACGGAATGGCTTGGCGTTAAAGACTTGATATTGCCACGGGGTGAAGCCTTCTGCCAATACAAAAAACCAGCAAGGTTCAA
>JAWBRY010000107.1:1719-3629 GCA_038843545.1 Bathyarchaeia archaeon | reverse complement strand
CTAAAGCGGTTCTAGATTTTCTGAAGGCTTTAAGAGTCAACGTTGCGGAATATTTGGAGAAAACGTTAATCGAGGGTTTCAAGGCGGATTTAAACGACTCCACAGGCCCCTTCATGGAGAACATCCCTGAACGTTTTCCAGAGCTTAAACGTTTCCTTGAGGGCTCGCCATGAATGAGGAAAGGCTTGAAAAGCGGCTGAGGAAGGATTTTGAACGTAAAATCAGGGCTTTACGCAAAAAGGCTGAAGAGTTTAAGGCGAAAGGCGACTTCACAAGGGCTGAAAACTGCCTTTTCCTAGCCAAATACTTGGAAGAGTTCGTTAAAAATGAGGCGTAGGCTTCTGTAAAATTTCCCTTTTTATTTTGGCTGAAAGTTTTATTTGTTTGAAGCTTCATGGTTTTGAGGCTTTAACGCGGAAAAATAAGCTTTTATGGGCCTTGTAATTTTTGGCGTTTCACCCCTTCTAATTTTCTCGGCTACTTTTTCAAAGTTTAAACCGTAAAGTTTCAAGGCTTCTTCTAACAGGCTGAAGTATGTCAGCTTCATAGTTTCGTTGATTGTTAAGAGTTTTTCTTTGTTTGTGATGGTGGCTTTGCAGATGTCCAAGGCTGTTTCAACGAGCTGCTCGTATAATTTTTTAAATTGTTTTTCGAATTTCTGGCTGCGCCACCATTCCTCAATTTCCTTTTCTGAAAGGTTTTGTCCCAAAAAGAATGGCGGAGGGGTTAGGGTTGAAACAACCCTTGCCATGATAAGGTGTAAAATGGCTTGAACCCATTTCAAAGTTTCCTCTAAGCTTTCTTCAGGCTTAGGTGGATATTCATAGGGGATTAAGCTGAGGATTTTCTTGCTTGAAATTTCTTTTCGTTTTTTAGGCTCTATGTTTGTAAACCACCACTCCGACATTTTGATACACCAAACCTATACTTAGTTTAGGTTCGGAACATTTATATGTTTTTCTTATTCTTTATATATTAAATGGGTATAGGATACCTAAACTGATGGGTGAGCGTCCGCCAAAACCCCGGCTCAGCCCATCGGAAGCCTGAAACGGGCTTCAAGGCGGGGGCCCATGATGGCAAGCAGAGGAAGGGGTAAAGCATGAGCGAGAGCATCGACGTTAACGTAGAATCCGGATAAGGGCAAATAAGGCTTAAAACGGAGAAAGCGGCGATTTTCAAGCGTTTTACAGATGTTTCTCCCAAATTTCCCTTGTTTTTCTGTTTCAGAGCCAGCTCACAAGCGGAGCTGGCGAAAACAGAAAGCGAGGTGGTTGAATGCCGCTTAAGCGTAAAGTCTTCAAAGTTGGAACAAGTAAAGTTGTGGCTTTGCCTGCAGACTGGCTCAGGTATTGCGAGGAGAAATTAAAACATCCAGTGCTGGAAGTCCTAATTGAGGTAAACGACGCAATTAAAATCATCCCAGCCTAGAGGCTCTTGCAGTTTTGGCTTTTTAGGAGGCCACATAAAATGGCGCAAAAACAAGATGAAAATTGTCAATTCAAAGTACTTGATAACCATAATTTGCCCAATTGCCTCGCCATTGACGGAACAGTCGGCCTTTGCAGCCTTTCTTTTTGTCCGCGAAAAACATGGCAACTTCGCAGAATTCTGAATTACGTATTACACAGCGGCTACCTAAAAGTCCACTGTAATTTCAACCCAAGCTTGCTTAAAGTGAAGGTGATACAAAATGTCCAACTTGAGTGAGGGTGCTAAAACTTTTTGGCTTCAAGGCTTTAACATAGTGCCTTTCCGCTATATCCATGAGGACAGCGAAGTTAAGAAGCGTCCTCTGGTTGATTCTTGGCAGAGATGGCAAACGCAGAGGCAAACTTTGCCTGAGTTTGAGGGCCTCAACTGGGATGATGCGGATGCTTTTGGTGTAGTTGCAAACTACCCTAATCATG
>JAWBRY010000107.1:0-1641 GCA_038843545.1 Bathyarchaeia archaeon | reverse complement strand
TGGGAAAGAACTGCTAAAGCGTTTTCCAACAACACGTATGGAGTCCACAGTAAACAATGGCCTACACCTAGTTTATTATAGCCGTGTTAAGCCGCGGCCTGTTAAAGAGTTTCATGAAAGCCACGCCTTAGAGCTTATAGCCGGCCCACAAATAATACTAATGGCGCCAAGCAAAGGTTACAAAGCGTTAAACGATAATGCGCCAAGCATTATCGAAGATGTTGAAGGCCTATTTTATGAGCTTTTAAATGTGCCGGACAAAAGGCAGCAGCCTATAATCGAGGATAAAGGGCTTCTTGAAAGCTGGTTTAACCAAATACTTCAAACATTAAACGTTAAAGGGGAAGGGCCAAACTATTATTATTGTCATTGCCCTTTTCATTCACCGGATAAGAATCCAAGTTTTGCGGTGCATAAGCAAAAATTCTACGGAATTGATTACCACGACGGCAAAGTTTATAGTTTGAAAGATTTAAGTAAGGCTTTAGGGTTGCAGCTTACCGGGCTGCGTGAGGAAGACGAAGGCCAACTTTACCATTTTGCCATGAAGATTCTAAAGTTTACGCCAATCGCCACGGATAGGCGTACATACTTAATGTTCCGCTGGAATGGCAAAGCATGGACGGATGACGCTGAAGGGTTCATTCATGAAAGACTCGTGGAAGCGGAAGGGGAAGACTTCAAGCCTTATCATCTAACAACGTTGAGGGAGATTGTTCAAGGTTTAACCTTTAAGGATAACCTTGAGGAGCCGCCGCCCAACCTAGTCTGCTTCAACAACGGAATCCTCGACATAAACACGATGGAATTGAAGCCTCACAGCCCCGAATACTTTTTCAGAAACGTCATCCACGCGGACTACAACCCAGACGCTAAAGCTGAAAAATTCCTAAAGTGGCTTGAGGAAGTCTTGCCGGATGAGGAAGCCCGCAAATGCATACAGGAAATGTTTGGCTACTGCCTGTACAGGGCTTATCCGCTTCATTATCTGTTCTTTTTAGTGGGCAACGGTAGAAATGGTAAAGGCACGTTAATGAGAACTTTGATTGGGCTTTTGGGCAGGGAAAACTGCGCAAGCGTGCCTCTGGAGAGGCTTCCAGAACGTTTCCAAACAACAAACCTGATTGGAAAACTGGTAAACATTGTTTCAGAGCCTAAAACAACGCTGGTGACAACTGAAATCATCAAAATGCTAACGGGCGAAGATTTAATCTCCGCAGAGTTCAAGGGAAAACAAAAGCTAATCCAATTCACGAACTACGCCAAACTTATTGTTGTAGCTAATAGGTTGCCGCCAGTTAACGACACGAGTTTGGCATGGTGGCGCCGCGTCATAGTAATAGAGTTTCCAGTAACAATTCCGCCGGAGAAAATAATTAAAAACATTGAGGAGCAATGGCTTAACAGCCCAGAAGAGCGGAGCGGCATAGTGAATTGGGCTTTGGAAGGGCTGCATAGGCTGTTGAAAAATTGTTGTTTCACACAGAGTAAAACCATGATTGAAACCGTTGAACTTTACAAACGTTGGAGTCAGCCTGTCCAATACTTCCTGGATAAATATTGCATGTATGGGCCAAACTTGTGGATAAGCAAGAAGGCGCTTTATGAAGCGTATAAGTTGATAAGCGAGGATGAAGGTTT
>JAWBRY010000106.1:2585-3653 GCA_038843545.1 Bathyarchaeia archaeon | reverse complement strand
CCATTAGACAGTTAACCATACTGCCCATGGACACAGCCGCCCTAATAAGGGACTTCACGTATCTAGGCTTGTTCGCAGCAGTCCTAGCCACAATCGGCATAGTCTTGGCGTGGAAATACTTGACAAGATAAGCGCTGGTGCCTCCATGACTGTTGTTGAAACAGTGAACCTTCGCAAGGTGTACATGCTTGGCAAGGTTCCAGTGGAAGCCCTTAGAGGCGTAAACCTAAAAGTTGAGGAGGGCGAATTTCTATCCATTTTGGGGCCTTCTGGAAGCGGAAAATCAACGCTTCTAAACCTTATAGGAGTTTTGGACAAGCCGACCGACGGGAAAGTTTTCATAGACGGCGTTGACGTTTCAACCCTCAACGAGGATAGACTTGCAGATTTAAGGCGCCGGATAGGCTTCGTTTTCCAATTTTTCAATTTGATTCCAAGGTTCACAGCCTTGGAAAACGTTGAACTCCCCATGGCCATCGCTGGTTTAGGCAAAATGGAAAGGCGTAAACGCGCCGTTGAGCTTCTGGAAACCGTCGGCTTGGCAGACCGAATGAACCACAAACCCACAGAGCTAAGCGGAGGCGAACAACAACGCGTAGCCATAGCCAGAGCTTTGGCGAATAACCCGCGTTTCCTGCTCATGGACGAGCCGACTGGAAACATTGACTCGAAAAACGCCATCGAAATAATGAGGCTTGTAAGGCGTTTGAACGAGGAGAAAGGCGTAACAATAATCATGGTTACCCATGACCAGCGTCTAGCCAAAGAGGCGGGTCGAACAGTGCACATGCTAGACGGCCTCATAGTGGATGAAGTGGTGAATAAGCCATGAAGCCAAAAGACGTTTTGGCGTATGCCTTCAGCGCCATAAAACTGCGGAAACTCCGCGCTGGCCTAACAACGCTGGGCGTTGTTATCGGCATAGCCGCCATAGTGGCGTTGCTGTCAATAACTCAGGGATTGCAGGCAGCCATAGCCACCCAACTCCAGAAGGGGTTTGCAACAGACACGCTTATCGTTTCTGCGGGCGGAGGAATAGGCGGAGCGGAATCGGGCTTCACTATCTTA
>JAWBRY010000106.1:0-2575 GCA_038843545.1 Bathyarchaeia archaeon | reverse complement strand
CTATCTTAGTTAACGATACGGAGACAATAAGCCAAATAGAAAATGTCACAGCAGCTCTAGCCGTAATCCAACGAGTCGGCTACATAAAAAATGCGGATGGAAAAGCCCGCCGCGTCACAGTTGTAGGCGTGGACTTTGAAGCATACAAGGAGGTTTATGAAAGCACGTTTATAGCCGAAAATGGAGAAATCCCATTCAATCCGGAAAAAACCGCTGTGGTTGTTGGCAAACGGGTGAGCGACCCATGGGGCAACGGGACACTGTTTTGCACCGTAAGCGACACGGTTGAAATCGTATGGACCAACACAACGGCGAGGCCTCTCAGAAACGAGTCCTACGTTGGCAGTGTGGTGGCGGTTCTCCAGGAAATCGGAGGCTTCAGCCTAGGCGGGCCGTCGGACACAAGCATCTACATCCCAATAACGCAGGCGCAAGCCTTCTTTGGCACGGACAAGTGTGAAATGATAATTGTCAAGCTGAAAAACGATGACAAGGCAACCATTGAAAGCACCGCAAAGGCCATACGAAACGCCTTAGGCGGCCAAGTTGCTGTCACGTCTGCCACGGCTGTTCTCAACGTTCTTTCAAGCGTTTTCTCCACCATAGAGTTTTTCTTGGCTGGAATAGCCGCCATATCGCTTCTTGTGGCTGGCATAGGCATAATGAACATTATGATAGTCTCCTTGATGGAGCGCACAAGGGAGATAGGCATCCTAAAAGCTTTGGGGATGAAAAACCGCACAGTGCTGCTCATATTCCTAACAGAAGCAGCCATAATAGGGTTGATGGGCGCCTTCATCGGCGTTGGAACGGGATGGGGCTTGGCGGAGCTCGTTGTGAGAATATTCGGCGCCAACGGAGGTTTTGGCGTCGGCCTACGGCAAGGCCAAGCAGCGGCTGTAAGCGCGGTGAGAATAACTCCTGTCTTGACTCCAACTGTTTTGCTTGGCGCAGTGGCCTTCGGCCTCATGGTCAGCTTGGTTTTCGCCTTCTACCCCGCTTGGCGAGCTTCAAGGCTTAAGCCTGTGGAAGCCCTAAGATATGAGTGACAAACCTCTATCAGCAAATTATTTAACGTGGCTTTTGTTCCTTTAAAGGGAGGAGCTGCCGACCCATGCTTAACTTTAAAAGAAGCCTTGGCATACCGATGGGCGGATACACCCGCATTAAGACAAGGCCATGGGCAACCATAGCCCTTATAATTGCAAATGTTGCGGTTTACGCTGTATCTTCCTACCAGAACTTTTTCCTTGAAGTTGGCGATTACTGGGTTAGCGCCGGCGGTTTTGTTCCATCCTTAATCGCCATGCCAACCCAGCTGTATAGGCTTTTCTCGTCTATGTTTTTGCACGCCGACTTCTTCCACATCCTATTCAACATGTATTTCCTATACCTTTTCGGCAGAGCCGTTGAAGACGTGTTGGGCAAGCTGCGTTTTCTAGCCCTATACATCGTCTCGGGGATAGCTGCCTCCATATTCCACACGGCTTTCAGCTTTCTAGGTGGAGCAACAGCCTACGTGATTCCAGCCATCGGGGCGTCCGGCGCCATAAGCGGGGTTTTAGGCGCCTACCTAATCCTTTTCCCCGGCACATCGCTTGTGATGGGCTGGATGTTCTTCTACTTTCCAGTCTTTTTCCGGATGAAGGCAGCCTACTACCTAATCTTCTGGTTTGCAACCCAAGTGATCTACGGATTTGCAAGGCTTGGGGGAAGCACAGCCGTCTTCGCCCATGCGGGAGGCTTCATAGCGGGAATGGCTGTGCTGCCACTGGTTGCCAGCAAGGATAGAATCGTCCAATTTAGGCTTGCAAGGCAGCAGGCTCTATTCCCGGCTTATGTGGTGTTTGCGCCGACGCCGGCCCAAAGTGCGGGTTTAGGCAGAACCACCAAAGCTGTTATGGCGGTGCTTTTAGCTTTGCTGCTTTTTGGGGCGGCTTACGCCTCCAGCGGCCTATCCATTAGGGGCGACATTAAATCGGCAACCATTCAATACTCTTTCGAGGGCACACCCTACATGGACTATGTGGGCTTTCAACTCGCCAACATTGAAAGTCAACTTGCCAGCGTGTCACTTGACGAAACACGAATTCTGTTGAACAGGCTGTATGCGGCTAGGCTGCTTTACGACGAGGCTAAAGCCGACCAGCATGTGAACCTAAACAACTGGAACACTAAACTGCTTGTGAGGGTTGGAGGACGCCCGGTCTCAGTGGATTTAGCAATAATAAGCTTCGACGGGAAATATGACGGGGACGGCTTCCTAAGCAATGGTGTAGGCGAGCTGGAGACCCAGGTGATTCTCATAGACTATTATGGGCGTCCATCCGTCAGCGAATACCTAGTGCACTACGCCTTTGAGTTGGCTTCACAGACGGTGAACCTAACCTACATAACACAGTACACTGGGTTGTTGGCGCTTGTCGCCACAGCCGCCGCCCTAGCAGTAGCCATCACCAAGGATAGGGACTTAACCCTCATTAGCGAGGAGCCTGAAAGGCTTTGGCGTCCATTCACCCCCTACTATGTCTAGGAAAGGGTTAAGCCTCGGCTTGCAGGGGCCATTGGAGGGTTT
>JAWBRY010000105.1:0-3671 GCA_038843545.1 Bathyarchaeia archaeon | reverse complement strand
CAGACAATGCCACCACAATCTAAAACATTTACTAACTAAAAATACATATCCAAGCTCTAAGTTCAGTGACCTGCCCACTACAACTTCACTAGCGGGCAGAAAAATATCCATAAAGGGTTTAACTAACGAAAACCACGAGGGCACTGTATTTACAACGAAAACGATTAACATGCATGACTTTGGCATTTTAAACAGCAACGTTTAATTCTAGGAAAAGGTTAAACCTTTTCTGGCGATGAACCACTCTTTATAAGCGAGCCTTTCCTTGGAATCCCGCCGGGATAAATCCATGCCGACGGACCCAACCGAGCAGCAAGCGCCTTGAACGCTTGTTTACCCAAGCATGGGACACCGGCGGGCGCGGGCGCCTCTAAACCTCCCACGCCGGAGAGAGCTTAACCAAGGGGAGCGCATGGCTCCGCGATGAAGTTAAGTGATAGGTGACGTTGGGAGACAAGCATGGGCGCCCGCGATAAAACACGCCGCCCTTCTAAAAACAACTTTTAAGTTATACGCTTTCGTATATTGTGAAAGGTCTGACCGGGCTTGGACATAGAAACAAAAATCGACCTGATTAAGCGTCCACCGACAGAGGAAATTCTCGTCGAAAGCGAGCTACGGGAGCTTCTCGAAACGAACCCGCATCCCGGCCACTACATCGGCTTTGAGATTTCCGGCTTGCTGCACCTTGGAAACCTTGTCATGGCTGGTTTTAAGATAAACGATTTTTTGAGGGCGGGTATTCGCTGCCAAGTTTTTCTGGCAGACTGGCACAGCTTCATAAACAACAAGTTCGGCGGAGACTGGGACAAAATACTGCAAGCCACGAAATACTACGCGAAAGCTTTCCAGTTTTTCTGCCCCGGAGTAAAAATAGTGGTGGGCTCGGAGCTCTACCACAACAATGACGAGTACTGGCGTAACCTGCTAATGTTTGCGAAACGTATGACGCTTAGCCGCACACTCCGATGCCTCACAATAATGGGGAGAAGCGAAACCGAAAAACTAGACTTGTCACAGTACTTGTACGCGCCAATGCAGGCCGTAGACATTAAAACGATAGGCGCTGACATACCGCACGGAGGCATGGATCAACGCAAAGCCCACGTGCTTGCCCGCGAAATCTTTCCAAAAATGGGGTGGAAAAAGCCGGTGGCGGTGCACCACCACCTTTTGATGGGCTTAGCTGAACCAGTTAAACTCCAAACGAAAAACAAGTTGGAGCAGGTGATTGCCAGCAAAATGAGCAAGTCGAAGCCTTGGACAGCCATATTCATCCACGACAGCGAAGAGCAGATCCAAGCCAAACTCAGAAAGGCTTGGTGTCCAGAAAAACAAACGGAAATGAACCCAGTTCTGGAAATCGCCAAATACATCGTATTCCACGAAAGAGAAGCCTTCACCGTTGAACGGCCATCCAAATACGGCGGCACAATAACCTTCGAAAGCTACGCGGAACTGGAAAAAGCCTACAGGGCGGGGCAACTCCACCCCCAAGACTTGAAAAACGCCGTAGCCAAAGAACTGGCTAAAATCCTTGAACCCATAAGGCGGTATTTTGAAACGGACAAGGAAGCCCGAGAAAGCCTAAAAGTGATGAAGGAAGCGGAGGTAACAAGATAAAACCTTGTCCACCCACCTAAAAGAGAAAGCCGAGCAAATCCAACAAATTTTAGAGCAGCTGGCAGAGGAAGCCAGAAGCGGAAAACCCATTTTAGTGGAGGGGCGAAAAGACGAACAAGCCTTAAAAACCCTCGGAATAACCGGCAAAATAATATTCGCCAAAAAAGGCTTGAAAACTCTTCTAGATGTGATTTCAGAAATAGAAACATCCAGCCCAAACGAGGTCATATTAATGTTGGACTTCGACAGAGAAGGCAGAGAACTAACCGAACACTTGAAAACCCACGTGGAGAAAGCGGGCGTAAAAGTAAACCTCCACTACTGGCTAAAACTCTCAAACCTCACGGGCAGAGAAATCAAAGACGTGGAAGGCCTCGCCAAATACATGGAAACGTTAAAAGAAAAGTCGGCGTCTCCCACGGGGAGCTTGTCGTGGCTAAGCTAACCCAATAAACGCCAAAAATAAGTGAACCCAATGCCGAAAGGCTCACCGTTCTTAAGAAGGAAATAACTGCAGCTTTGGAATAACCCATATTAGCACAGACCAAGCTGGCTTTTGATGAAGGGAGGAGGCTAACATGCAAACAACAGTGGCTACTCTACTATTGGTAGTGTCCGCGGTTATACTTGCATGGTTGTGGTGGAATATGCGGTCTCAGTATTTGAGCGAACCCTACAAACCTCAAACATACCCTACATAGATAGAATAAGAAAGATGGAGAGCCTCATACTTAACCAAACAGACGCAATGCTTAACCAGACCTTGCCGGAAACACCGCAACCATAAATGCAATTTTCAGAGACGAGCCAAACTTGAATACACAGAACGTAGTGGGGATTCATAAAGGTAATATAGATCGTTGTTTACTATAATTCCAGCGTTGAGAGGGCTGTTCTCTCATTACGCAATCAAGCTAACGTAAAGGCATAAACAATGCATGTAGGAGGTGACGCTTACGGGTTCACCCCAAACCCTTACCGTAAAGTATGTAATCCGCGCAAGATTCGAAATAGACGGGGTAGTTGAGAAACCAGACGTTATAGGCGCGGTTTTCGGGCAGACGGAGGGCCTTTTCGGACCAGAATTGGACTTAAGAGAGCTTCAAAAATCCGGGCGAATAGGCAGAATAGAAATTGAACTTCACTCAAAAAACGATAGAACAACAGGTACGATAACAATCCCAACAAGCTTAGACCGTGTAACCACAGCCCTTTTGGCGGCGAGTATAGAAAGCATTAACCGCGTCGGCCCATGCGCCGCCAAGGTAACCCTTGAAAAAATTGAAGACGTACGCGAAGCCCGCCGCAAAGCCATCATTGACAGGGCCAAGGAAATCCTCCACAAGTGGACAATTGAAACGATGCCAACGGTAGACGAAATTTTCAAGGAGCTGGCTGAAACCCTAAAAGTGGCGAAAGTAGAAAAATATGGGCCTGAAGAGCTTTCAGCCGGTCCGGAAGTGGACAGTGCAAAAGAAATTATAATCGTTGAGGGAAGAGCCGACGTAATTAATTTGATGCGCTGTGGAATCCACAACGTAATAGCCCTCGAAGGTGCAAAGGTTCCAGAAACAATCAAGAAGCTTTGCCGAGAAAAGGAGGCAACAGCCTTCCTTGACGGGGACCGCGGCGGGGACCTAATTCTTAAGGAGTTGCTGCAAGTAACCAACATAAAGTACGTGGCAAGGGCGCCTAGAGGAAAAGAGGTGGAGGAACTAAACTGCAAAGAAATCTTTGAAGCCCTAGCCTCCAAAGTCCCCGTGGAAGAGCTTTTCAAACATCCCAGAAGGGAAAGACGCCCCGCAGAATTTCCGAAAGAGATAACCCAATTAGTGAAGGAGTTGGAGGGCACTTTTGAGGCTGTCCTTCTAAACGAGAAGCTTGAGCCCATAGAGAGGCTGCCGGTGAGCCAACTAGCCGAAAGGCTTCAACAAGTCAATGGCGTAGACACCGTTGTCTTTGACGGTATAATAACCCAACGAATAGTGGACATAGCCAGCGAGAAAAACATAAAAACCATCATTGCCTCCCGCATCTCAGAAGCCTTA
>JAWBRY010000104.1:0-3685 GCA_038843545.1 Bathyarchaeia archaeon | reverse complement strand
ACTTTTCTACTAGTAACGTTTAATTGAAGTTTTGTTGGCGGCTTTGAGAGCTCCCATTTTCATTTAATGTGGAAGTTCTCCTTCATAAAATGAATTCAACTTAAAACTAATTTTTAGGTTAAAGTTGTATTTTGCAATGGCTAATGTTCTATTTGTCGTTTGCATTTTATGTGCTTGTTATTTTTGTTGAAAAGCTGTCATGATTAGGTGAGTCTTATATGTTTGCGGTCGCTTGGCTGTTAAGTTCGGCCTGTTTGATCGCGCTGGAAGACCTAGGAAAGCTTTCATCTTGGATTCATTGCTGAGGTTTAGTTGTTTAGGCTGCGTGAAGAAGGCTTTTACTCAGATGCGTTTGCGCGGCGATGGTGGTGACAATATAGATCCCCTTTACATGGAAATCCACAATTTTGCAGTAAACCTCCTATCTGGAGCGTTAATGTGCGCCTTGGACAGGGAAAATCTAAGTGTTTGTTGTGAGGACTGCGGTGACCACGGAGTCGTGGACGTCGCAATAAAGCCCAGAGGTTTTGGCGTCATTGTTGAAGGCGATGAAGCTATCGTTGTCGTTGAGGTTAAAACAGGAAGACGCATTAGCCTAGCGCAGCTTTTTAGGTATCTCTTGGACCATCCAAATGCTATCCTCGTAGTCTGGAGGGTTAGACTGCGCCAAGTTTTCACATTGAAGCGAGAGAACCTGGAAAACTTACTCTGCGTATATCTTTCCTCGGCTATAACTAGGGCGTTGAGGTTGCTCAACGATGAGGTTGTAGCATGCAATCACCGTGTTGGCTTCGATGGACCCGCCGCTATAAATGATCCGCAGAAGATCCTTGACAGCTTCTTCGAAGGCCTAGCTGAAGGCCTCCCGAGAGTCATTTCAACCGTTGTTGAAGCTTTAAGGGAGGTGAGTTTGTGCAAGGCGAAGTGAGACGAAAAACACTTCTGGAAAGTATTCTTGAAACATTGCCAGCTCCTTTAAAAGAGGCATACGACGCAGCTCCAAGGAAGAACTCAACAGCCCACGAGATATTGAGACTACTTGTTGCCAAATACTTATGGGAAAACGGATACAGAAAAATAAGCTTCGAAACCTCAGTTAACTGTTGCCATGGAGAAAACATATACGTCGACGTCCACGAGAAAACACTGGGGCTATTTATCGAATGCGAAAGAAACCCCGACAGGAAGGCGATTAACGATAGGAGAAAGACCATAACGAACGTGTATCCCACAGCCAAATTTGTACTAGCAACACAGGACAGGATGGGTTGGAAAGCCCTAAAACTTGCTGGTCTCGCTGACGAGGTTTGGGTTGTATGCCGCGACGGGCGTGTATTCACGCCCACAGAGTGGGTTGAGGAAAGATGTAAAACGCTCAAGGCGATATTCAATCCCGCTGAGCTGGGAGACTACATAAGCGTATACGAGGAGGCCGAAGAAGAATACCGCAAGTTTAAACGGTTAGCAGACGAGGAAGAAGCCTTCTGGAGGCAAATCCTAGATCAGACGTGTCTAAGAACAGCTGAATTCCGTATGGAATGGCTTAAAAACCTGAGAATAAGGGGTGCTTGGAGCAGGTACGCCGAAGCCGCCGAGAAACGCATGGAAGAAGCGAAAAACAAAATAATCGCAAAAGTAGTTGAACTGCTCAACGCCGTCCTTTCGCTGTCATCTCCGTATACGCTAAAGCTTTGCAATGATTATGTAATAGAGGTGGGTGTTGATTGGGATGCTTGGCAGTGGCTTGGCTGGAAGGATCATCCCAGCAAAAGCCCAGCCGCTTCAGCCCAATACCGAATACTCGAGAAGAACCTCCAGAGAGAATTAAAGATTGCAACAGGAAACATAAAGCCAGAGAAACACAAACAGGTAGACAGCAAGGCAGAGATAAAGTGGATAATAGAGTATAAGCACACTTTCAAGGAGCTACGAAAAGACATTGAGGAAATTAAAAAGATGATACCATTGTTGGCGCAAAGGTTACAGCCTCCGCAACCCAACACGGAACAAAACATAGCATTGTAAACTTTCGCATTAAGCAGCCTCACCCGCCCATACGACACTTAGCGCCCCGTAATGTATTATTTTTTAAAGTTTGGCTTCTTCGCCCTAATCTTCTATGCTTAACCCCTCTAGCACGAAGCCAGACTTTGAATCTTGGATTTATAGTATTCGCAATCTTCACGTTAACTGCTGTTGTTTTGCTTGTCGTCGTCTTTTTGGCCGTTCTGGTCACTTGGTTATTCAGTTGATTGTTATCGTTGTTTTCGTCGCCTTCTAAGCTCACTTACTCCCCGCCGTCTGGTTGAAAAAAGAGAGGATGGCGAGGGGGAGGGGGTGCACGGGCGGGTAAGCGAGCTTACTTCTTTTGGAGATTCCTAATGTTATATCCTTGGAACAGGCTGCAGTGTTGAAACCGTCAACTTGGAGACAGGCGTGGTGAGGTTCAAGCGTATGGTCGAGCGGTGCAGACGGAGGCATCGTTTGCGGCAATTGACGCAAAGGTTCTCTCTAGAAAGCTCGGCGTCAAGCTTTACATCGGCGTGGTTGTTAGCGTAAAGATCGCGGTGAAACGTGTCTCTGACTTGGCCTCCGCCGACGGAGCACCGTGGCGATGCGATGTATCTGACGACGGAGTACATCGCCTATATCGAGAGGAACGATGGTCCTTGAAGGCGCTGCAGGCGATGGAGCACGATGTTGAAGCAACGTTCCAGCGTTCCGACGTGGGTGCTGGCGCAGAACAGCGTGATATGCGAGGTGAACTACGGCAGCAGCTCCATCTACAGCAACAGCTTCCTCACGAAGCATGCTGAGAAAAACAGAGCCTTAAAGAATTTTTCAAACGGAACTACATGTAGTTAACTACAAACATCGGTTAACTACACGTTAACTACATTGTAGTTAACATTGTTTCAAAATCAGTTGAAGGTGCTCCGCTAGCCACACAGAACGGTTAACTACGGGGGAGCAGCGCCCCCTAGACCCACTGACGCAGGGTCATCCCATCGGACAGTAGG
Source organism: Bathyarchaeia archaeon (assembly GCA_038843545.1). Lineage (GTDB taxonomy): Archaea > Thermoproteota > Bathyarchaeia > Bathyarchaeales > Bathycorpusculaceae > DRVP01. The sequence goes on along the minus strand of JAWBRY010000104.1, from coordinate 665 downwards.
CTGTCAGCCGAAAGTCCAACAGCACTTATGCGTCTGCACATTAAAATATGAGGCATGGAGGGTATGCAAAGCGGCGTCTTCAAGCTGGATTTTTAAGCAGAGGCATAACAATTCCGAGGCCTCATAGGAAGGAGGACATATTAGTCGAAAACATCGTTGCCTGCATGTTTTCCGGCGAAGCCTTAATATGGACGAAATAGCTGAGGCTCTTCAAAAGGCAATAAGCCGGCTGAGAGTTTTCTAGGCCAGCGGTCACAGTGTTTTTGTTTGCCCGCTGAAGGGCGTCTGCACCGGAGCAAAGTCGGCCACCCTATAGGGTGGGCACAGGTTGTCATGGGATCATACATCAAATTGTTGGCAACAATTCAACATTCTATCCTGTGACAACCTGTGCCCACCCTCGTTGCGTGAAATTTACTGTTAAACTGAAGGTTTCAGCTTCCACCCTTCAAGGATGTGATCGCAGTTTTCGTCCTTCGCTTTTAATCCATTATTGAATGGTGGAAGCCTAAGCAGTGGCAGTATGGTGCATGCTGTATATGAGTAGTCTGCATCTCTGCCGATGATTGTCATTGAACGCGCCCGCCTGTTTTGAAAACATAACTTTCCACGAAGCCGCTCATCGTAAGCTTCAGCACCGCCGTGAACCGCGCGCCAAGATGCCT
>JAWBRY010000103.1:0-3709 GCA_038843545.1 Bathyarchaeia archaeon | reverse complement strand
ACCATCCTACGACGGAAAAATATATGCCATTTATGACGTCATACATGACATAGCTGTAACAAACGTTTTACCGTTGAAGACCATCATCGGGCAGGGTTACTCAATGAATATAAACGTTACAGTCGAAAACCAAGGTGACTATACAGAAACTTTCACTGTGGTGCTTTACGCAAATACATCAATAATAGGGACAGAAACCGTAACCCTACAAAATGATAAATCAATAACCATAACCTTTACATGGAACACGACCGGCTTTGTTAAAGGCAACTATACGATTTGGGCTTATGCATGGCCAGTACAAGGCGAAATAGATGTAGAGGATAACATTTTAGCAGCATCTTTCATGGTCATTGTCGTTATACCTGGAGACGGTAACCTCAACGGCAGAATCGAAATACTCGACGTCGTCCTTGTAACAAGCAGATACGGCGCAAAAAAGGGCGATCCAAATTATGATCCAAACTTTGACTGGAACAACGACGAAAAAATCGACATACTAGACGTAGTAATAGTAACAAGCCGCTACGGCCACACCGATCCATAAACCTAATTTTCATTCTCTCCTTCGCCCTTTTTGTTCTCTAGTAAAGTGATGCAAGTGGCTTTATACATCGATAAGCTTCCTGCCTCTTTCTTAGTAAAACCAGCTTTAATGAGCACCATTATCAAATAGGTAACCATTTTCTTCTTCTTTTTTCGTTTCTTAGCTGATTTTTCCACCCCTTCAATCCATCGTTCCACGGCTTCATACCTTTTGAATTTCCGAAGGCTTAGCTGGTCAAAGGCTTTAGCCAAGCTTAAGGCTTGGAACCGACGGAACAGCCCGCCACTTCCGGAGAAGGAGCTTGAAAATGTTTTGAAAAGCGCTCAAGTCCATAAGTATGTTTACGGCTGCGACGACGAGTTGTTGAAGGCCCATTGCAATCAGACGGATTGCCCCATCATTAAAGGCCCTAAGAAAATCATCAGAACGCCCTCGGCTGAGCTTCAGGATGGTCGATTAATCGAGCAGGCCTATGACGGACAAAACGTTTTTTTCCTCGTTTATGATCCAAAAACGGGCTCTGTGGAGAAGATGGAGCAAATAGAAACCGAAGATTGCATTTACAGGCCCCTTAAAAACCCAGATGTTAAAAACGGGCTAACGCTTTTGCCAAGCAAGGCTGAGGAGTATGAAAGCGAAGAAAAAATATTTCAGAAAGTCTATGACTTTCTGAACCGCTGGCATGAAGCCCCAAACGATTTTGAAAGAAAACTAGACACCTTCTATGTCTTTTTAACGTATGTCTATGATTTGCTGCCACGCTCCCTTACCGAAGGGCTTTAGGACCTTATGGACGGGGCAAAAGCGCATGGCTTGACACCGTTGGCTCAATATGCTATCGCCCCATCATCTTAGCGGGCTGCGACACCGATAAAGCAATTGTTAGGAGAATTAACCTTTGGCGTGGAACCGCATTAATAATTGATGAGGCCGATTTCGACAAAAGCAGCTTGTATGCTTTCATAGTCAAAATTCTCAATATTGGCTATGATAAAAGGCTCGCGCATTATACGAGGGCGGATGATATTAACCCTCAGAAAACCATCAGTTATTACGTATTCGGACCTAAGCTTTTAGCTACAAGGAAAGAATTCAAGGATAAAGCTCTCGAGTCTCGTTGTTTAACTTTCATAGCCCGCGAGAAAACCCGCCCTATGCCTCTTTACAGGGATAAGAAGTTTCTAGCCGAGGCTCAAGCCCTACGCAACAAGCTGATCTTATGGCGGTTTAGAAAATACCATGAGCTTAAACAAAAAGCTGAGACGCTTGAAACACCGGAGCTGGAAACTGAGTTAAACGTGTCAAGCAGCCGAATTAAAGAAGTCATCGCACCACTGCTTTTGTTAAACCCAGAATTTAAAGATGTAATCAACGAACTTGCGGCTGAGTTAGAGGCCCAAATAAAAGCGTCGGATCCTGAGTGGCAGCTTGAAGAGCAGTTTAATGATGCCTTAGCTAGGATTTGCGGTGAAGTGCCGATAGATGTGAGTGGTTCGGAAGGCCTCTTAATGAGCCGGGTAAAAGATGAAAAGGCTACTCTAAAACCCTACCTACAACCAGAACCACAGAAAATGGTTTGAGAATTCCACTCGTTAAGATTTCAAAAATAATCCTTGACGACCCAAACCCGGACCCAGATGAGTTGAAGGGCCTTAACCAAAAATTGTCAAGGATCGCGAAAAACCGCCTTGGGCTTAAGGTTTTAAAGGACCGTAAAAGGCGCACCAGCAGGCTGAGAAAGCCTTAAAAGCGCGGCAAATTCTAGGCTAAAAATAGGGGGCTAAAAATTCCAACCGTTGGAATTTAACGAAAAATTCTGCGAGGGGTTTAACAAGCCATGCGTAGCTACATCTTCACGTCCCGTGAGCTTGAAGTAATCGAAGAGTTCATTAAAACGCGAAAATGGAATCCAACAGTCAACAAAAATAATGCATTACCTCAAACACAACGATAGATTATGGATAGACAGCTGCCTTTTCCTCGAGTTGAAGCGTTTAGCCCACTACAAGCCCGACAAAAGCAAGCCTAAAACTTCCGGCTGGAAGGCCGTCTAAAAATTTGCGAGGCATATAAAATGGCTGAAGAGGCTCCCGCAGCAAGCCCCTCTGAAAAGCCCGTTTTTCAAATTGAAGCCCAAAACGGGCTTTGCTGTCCAGAATGCAGCTCAAAACGCCTTTACAAGGACGGCTTACGCTATCTAGCCGACGGCAAAACCGTTCAACGCTACTCATGCAGGGATTGTGGTTATCGGTTTTCATGGCCAAAAACTGATAGGCAGCATAGAAGCAAGAATTTAAAAACCGATATGGGTTTAACTTTTAACAATGCAGCTCCAGAACCTTGGCCCCTCTGGAGCAAAGCGAGGAAGGCCACATGAGCAATGTTGAGGAAAACGCGAAAAGCGGGCCTGCGGGAGCCACAAGCGAAACCAGCCAACAAGATGTTAGAGGCAAAATCCTTGAATACTTTTGGCACCTGCAAAAGCTTGGCAGAAAAGAAGCAACAATCCAAGGCTACGTGAAAATCCTAAACACGCTCGCCAAAAAAGTGGATATCCTTAACCCTGAAGCCGTCCTAGAATATTTATCAAAAGCTCCAGTCACGAAACCACAAAACATGACTATGCAAAAACCCTAAACAACTTTTACAAGCATTTAGGCATCAGCTGGCAGATTCCAAGCTACAAACCCGTCCAGAAAATACCCTTCATATCCACAGAACAGGAAGTTGACTTGTTAATAGCCAACACAAGCAAAACTATATCGGCCCTATTGCAGCTGCTAAAAGAGACGGATATGCGCGTTGGCGAAGCATTAGCCCTCAAATGGGAAGACATAGACTTTGAAAGGCGAACGGTCCACATAACGGCTGAGAAGGGCAGCTTGCCACGTATATTGCCCCTAAGCGGAAACGCATTGCCCACAAGCTCTACAACCTAAGACTCATAAAAATTGGATTTCACACGCTCAGACACTGGAAAGGCACCATGGAATACCATAAAACCAAAGACATAATCCACGTTCAAAGGCTGCTAGGCCACAAAAACATCCAAAACACGCTTGTCTACATAACCATCGAAAACGCTTTATTCCAAAACACCAATGATGAGTTTCACGTCCGCACCGCAAAAACAGTTGAAGAGGCATGCCGCTTGTTTGAAGT
>JAWBRY010000102.1:1114-3733 GCA_038843545.1 Bathyarchaeia archaeon | reverse complement strand
GCGCTGTCGGAGTTTCACTCATCTGAAGACCCCCATAAAACTACTCATCATACCCATTAATAAACTCATCACCATCATAAGAAACATTAAGTTTACCATGACTTCCATTATTGGTTCAAAACCGTAACCGATGGATTCTGATGAGCCAATCTCAACTATTGTTCCAGAAACATCTATATCCAGCCACGCTGTAACCAGCACGGATTCGGGAACAAGAGGTGCTGTCCAAACAGCTTGGCATGAAAATTTGTTCGCACCTTCCCCAGAAGTTCTTGGCTTAAAAAGTTCTGTCACATCAAATGGACCTACGGCAGGTGTACCGATAACATATCGTATCGGGGCATCGTTGAACCATACACGAAGCCCCCAGTATGTGGATAGAGGCGGAGCGTCTACTGAAGCTTGCAAGATAGCTTTGTTAACGTAGCCTTCAACCCTATACGCAACGTATGAGTTCATTACAGGAGAGTCTATCCATAGACCTTTCTTTACTGGTGATTTTATAGCTAGGTATGACCTATAAACTGGCAATCATTCCTTCTCCTTTTTAGGAGGTTTGGGGATAAGTTCGGTGATTCCTCTAAACATGTTCATGAAGAATGATAGGAAATACATGACTATGAATAAGCCGAGTAAACCGCCTACAAGTCCGCCAAATTCAGATGACCCTAGCGCACTCACCACCATATAGATTGAATAAGTTATAACTGCAATAGCGAAAATCAAGGCGACGGCTTGTATGATAGCTACAATAGTGGCTACAGTTGTAGGCTCAGCCATCGCTTGCACTTCAGAAGCAACGTATCTGGCTTGAACAATCAAGTGTGAGCCGCATTCAGCATAGTCAACTTTAACCCATGGCTGTTCGCTCTCAATTTTCTGTTTAATGTACATGAGAAACGCCATTTCCTGTCCAGCGGGAACCTTGTCAATTTGATGTTCAAACTCGTAAACTACGCCGGGGCGCATAAGCTCGTTTTCTGAAACCTTACGTCTGAAGCCCCACGTTCGAATACCTATACTCCAGACCATACTCTCGCCTCTGACAAACTTAAACACAAAAAAGGGGGAAACGGGGATGGTAAAAAGGTTTGGTTTAAGCCTTGAACTCTTTGATAAGGCTTGTAATCAAAGATATTACCATGATTAGCATTACAAGCGGCAGTAGCATGTTTATTAGCGGGGTTATGTCGAAGGTTGGTGTGGCTGCCATTTAGCCAGCAGCCCCCTTGAACTCTTTGATGAGGCTTGTAATCAGCGATATAACCATTATTATCATGACCAGCGGTATGAGCATGTTGATGAGGGGCGTTATGTCGAAGGTTGGAGCCGCCATCGCCATCACTACTCCTTGAAGGCTTTGATGAGGCTGGTTATCAGCGAAATCATCATTATAATCATCACTAGGGGAATCAGCATGTTGATGATTGGCGTAATGTCAAACGTGGGAGTTGCCGCCATACGCACCTACCCCCTCTAGGCTGGAGCTGGAGCTGCGGGTGCGTAAGTGATTATTGCTCTTAGCTTTGCAGCACGGTATGCTCTAGCTGCCTCTTTGACTATGGCACCGACTCTCCTTGAGCGTTCATACGGGTCGCGTAGGGCTAGGATGCTTGGTATCTGTGGGTATAGCCTTGGAGCGAAGTGTTCACCGAACCATCTCCTGTATTTTTCTGCGCCGGTGGCGGTTCTTGTACGCCATATATCTGCTGAAGCTTCAACACCCTGCGTGAAGTTTGTGACTGCTTCGTCTGGTGTCGGGTATTTTCCTCTTCTTGCCATACTTTTCAGCCTCGTGTGATTTTGTAGTTTTTGTATGGATTTATATGTTTCGTATAATAAGATATAATACTCAAGATATGTCTATGAAAAACGTTAAATACTGTGAGCTTATAGAGGATTTTATGGAAAGAAATGAGAGATTATAAGGCTGTTATTGTTAGACGGGACATTTACAGTTTAATTGTGCAATTGGCTAGGGCTGAGAGCCGAAGCTTTTCAGACCTTGTGGAACAGGCTGTCAAATTTTACGCTATGAAGAAGCATAAGCCTTTATGGCTTTCTTGGCTGGAAGTAGCCGAGAAGCGAGAGCGTGTTTCCACAGTTTATGCAACGCCATAATCCGCGAGCGATTGGTTTCATAGCTAAAGCTGAACATTTTGGACAGACTAAAATAGATTCTGGAGGAAGCTTTTCCGGGGTCACCTCTTCGACTGGAACGACAACTGCAAATTTTTGGGTTTTAACGCCTTCAGGTGTTTCAACCTCTCTTTTTACAACCGCAACCAGTTTGCGCCATTCAGAAGGTTTACCAACAAGTTTGCCTGATAGGAAAGCGTGAACGTCTTTGACAAACCTGTGCCACTTTTCAATAAGTCTTCTAGCTGCAAGTCTAACGAAAACTTGCGCTTCAACTTCGTCTGGGGGGTCTTTCTCCCAGACTTTGCCGGTCTTTTCATAGTATATTTGGCGTGCAAGCTTTGCCAATATCTTGTCAATTGGCTCTTTAATTTCTTCTATTATCTCCTCAGCTTCAGCCATTTCTATTCCTCGTAGAACCCTCTAACTGAATAGTCGCCGTATGGGCAACGCCAAAAGTTTTCTCCCATCTTTTTAAGC
>JAWBRY010000102.1:0-1104 GCA_038843545.1 Bathyarchaeia archaeon | reverse complement strand
AACGCCGTGTTTGGGACACTTTGGAGGTTCAATTTTTGCAGGCGGGGCTGTTTTCTCTAAGGTTTCAACTAGGGGTTTGAGGGTTTCCTGCCATCGTTTCAGTATTTCAATCATAGCTTTGTCTACGTATCTTTGAGGTATTTCTTCAGGCGGTTTCTCTCCAGTTTCCTCCTCGTATATCCTTGCTGCCTCATCATATATTAGGGCGTCAACGTCCTTTTCTAGCTCGTTTAAGTAGATGGGGTTCGACTGACCCTGTTGTGGAGCTTTGCCATAGAAGGCGATTTTGCGGCGGACTTTCTCAGCCATCTCTTTTGAGAGCCGTGGCATTATTCAGACTCACTTTTTTCCTCTACTTCTTTTACGCGTTCCTTCTTTTTTTCAGGGATTTTAATTATTACTGGTTCTTCTTGTTTTTCAACTGTTAATGTTACCGGTATTTTTGTTTCTGGAAGCTTTGGTAATGGTGTTCCTGCCGGAAGCATTTTAGATAAAGTATCCATCATGCTCTTTTGGAAAAGCTCGATAGCCCAGTCTAGAAAAGGCTCCATCATTGTGAAAAGTTTTTCTCTTAATGCCCTGATTTCTTCTGGAATTTCCTTTCTTTTTTCAAGTATCAAGCCTTTTTCAACGATTGTTTCGGTTTGCTGGGGCGGGTATAAAGTTTTTAAGACTTCTTCTAGCCCGATACGCTCTTCGCTGAAGTAAAGTTTCCACGTGTCCATTAGGTTTCGCAGGGCTATGGCTTGCACCTCGCTAAGAAAGGTTAGAGCCTCATAGAGTTCCGCAACTGTCATCTGTGATTGTATAAGCCTCCTCTCTGTTAAGTAATGTGAAAGGGCTTCTTCAACGAGCTGTGTTGGTTTCTTGCCGCGGGCTTCCGCCTCTTTTTGAAGCATTTCAAATATCGGCTTGTTTGAACGTTTAATGTAGCCAAGCATTCGCACTTCTTCGTCTATTATCGGTCGCTTTTTTCTAGGTGGCTGTTCGTTTTCTCCGCTCATTTCATCCCCTCGAACTGTTTTTTCAACCCTTCAGCAAAGGCTTTTGCCAACTGTTCATCTTGGAAATCATAATGCCAAATAACGTCAACTCTACCTGTCC
>JAWBRY010000101.1:2965-3748 GCA_038843545.1 Bathyarchaeia archaeon | reverse complement strand
TGGTACAAGCGCGAAGATTACCATAAATTCCACAGCGGAATATGAAACTTACAATTACACTTTAAGCGTCTTTAACAATGCTTCTGAAACCTATGAAATCAAATTAGAAATTTGCAGTTATCAAAACATTAACCGATTATCAAACCTAACGATACTTTTCCATGACAATTATACATCAAGCACGCAAATAACAATCAATGATGGCGTCGTAATACAAGCAAGCGGCAGCTTCTATGCCTTAAATGGCTTGTCAAAAGTTTTTATAAAAGTTGAGAATATTAGAGAAATTCAAGATGGGGAATCTTACCTTTATGTTCATCTGAGGATAAGAGCCCCCAATAAGTCGATTTACACCCTTTACCTCATTACCTTTGAGTTAACCTAACGAAGATGACAATCACCAGAAAAGATAGTTCTCCAAGTAAATGCTTTGACACTAGGCGAAATTGGGCTAAAGACAAGCCTTTTTTCTGCCAAAGTTTAAATGTGAAGTGAGATATGCTATCATCCAGTTCGCCATAAAACATGAAAGGTGAAAACGGTATGAGCAAGTCGTCTTTGTTTTCTGGTTTCTATCGGCTTAGCCCTAAAGAGCGTTTGGCGTTTGTTAAGGAGTTTGCTGGTTTGACTGATGAGGAATGCGCTTTGCTGCAGAATACTGGTGGTTTGCCTTTGGATTTGGCTGACCGCATGATTGAGAATGTTGTTGGCGCTTTTCCGGTGCCGCTTGGGATAGCCGTAAACTTCCTCATTAACGGGCGGGACTATTTGATTCCTATGGCG
>JAWBRY010000101.1:0-2955 GCA_038843545.1 Bathyarchaeia archaeon | reverse complement strand
TTATGCTGCTAAGATGGTGCGGGAGGGCGGAGGCTTCCACACGAGCAGCACTCCACCCATCATGATTGGACAGGTGCAAGTGGTTCGCGTCAAAGATCCCTATGCGGCTAGGCTTCGCGTGTTAGAGGCTAAGGAAGAAATCCTAAAGAAGGCGAATGAGCAGGATCCGGTGCTGGTTTCGGTTGGCGGCGGAGCCAAAGACCTGGACGCCAAAGTTATTCACACTGTTCAAGGGCCCATGGTTATTGTGGAGTTGCATGTGGACGTTCGGGACGCTATGGGCGCCAATGCCGTGAACACCATGTGCGAAGCTGTTGCTCCACTGATTCAGCGGATCACCGGTGGACGTGTTTATTTGCGGATTATTTCGAATTTGGCTGTTAAACGCTTAGCCAGAGCGTGGTGTGTTGTGCCAAAGGAGGCGGTTGGCGGCGAAGAAGTCGTGGACGGCATTGTGAACGCTTGGGCTTTCGCCGCTGCTGACCCGTTTAGGGCTGCCACACACAACAAGGGGATTATGAACGGCATAATCGCCGTTGTAATTGCCACGTGCAACGATCACCGCGCCGTGGAGGCTGGCGCCCACGCTTATGCGGCTAGAAGCGGCCACTACACGACGCTTTCCATTTGGGAGAAGAACGAGAACGGCGACTTGGTGGGCTCTATAGAACTGCCTATGGCTGTTGGCATTATTGGCGGGGCGGTGCGAACCCACCCTATAGCTAGGATCTGCCTAAAAATCTTGGGAGTAAAAACGGCCAACGAGTTCGCCGAGGTCTTGGCGGCTGTAGGCCTAGCCCAAAACCTAGCCGCTTTAAGGGCCTTGGCCCACGAGGGCATACAGCGAGGCCACATGGAGCTTCACGCCCGAAACATCGCCATTATGGCTGGCGCCACTGGCGAATTGATAGACTTGGTTGCCCAGAAAATGGTTGAGGAACGCAAAATCCGCATGGACAGAGCCAAAGAACTCATCGAACAATATAGGGCGACGGGAAAAATCTAAAAGATGGGTTTGCCGCATTAAAAAGCGGCGGTATAATGAAAATCTTGCCGGGACCAGCCTCAAAGGAGCTGGGCGAAAAAATAGCTGGCCTTTTGGGCGTGGAGCCAACTCCCGTCTTTTTCAAGGTTTTTCCAGATGGCGAATCCTATGTGAGGATTGATGGGGCTGTTGAAGGCGAAACAGCGGTTGTTGTGCAAACTACGAGTCCACCGCAAGACCAGCGACTAATTCAGTTGGCTTTGATTGTTGATGCTGCCAGAAGGAACAATGCCAAAACGGTTGTGGCTGTTGTGCCGTATCTGGCTTATGCCCGCCAAGACAAGGTTTTCCTCAAAGGCGAGCCAATAAGCATAGAAGCCATCGCAAGAATGCTTAAGGCTGCAGGTGTCGACAGCCTAATCACCGTAAACATCCATGAGAAGAACGTGCTGGCAAGGTTTCCCTTTCCAGCAAGAAATCTTTCAGCCGTCCCGCTTTTAGCTGAACACTTTAAGCAGAGAGGTTTCCAAAATGCTTTCGCATTGGCTCCGGACAAGGGCGCCGTTGGCATAGTTCAGGAAGCCGCAAAAGTCTTGGGCTGTGAGTGCGGCTACCTGGAGAAGCAAAGGGACCGCTACACTGGACTTGTGAGTGTTGAAAAGAGGGAGTTCAACGTTAAGGGGAGAACAGTCATAATCTTCGATGACATAATTAGCACTGGCGGCACCATAGTGGCGGCCGCAAACCTCCTCTATGAGCTTGGAGCTGCGGAAGTTTACGCTGCATGCGTTCATCCGCTCCTAGTGGGAGAGGCTGAAAAACGTTTGCGGGAAGCCGGAGTTAAAGAGGTTGTTGGAACGGACAGTGTTCCCAGCCATGTGAACAAGGTTTCACTGGCGCCGCTCATAGCCCAAACATTGCGGGAGCTTCAAAGTGGCTAAGCTTTTCTTTTTACTGTCGGGCGAACATGAAACGCTGCCAGCAGCCGAATTAAAAGCCATTCTAGAGGCTGAAGGTCACGCTTACACGGTTTTGGAGAAACTTGACCAAGTTTTGAGGGTGGAAGCCGACATTAAATGTGTGGAAGCTGTTAGAAAGCGGGCGGCCCTGACGAGGCTTTGCGCCTCGGAGCTTTTCACATGCGAGGCTGAGCCGAGCGAGGCAGTTAAAACCCTACGTTCAGTAAACATCAACGAGCTCCTAAGAAATGGCGAAAGTTTCGCAGTCCGCATTAAGCATGTGAAAAACCACGCCAAACATGTTGACGGACTGGCTCTAGAGCGGAAGCTCGGCGAAATAATCCTAAAGATGACTGAAAACGTCAAAGTGAACCTTCAAACACCCCAGAAAACATTCATTGGGATTCTAACAGACAACAAGCTTGTTTTCGGCTTGAAATTGGCAGACATTCCGCCGAAATCGTTCATGGAGAGACGCCCAAGAAACAGGCCTTTCTTCCATCCTTCAGCCATGCAGCCGAAATTGGCAAGATGCATGATTAACCTGGCCAGACCGAAGGCTGGCGATTTGGTTTTTGACCCCTTCTGCGGAACCGGAAGCATGCTAATAGAGGCTGCGCTCATAGGCTGCCGCGTCTTGGGCGCCGACATTCAAAGGCGAATGGTGAGGGGGAGCCGCGCCAACCTAGCCTATTTCGATATAATGCCAGAAGGGCTCATTGTGGCAGATGCCAAAAACCCGCCAGTAATAGCTGTGGACTGTGTCGTGGCGGATCCACCTTATGGGAAAAGCGCCACAACCCTCAAGCGGACAACAAAACAGATAATCGAGGAATGCCTAAACGCTGTCCACGACATGCTTGGCAAGGGCGGGCACGTGTGCATGGCAGCGCCAAAAACAGTTGGCATAAGCCAAATAGGCAAAGCACTGGGCTACAAGCACGTGGAATCCCACATGGTCTACATACATAGAAGCTTAACCCGCGAAATCGCAGTGTTCAAGAAGACTTA
>JAWBRY010000100.1:0-3911 GCA_038843545.1 Bathyarchaeia archaeon | reverse complement strand
CCGGCTTGAACACTTGGCCCCGTTTAACCATCTCGTTTAGGCGGGCTGGCACCATGCACTTTATGCCGCTGGACTCTAGAAGCTTCTGGATTTGGGCGGCTGTGTTCTGGCGTCCCTCAGAAGCATACAGTATGAGCCCAATAGCCTCGTAATGGGTGAGCTTCTCTCGGGGAGCAATCAGCACCGGGCCTTCGGTGGTGAACTCTATTATGCCCTTAAGCTGGGCCGCCGCCGAGGGCACAAGCCTGCTTGCCACGAGGCTGGAAATGTTTTCCACAAAGTCTTTTGGAAAAGCCTCCAATAGGCTTAGGACGTCTTGGGGTGTCTCGCCCTCCACAACTATTTCGCCGAAAGGCGCCTTAATTCGAACCTCAACCCTCTTCATGTTCCCTCCTTCCTCTCAAGGCTGTTGGGCTAACACTTTTTTCTCAGCAAGAATGTAAACATAACCCTTATCCGTTTTCCAGCGCTTAACCAAGCCTCTCCGCACTAGAGCCAACAAGTCCCCGGCTAAAGTCCGCCCTGGAAAGTGCATGTTGTTTGAGGCTAAAGCCTCCTTAAGCTCCGTAACCGTCCGCGGGCGCCACTTACCCCAGTCGCTTTCCAAAACCTTTAGGAGGGCCTCGCTGCAGCTCTCCACCCTCGGAATTTTCGGGTACCGCTCCACCGGAGACTCCGCCTTAACAACCACTGGAACCGGAGCCTTAACAGCCGCCTCCTTCGCCTTTAGGCTTTCAAAGGCTTTGCCAAAGCTTGGCATGAGGTTTGGAAGCTCTTTTATGGTGTCCAAAACTTCGCAGCGGGAGCCCCTAACCTCAACCTCGTATTCGCCGGCCTTCACGCGAATAGAAAACTCCTCGCCTAAACGTTTAGCCACCCTCTCACCCTGCGAACTACACTATATGAGTGGCTATTCCCCTTTTAGAATTTACCGTCTAGCATATTGTGGCTTTGGAAATATGTATTAAATATTAAGATGTAATATAGCGCTTAGGGAGCGCCTTGATAAAAAAGGGTTTCGGCGTCTGGCTCTTCAGCACCCTAACCGCTATTGCTGCCGCCCATTTGATCGACGCGGCGAACGCCCTCCTATTCAACAAGCCAGCAACCCTCCTAAGCTTATACCCAGTTGAAGAGGCAAAAATTCAAGCCATAACACCCAACATTTACTTCTTGATCACCGCCGCCTCAACCACCCTTTTCTGGGGTATAACGTGCACCATAGCCTTCGAAAACCCTGTTGAAACCTTCCTAAACAAGATTTTGTCAGAGGCCAAAAAACAAAGTGCTGTGGAAACCCAGCTTTTGGAGGAGAAGAGCGAAATTCTCGACGCTATTAACGAGGTGGTTGAAATGAACAATGAGATGCTTTCGCAGATTAAAGATGTTGTCTATAACATTAGAGCCGAGATAAGAGAAATACAGCCCCTCAAAGAAGCCGTGGAAAAGGTTAAGGCTGAATTAAGCTCCATAAAAAGGGAGTTGAAAACCTTTGAGGAAAGGTTGAGGTATCCCAACATTTGCCTTGCATGTGGAAAGCCTGTACTTCCAGAGTTTAACATTTGCCCCTACTGCGGGGGAAACCTAAAACCCGTGGAGCATGTTGTTCCTCTGGAAAAGTACCGTAGCGTGCGGCTTTAAGCCTTCCCGGCTTCGGCCAGTTTACGTTTAATTATCTCTCCGACAACTTCGGCATTCGCCCTTCCCCTAACCTCCCTCATAACCATGCCCATGATGGAGCCGAAGGCTTTTTGACCGCTTTTCTCGATTAGGCCCCTGTTTTGGCTTATTATTTGGTCGATAAACCTTTCCAGTTCTTCCATCGCCATGACCTTTAGGCCTAAGTTTTCAATGGCTTCCCCTACGGTTTTGTCTTCGTTTTTCGCCAACCAAGCGGCGATGTCCGGGAGGGCCTCCTTGGTTATTTCACCTTTCGCCAACACCTTGAAGATTTCTTTTATCCGTTCATCCGTGAGCTTTTCTATGGGTGTACCCTCACGTTTTAGGGCTTTAAGCGTCTCCGTGAGGAAGGCGGCGATGGTTGTCGGCGAGACCCGGCTTTCTTTGGCTATCTCCTCGAAGAGCTCTACGTACTCCGAGTCCATTAACTGCTGGGCAAGTTTCTGGTTTAGGTTGTATTCCCGCATAAGCCTCTGAAGCCTCTGCTCCGGGAGTTCCGGCAGTTTTTGGCGAATCATGTTTAAGTATTCCTCTGTCAATTGTAAGGGCGGTATGTCCGTCTCCGGGTACATGCGGGCCGCTCCAGGCCTAGGCCTCATATAGCGGGTTGTGCCATCCGGGTTCGCGGCTCGGGTTTCCTCTGGAACGCCCTTCAAGGCTTCACGGGCTCTTTCTAATACAGCCCTTAAGGCGTCTTTGGCGTTTTCCGGCGTGTCTGCAACAAAAACCACAGCGTCGGTTGGCTGGGCTTTCACAGCCTTCCTTAAGGCTTCCACTTCTTGGATTGTTATGCCGTAGGCTGGAAGCTCGTCTGTGTGGAATATGCCGCCGACACGGCTCCAGAAGTGGGCGCGGTCAGCCATCTCTGTTCCGAGGCGGACGCCGGGCATGAGCTCGCGCTTTAGGAAGCCTGCAAACCCTGGAAGTTTCACGGCTAGGATTCGTTGGCCTTTCTCTATGGCTTTTCTTAGAACTTTGCAGCTGGTCTGCTGGAAAACTTCCGTCACGTCGAAGAATTCCTCTTTTAGGTTTTCTTGGCGGATTCCGGCTTCGGCGAGCTCTTGGCTGATCTTTATTAGGTTTAGTTGTCTCTGCACCTCGTATTCGACGACAAGGGGTATCAGTTCAAGCTCTTGGACGCCCTTTATCTCTGTGAGGGCTCCGCCTTTTATGGATATGTTTAGGTCTTGGCGTATCGTGCCCAGTCCCCGCTTAACTTTTCCAGTGGCGCGTAGAATTTTGCCTATAGCTAGGGCCACTTCTCCGGCTTCTTCCGGCGTGTTTATGACGGGTGCTGTTGCCACCTCGATGAGGGGTATGCCCAACCTGTCTATGCGATAGCGTATGGTTGTGCCTTCCTCGCCTGTTTTTCGGGCTGCGTCCTCCTCTAGGCTTACGTGTTGAATTGGCACTGTTTTTTTGCCAACTTTTATTGTGCCGTTTAGGGCTATGACGCATGTGCGCTGAAAGCCCGTCGTGTTGGAGCCGTCTATGACTGTTTTGCGCATGACGTGGATTTCATCCACTGGAGTAGCCTTCATCATTAAGGCGGCTGTTAGGGCGATTTCAACAGCCTCCATGTTGAGCGGGTGGGGCGGCTCCTCATCCATCTCCACTAGGCATGAGGTTTGGCTGTCCGCCTCATAGAGGATTTTCACGCCCTTTTGGAATTCGAAGTAGGCGGCTGGGTCTATTTGGCCGAGCTCGCTTTGTGTTGGCCTCAAACGCCTAAGGAAGGCGATTTCAGGCTCTTCTTTGAAGAGTTCTGGTTTGCAGTGGCAGAAGAGCTTGGCGGAGGTGTCTAGCTGCTGGTGCACCTCTAAACCGACTTTCAAGCCTAGTTGGGCGTAGTCCAATTTTTCGCCTGTCATGGCTTTTCCTCCGCCGTGTAAAGCGTGCGTGTGGAATATTCTCCGGCAATGTTTGTTTTCAAAAGCCGTTTGGCTTCATCAGGGTTGTCTGTTTGCCCATAAATCCACATGAGTTTGACCGTGGCTGTTTCAGCCAGCATATCCTCAAGCGGGATAACACCTAACGCCAGCAAGTCCCGTCCAGTATCGTAGACGTTCATGTTTACCCGTCCCCAGATGCACTGGGAAGCCATAGCCACCAAAACACCCTTGTCCACGGCCCTTTTTATTGGCTGGAAAAGGCGGTTTGAAACGTGTCCTAGTCCAGTGCCCTCAAGCACAATCGCCCTATAGCCATTATCCACATACCAGTCTATTATG
>JAWBRY010000099.1:0-3926 GCA_038843545.1 Bathyarchaeia archaeon | reverse complement strand
GAAAGTGTGATTGGAGAGTTGAAAAGCCTTCTTGGGGAAAGGTGGAAATGCTTTAGGTAGAAGGGTTTCTAGCTATTCCTTTTTCTCTTTAGGCTTTACTATCACGGCTGTTCCGTAAGCCGCAAACACCGTGGCTGTTCCTTGGAGAATGTCGCTTGTCTCAAAGTCTGCGCCTATGACGGCGTTGGCACCCATCTTACGGGCGTTCTCGATGAGCCTGTTCAAAGACTCCATCCTTGCCTTTTCACATTCAGAAGTGTAGGACGTTACCTCTCATCCGAAAAGCCCTTCAATGCTTGCAACTATTTTTCCGCCAACCCCTCTTGTTCGCACCGTCAACCCATGTACGGGTCCCAGCACCTTCATAATCTCGTAGCCCGGAACTTCCGGCGTCGTGACAACTATCACTTCACTCATTTAGAGGATATCCTCCGAAAGTATAGTTTTGCATGAAAAATATAAGGTTAATTGTTAGTTTATCGCTGGATCGTTGAACCATTCCAAAATACCAGACGCCTATATTGGTATTCCATGTTAGGCTTTTCTGCATCGCAGATTATGTCCAACTTTGCGCCGGAAGACGTCAAAAGACTGTTTACCTCGTTCCATACTTTTGGAGAAAGCGCATCCGATTCCCATAAGCCCCAGATTTTATCGTGGGGCCCGCGGAAACCATAACCATAATCTTTTGGAAGGACATAAGCTGTATCCGAAGTTGTGACGGGTTGGCGGAAACTCCTCTTGTAGTTCCAAAATTTCTTTAAGGAGTTTAGGTGTTCCCTCGTTAGTATTCCATATTGGGTTATGTTTGTGGGGTAATTGAATACAATTATGTATTTGGCGCCGTTTTGGTAGGCTAAGACCATGTCCCTGTAAAGCTCTTCCGCGTCCTCGATGTATGGCGGTTTTCGATAAGTCCATGTGATTATGACGCCCCATTCCTTGTTCTGCGTTTTAGCCGCTCCCCTACAAAGTGCAATGTGCAGTTGTCTGCTGAAGTTCCAGCCGAACTCAGCTAAAACCACATCATAGCCGGCTTTAAAGTCGAACCAGTAGAGGGCATAGTCAGCCGTGAACACCTTCCTATTAGGCCTTCCAAACTTTGTTAGGAAGCGTTCTATCTGGAAGCCTAAAGCTTGCACGTACTTGGAGGCGGCGTCTGTGTAGTTATCGGCGCTGAACACCAGCCTATGGTCTGGTGTGTCGAACTGCCTTCCACCAGGCTCGTCGGAGAGGTATACGCCCAGAAAACGTTCACCCCACTTTTCCTTGGCTGTATGGAAGAATTCAACACTGTCAACGTGCCGGGTGAAAAACATGAAGGGAATGAAGTATAAACCCTTCGAGTATAGGTAGTCGCAGACCATGATAAGCCTTGTTGAATTTGTCGTGATATTAAGAGAACTTATCACAATGAGGTTGACGTAATCTTTAACCTCCTCCACAAATCTGGCTATGTCCCCGAAATTGTCAAATCCCACCTCAACGCCCACGAATATGTTGGGCGTCCCTACCTTTTGAACCACAACGATGAAAAATGTGGAGGCAGTAAAATGACAATTAAGACCGCTGCTAAAACATGCCTTACGGATTCTTCGAAACGAAAATCACCCTTCAAGTTCTAACACTAACCCGCTTACCATCGAGTTTATGTATTACAATTTAAACCTTTAACTGCTCATCACCCATTTAGGCTAAATGAAGGATGTTAGAATGGAAAACTTAGAACAGATTCGCACGTTGTTCCCGGTGGTCCAAAACAGGGTTTTCTTAGACCATGCTGCCCAGTCCCCGCTTCCGAAACCCGTGGCGGATGCAATGCGCCAGTATTTGGATGACTACATGAATTTTGGAACGTCACCTTTGGAGGCTGATCTTGGAAAGTCTTTGTTTGCGAGGCTTGTTGGCGCAAAACCAGAGGAAATAGCCCTCGTTGAAAACACTTCTGTTGGCTTGAATATCGCTGCCAACGTGCTGCGCTATCCGCCCGGCTCAAAGGTTGTCACGACAGATTTGGAATATCCGTCGGTTGTTTATCCATGGCTTAAGAAAAGCCTAGGCGTCAAAGTTCACTATGTGCGGAATGCGGAAGGCAGGCTTCTGACGGGAGATTTTGAGAAAGCTGTAGACGACAAGACTGTGGCGGTTGTGGTTAGCCACGTTGAATACGTTAACGGCTTCCGCAACGATCTGCGGGCTTTAAGCGAAATCGCCCACAGCCACGGCGCAGTCCTCATCGTAGACGCCATCCAATCAGCAGGCGTTATCCCAATAGACGTGAAAAAAGATGACGTGGACTTTTTAGCAACCGCGTGCTACAAGTGGCTTCTGGGGCCAGCCGGCGCCGGATATTTGTATGTTCGGGAAGAGTTGACCGAAAAGTTGGAGCCACCCTATGTGGGGTGGGCAAGCGTGAAACCGGAAGTCTTCGAGACGGTTGATTTCTGGGACATTTGGAGCTTGAGGCTTTCGGAAACAGCCAGCCGCTTCGAAGTTGGCACACCAAGCACTGTAAGTTTTGTGGGCGCCGCCGAAGCCATAAAAATGCTGCTAAACTTCGGAATAGAAAACATACACAGGCGAGTGCTGAAGCTGACGGACTACCTCATCGAGAGGGTTAAGGCGCTTAGACTAAAGATTCAAACCCCAGAAGAACCGCAGCACCGCTCCGGAATAGTCAACTTCAAAATCGACAAGCCAAAAGAATTTGCAGAACACCTAAAACATAACAACATTGTTGTTTCCGCCAGAGCCCACGGCACAAGAGTTTCACCACACTTCTACAACACAGAAGCGGAAATTAACAGGCTTGTAGAAGAGATCAAAAAGTACAAAGGCTGAATGCCAATCCAACGGAAAGTAGAGGGGGAGGGGAGGCGAAAATGGCTTTTCAGCGGCATCCATTTTCGGCTGCAAAATCTAGAGAGGGGTATCAATTTTGTTGATAAGAGACAAGCACAAAATTGGCATGATTTAGTCGTATTCGCTTGTAAAGCTTAACTCAGGATACTGGGGCACTTGTCTGCCCTCGCCCTTTTGTGGTAGAACCTCAAGCTTCATTATTTTGCATGTGCCAGCCACATCTTCTTTGTTTTCCTCGATGATTTTTGCGTTTTCAGCGTTTCCGGCGTAAACCTTAACCAGTTTTATCGGCGTGTTTAAGGGTTTGCGTCTCTCAGCCTTGTCCCGCCTGATTTCAGTTATGAGCGCGATTAACAAGTCGCCTTCTTTCTCGGCTTTCTCGTCTATGCGGCTGGGGTCTGCTTCCGGCCACTGGGTTAGGTGTATGCTTTTCACACCCACGTGCTCGGCGTACATATGCTGGTAGATTTCCTCTGTTATGTGGGGTGTTACGGGCGCCAGCAACTGAAGTATGCGGTACAAAACCATGTAAAGCGTGTGTTGGGCGGCTTTCCGTTTGGCTTCGCCGTAGATTTCGGGCTTATATAGGCGGTCTTTAACAGCCTCAATATACTGGTCGCAGAAAACGTGCCATGTGAAGTTGCGGGCTTCTTCGACAGCTATGTTGAACTGGCATTTCTCAAGGGCCTCGGTAACCCGCCGGGTAAGCTTCTCGGCTTTGCTTAAAATCCACTTGTCTAAAAGTTGAAGCTCGTAGCGGGCAGCATTCCAAAGCTTGGTTAGGAAACGCCGTCCATACTCCACGTCGGGCCAGCGGAACGGTATGTCTGAGCCTGTGGCTCCACCAGCCGCCGCCCACTGTCTGGCGGCGTCCGCACCATACTTGTCGAGAACCTCGGGAGTTGCCACGTAGTTTTTGAGGGACTTGCTCATTTTTCTGCCGTCGGCGCCTAGCACCATGCCGTTTATGAGGCAGCTTTTGTAGGGCTTCTCGTCGAAGAGGGCTAAATGCCTAACCATAAGATAGTAAGCCCACGTGCGGATAATGTCCACGCCTGAAGGGT
>JAWBRY010000098.1:0-4037 GCA_038843545.1 Bathyarchaeia archaeon | reverse complement strand
CCAGGCTGAGCTACCTCGGCAACCTACCATTCTTTTGTGTTTATTTAGATTTTGTGGGATGCTTATTTATGTTTCTTTGACTTCAAGCCTGCATGCCGTGTTCTGAATCCGTTTTAGGATAAATCAATAATTGACGTATCCTTTATAAGTGGCTTCTAAACTTTATGACCAAATTTCGCTTGAAACTTAATGAGAGGTGAGCAAGATGAGGCGAAAGTTGGCGGTGATAACCTTCGAGCTGGTTGACGAAAGCGTTTCAGAGAAGACAGACACAATTAAAAAGGAAATCCAGAAATGGTTTAAAGAGGACCATTTTCCCATTCCATGGGTTAAACGCGTTAAAAGCGTCGAAGTTAAAGAGAGGCTAAGCTGAAAAGATTCCTAATCTTTAGGATAGAATTTGCCTTGCAAGGCAAAATCCTAAAACAGCGAAGGCTACAAAACATAAAATCAACATTAAAGCATCAGTTTTATGCGGCTGCACACGCTTATCCCTATTTGATAGGCCCATGCGCCATCGCTCTTATTTATCGAAAAGTTTGAAAAAGGTTTTATGAAACAAAAATGCTTATTTCGAGTAAAAGAAACGCCTAGAAGGGCCGGTAGTCTAGTTGGCCAGGACGTCGCCCTCACGCGGCGAAGGTCGCCGGTTCAAATCCGGTCCGGCCCACTTTAATCGTTCAATGTGTTTTTGTGTTGTACGCTTGTGCAAAAAGGTTTATTAAATATAAAGATTTGAAATACGTGGGCTTGAAACATGACGTCTCAAAAACATTATTCAAACCTGCTATTTCTAAGCACGACGGAAGCGGATAGCTTAACATGCAACGAGTGTGGGGAAATTTTCGAAAAACCTGTTTTGGCAACGATTTCTTCCGGTGGTTTCTCAAGGACTTATTATGCCTGCCCCCGCTGTCTAACCAAGGTTAAGGAAACAACCTCCCAAAAAGTGGAGAAGAAGGGTGGGGAAGATTTAACGAGTCCCCAAAAAGCCTTAGAGGTTGACGAGCCTGCCGGAAAGGAGTGTCCCCACTTTTTCGGGTTTTTAAAGAAGCGTCCGAGGAACATGCCCATACCCGATGAATGCTTAACATGCAAAAAAATGATTGAGTGTTTAACCTAACATTTCTATCGACAAGCTAGCAGAATAAACGTTAAATGCGGTGGTGTTCATGGTGGTTTACGAGGTTTGTGAGGTTTGCTTCCACTTAAAGATCTAAACCGTCCTCTGAAAACGCCGCATATAAACCGCATGTTATTAGCATTCAACATAGTCATATTCCTAGTTTACTGGCTATCCGCAAATGAAATATTCTTTTCAGCGAGGATTGCTGATCAAATTCAGGAGAAGTTTACTTTGATTCCTCAAGAGGTTGTGCGTGGAGAGAGACTTTACACGCTTGTCACGTCCATGTTTATGCACGCCAACTGGCTTCATTTGTTGGGCAACATGCTTTTCCTATACATTTTCGGCGACAACGTGGAAGATATTTTCGGCCATGGAGGCTACCTAATCTTCTACATCATTTGCGGGTTCGCAGCAGCCTTCACCCACATCCTAAGCCTATACTTGGGCTTGACTTACCCCGCAGACTTCAGCGTTGGCGTTGTAGGAGCTTCAGGGGCCATTTCTGGAGTTTTAGGAGCCTATTTCGTGCTATTTCCGAAGGCGAAAATTCTAACGTGGGTAGCCTACTTCATACTACCCATCCCAGCCGTCTTGTTTTTGGGTTTCTGGTTTCTGCTTCAGTGGCTCTACGGCATGTTCGAGGTTGGCAGCGAAATAGCCTACTGGGCGCATATAGGCGGCTTCATAATGGGAATGATTCTGGCATTAACCTTCGGCATAGAGCGAAAACAGGCGAGAAAAAAGAAACTCCGTCTCCAAAACATGTAAGGGGGTCTGCCCGTCATGAGCTCCTCATACTGCATCATCAGACTGGGACGGCTACATCATCCCCCAGAAATAATGAATTCTTCGCATAATTAATGTGTTATGGTTTGAACGTTAATGGGCTAGCATTTTCCTGTAAAGCACTTTAAGAGTTCCTGAAATTTTTAAAACGTGCACCGCTGCTGGCTTAGAAGCTATCTCGGTTATGGAGGCTATAGCTGCCCTAACCTTTTCGATCTCGGTGTGGGCAACTCTGACTACAGCAAACCCCTCTTCCATATTATAGTCGATTAATGTCAGATTTGTTTTGCTGGCACCATACTCCCCATAAAGCCTTAAAATGGCTTCCCAAACAGCGTCCCTAAAGTCTTTTGAACCGAATTTGTGGTCTGAGTCTATTTTCAGCGCCAGGTATCTGCGCCTAACTTTCGCCTTCATGGACAGTCGCTTCCTCTACGTATTATGCGGATGCCTGGAGCAACAAAATTTGGGCTTAGCTTTTCACGGTTTCTCTCGACAATGTCAAGGGGTGTTTTGGAAACAGCATCCAAAGCGGTAGGCTTGTCCATGTCAAACAGCGAAGCTAAGGCCGCCACCTCCAATGGCTTCCGCATCTGCAATGGGCTTGTTGCTCCGCTTGAAACCACAACCGGCACGTTGTAATCCTCAGCCGTCATCATTTCCTTTCTAAGGGCTGCTAAAAGCATAATTCTAGCCGGGCCCCTCAGCACAAGTAGGGGTCTTATGTCGATTTCGAGGGCTGCAACGCTGCTGGAGGCTAGTTCCGCCTCCGCCTTGTCAAAAAATCTTCTGCGGGGATCCATTGCCGGAAAGTTTAGGAGGTCCACCCTATGGTCTTTTGCGGCTTGCCGCGCCACCTCTTTAGACTCACAAACAACAGCAATCAATTCCGTCTTTCTTCTGAACTTTCTCAGCTGCTGCAAGAGCTCTCTGGGTGTTTTAGGCTTCAAGTCAAGGCGGGAGGCAAAATCCAGCTTGTTTTCTTGGCATGCTGCCGCCAGCTTTTTGGCGAAGAAATCCATGGAGGCTATGGGAAGTGGCACAGCCACCAAACGGTAGCCAAGCTCTGAAGCCTTCGCCAGCATGCTTTTTGTCTGTTCAGCGTCGCTTAGGTTTGGTTGTAGGTGGAGGTCGGCGAAACGGCGTTTCATGGGATTATCCCGATCTCTCGGCAGAACGCCATTATCTCCTTTAGGTTCGCCCTCTTAAAGTGGATTCGGAAGTGTATGGGGTCTGTTGTGCGAAGCCTAACTTCGTTTAGGTAGGCGGACTGCTTATCCAGCCTCAGATACAAGCATCCCTTGTCAATGTGTTGTTCAATCTCGTTGGCTAAAACTTCCTTATCCAAGCTGCTTAGTGACGAAGCCAGCTTTTGCAGAAAAGCCTTCACATACTCTTTCTCTCTAATTTTCGCCTCAAAAAGCACTATGGGATTTCCATGATGCCCAGTTAGATTTGACCGTTTAAAGGTTAAGTTTTCAGCAACATGTTGAGGAAGCGTGTTCCGCACTGCTGCTAGAACTTTCTCTTCGTCTTCTGTGGCGTGGGCGAACACCCTTATTTCAATATAAGCCACTTGCATTCTAGGAGACAAAATGGCTCATCACGTCTTACCTTTTTCCTTCTCGCCTCTTTTAGTTTTCCCCTTCTTCCCTTCAGTTTTCTGCTCAGCTTTTTCCGGTTTTTCCTCTGACTTAGGCTTTTGTCTCCGGGCTTCCTCTTGTTGTTTAGCTTCCAAAAACTTCTTAAGTTTTTCAACGTTTTCCTCATGCACCGTTCTTCTTCTGGTGTCTATTGGTATTCCAAGTTTTAGAGCCTGTTTCAGGTTTAATCCAACCTTTTTTAGTTCGTCTAGGCTGAAACCCTTTCCTAAGCGTTGCTTTCCGCCCTTCTTGAAAACAAGGGGCTTTAGGGCCTCCATGGAAGCCTACTCCTCTGTGGCGGCTTTTCTGCTTGGTCTAACCTTTTCTGCTCCTCGACCTTTCTTTCGCAGTCCCCTAACCTTTTTGCCCGCGCTTGTCAGTCCTCTGAAGACGCGTCCCTTATGCTGTTTTTGGCATATCCAGTTTATGTCCCTATCCGACTTTATGGCTGGATGGTTTGGGTCCACCATTATGACTTC
>JAWBRY010000097.1:0-4062 GCA_038843545.1 Bathyarchaeia archaeon | reverse complement strand
GTGATAAACGACGCGGAGTTCAGCCTAAAATTTGGCTTAGGCGGCTTCCACTACGCCCTCTTCAAGTACTGCAAGTGGGAAAATGTGCAGACGCCAGTGCGCATCGAAGACCTTGTCAGCCTAAAAGCCAGTTTTGCGGCGCGAGACGTGGTGATAGCCTAATGCATACCGAAACCGTCATCATAGGCGAGGAATACGGCGAAGAGTATGCCGGCAAATACGTTTTCCAAGAATTGACTTGGGCGAAGAGAAGCCGCATAATCCAAAAACATACGAAATACCATCCGCTAACTGGGCAGGTAGTGGCAGCCGACTACGTGGCTATTCAAGCAGAAACCATAATAGCCAGCCTAAAGGAGCAGCCGCCACACAAGCCCATAACCCTTGAAAAACTGTTGAGCGAGGACCCTGCTAACGGCGTGCCAATAGCCCTTGGCGAACTGTTCAGCCAAATCGTGAACCGCCTAAACAATCTCAGCCATGAAGAAACAGCTTTTTTATACGGGCAATCCGACGGCAAAAGCCATGCGCAGCCCTCACAGAGTTCCGCCTCTGCAAAGAGTTCGGATGGACGCCAAAACAGCTTGCCCAACAACCAGCCAAAACAATACAGCAATTCATCGCCATCCTAAACGAGCTTGACCGAATGGCTGAAGAGGAAAAAGCCAAAATGGAGCGGCAAACCCATGGCGGCTGAAATAACCATAACAATGGAGGGCGCCGAAAACCTTCAACAGGCATTGCGGCGCCTCGACGACGCCATGCAACACAACATTCAGGAAAATCTGGAAAGATGGGCTGTGGAAGTCCACGAGTACGCCAAAATCCTAGCCCCGGCTAGAACTGGGAGACTGCGGAGTAGCATATACTCGAAAGCAAGCGGCTGGACTGTTGAGGTGGGCGCCTCAGCCGAATACGCCGCCTACGTCGAGTTCGGCACTCGCTATATGCAGGCTAAACCCTTCCTCCGCCCAGCCATAGAAGAACATCTGCCAGTCCTTGAAACATTGATTCTCGAGGCTTTTGACAAAGCCCATATGAAGGCTGGACTGCCATGAGCTTCCGCGAAATAGCCATAACAGTGCGAGCCATAAACCGCGCCAGCAGCGAATTCGCCAGAATTCAGTCGGACGCTGAGGCGCTGGCAACACGTATCCGAAACCTTGGCTCCACCATTGCAGGGTTAGGCGCCACCGGGACAGCCATAGCCCATATAGCCCATCAGTTCGGCCTTTTAAACTCTGAGCAGACCCGCGTGTTAAGCAGTGCCATGCAGGTTATAACCGCCATGGGCATGTTTATGCGCACAAGCCTCGGCGCTGCCATAGCCCAGAAAGTGTATGCGGCAGCCTGCTGGATAGCCACAGCCGCCCAAAACGCCCTAAACATAAGCTATGCAACCTTCCTAGCATTGACAGGCGTGGGCATAGCCGCCATTATAGCGGCTGCAGCCGCCATAAGCTATTTTGCCAGCCGAATGAACGCCGCCACAGCAAGCCTCCGCGAATACAACGAGGCGGCTGCCGAAACCTCAGCCCGTACAAGGGGCATCATACGGGCAGGTGAGGAGGAGCTTTACAGGCGGGGTGTTGAACGTTGAGTTTTGAGCCGCCACCACCAGTTGTAGCTGTAGCCTTCGGCGGTTATGGTGTCCCTCAAAGCGACGTTGTCGAATGCCGTGTGCACCTGGGCTGCACGAAAGAGGTTAGCAGCTTCACGCTTACCCTGCAGAACTGGGGTGGCAAGTATGGTCCAAGCGGCTCTATTCCGCTGAGCGTGGGCATGGACGGGGTAATAGGCATTGGCAGGGGCAACCGCTGCCCCCAAATAATAACATGCCGCATTGAAGGCCTCCGATACGAGTCAAAGCCCACGGAGCATTATGTGCACTTGAGCGGCAGATGCTGGGGCGAGCGGCTCTTCCGCCGAGTCTTCACAGGCGTCTTCGAAAACATGAAGGGCGAGGAGATCGTCAAACATCTATTGGACTATTATGTGGGGCTAAGCCATAATCGCGGCGGAACGGAGCTTGTGGAGGCCACGGACACCACTTATACGAGGCTGGAGTATGAGAACACACCTGTCTGGGACGTAATCCGGTATATTGCGGACTCCGCCGACAAAAACGGCGTCATAGGCTTTGATTTCCGCGTGGCTCCAGACGGCGAATTCGAGTTTTTCCCACGCAACAGCAAAACCTCGCCGGTCAACCTAATCGACGCCATCGAGGAGTATGAGTATTGCAGGGATATCCACAGCGTCCGCAACAAAATCACCGTTTACGGAACCAGCGTGAAGAAGCTGCCAGAAGACGCCAATGACGATGGTTATACGGAAAGCACTGCTGGCTGGATTTCAAATGGAAACTTAACCCTAAACAGTGGACACGTGGCTGAGGATGGCCAGAAAAAGTATTCGGATAGCTGGAGCGTGGAGGCGAATATTGCCAATGCGGCAGTGCTTTGGATGCAGCGTAGCCTTCCATCCATGCGGTTCGGCGGGGCAGACGGCTTTAAGGCTGTTTCTTGGTGGATGAACCTCTACTATGCGCCAGCCTATTATAGCGGTTTTAGGGTGCGCCTTCAAACCGACACAAACAACTATTTTGAGGCGGACTTAACGAGCCTTGTTTCCAGCGGTTCTGGTTGGAGGAAGTATACGCTTGACCCGACTAAGCCCACTTGGACGAGGGTGGGTAATCCAAGCTGGAACAGCATAAACGGCATAAGGTTCATAGTCAGCCACACACAGGCTGTTCAAGCCATCCAAATGCTGATTGACCATCTAGTTTTCTCGGGTGCACGCTACTCGGCGGTGCAGGAGGACACAGCCAGCCAAAGCCTTCATGGCTTGCGGGAGCTTGTGGAGGTGGATGAGGAGCTTTACAGCGACAATGAATGCTTGTTGAGGGCTAAGGCTCTCCTAGACCACTATAGGAATCCAGCTGAATCCCTAATCGTGAAAAGCACAGTCATAGATTATGGGGATACGCCGATCCTCGCCGGGGACCGCGTTTACGTGGAGCTGCCCGACATTGGCGTCAGCGGCTACTTCCGTGTTGAAAGCGTGGAATATCATGTGGATGCCGGAGCTCAGACGCTGGGGTTGACGCTTAAGCTTGGACGGGAGGCGCCGCTTCTGGCGGACTACCTATACGCGTTGAAGGCTAAAACTGAGCATTTGAGCCGCCGCAAGGCTCCAGCATAAAAGCCTGATGGAGGATGGCATGTTGGCTAGGGGCTGTTGTAGGCGCACTGTTGTTGAGGTTCGGGAGGATTTACACCGGGAGATTCGGAAGTTGGCTTTGCTTAACGATTTACGGATTTATGTTTTGGCGAACGCCATAATAGAGGATTATCTTCGAGACGAGCAGCGGGTTAAGGCGCTTATTAAGCGTTTAAGGGTTGAGGCTGGAAGCACAATCTGCTAACATGCAAAACAGACTAGGCGGTTTTGGGCATCTTAGTGTTTGGCGGTCTGCTGGGTGCTGATTGGAGTTGGGCCGAAATGCTTAAGTGTTTTGTAAACGTTTTTGTTTACGTAAAGGGTTATGACTCAAGTTCAGCTTAGATTGCCGGAGAAAGTTGTTGAGGAGATTGACCGTTGGGTTGCTGAGGGTCGCTTCAAGAGTAGAAGCGATGCTATTAAGGCTATGATAGAGTTTTATCAAGAGCGGGAGAAGACCCGCGAGTTTTTTAAGATGCTTGTTAGGCGTAGCGAAGAAGCCCGGCGGCATCCTGAAAAGCTTATTCCACTAGAGGACTTATAGTGGGTTTTAGGGTTTTTCTGCATCCTAAAGCGGTTAAAGAGCTCTCCAGACTGGATGAGGCTGTTAGAAACCGCGTTGTCGAGGCGCTTAAAATGTTGGAGGTTAATCCGGAGAAGGCTGGGAAACGCCTAAAACCTTCGGCTTTCTGGAGTTTACGCGTAGGCGATTACAGAGCCATATATGAAATAGACAAAAACAACAGTAAAGTAATCGTCTTGTTTGTTGGGCATAGAAGCAAAGTCTACGAAGACCTAACAAAAATGCTTTAGACATTTTCCTCTTAGCCTGGCAAG
>JAWBRY010000096.1:0-4107 GCA_038843545.1 Bathyarchaeia archaeon | reverse complement strand
CCGTTTGCAGCTTTTAAATTAAGTTAGCTATAGCTATACCATGATGAGCATGGCAGCTGAACCTTTACTGGTGCCTATTGAAAAGCTTGTGGATGAACCATATGCCACCATACTGTGTTATCCGAGGCCAAGCAAAACGGAACTGCAGAAACGTTTGAAGGAGCTTGGGAGGCTTGGCGTTTCAACCTTCGAGTTCAGCGGAGAAAAACAAGTCTTAAACCTTCACGTTTTGGGGAAGGGATGCGTCGGCTTAGTGGTGAAAGCCTACATGGCAAGCGGCGAGGCCGCCGCCATAAAAATTCGAAGGGTTGACGCGGACCGCTCCATGATGCAACACGAGGCGAAAATGCTTAAAGTAGCCAATCTTGCTGGTGTTGGACCGAAGCTTTTGGGTGTTAGCAAAAATTTTCTTGTCATGCAGTTTGTAAGTGGCGACTTGCTCCCAGCATGGCTGGAAAAGTGCAGAAGCAAAACACGCCTGAAGAATGTTTTGAGGGGCATTCTAGAACAGTGCTGGCGTCTAGACATGGCTGGCTTGGACCACGGCGAGTTAAGCCACGCTCCAAAACACATTATAGTGGACGGCCAAGACAAGCCCTTCATTGTAGATTTTGAAACTGCAAGCCTAAACCGCAAGCCATCTAACGTCACTTCCATTGTACAGTTTCTCTTTATAGGCGGCGCAATAGCTGAAAAAGTGAACAAGAAGCTTGGTGGAAGAGATAAAAAGACCATTATAGAAGCGTTGAGGCGATATAAGACTGATAAAAACCGCAAAAACTTTGAGGAAATCCTTAAGGTTTGCGGCGTTTAAACAATATAGTCAGCTTTGGCTTTACCGCCATTTTCTTTCGTTCCGCCGTCGCCAAGTTCAAGCTTCAGCTCGTTTAAAAGCTGGGTTAAATCCAGCCAAGTTTCAACTTGAAGCTGCTTGGCAATGCGTCTCTTCTCATAAAGCAACGGTATAAAATCTACAAATAACCAGCCATAAGACTCAGCCAAACAAGAATTCTCTCCTTTCTCCCACCAACTAGAGAACAAGTTTCCAGCTTATAACTTTGTATGGAAAAATCAAATAGAAGAATGTTCTAGTCAGCCGAGCTATGCCACCACATCTTGTATACGCTTTTTCCTCAAGGCTTCCTTTATTTCTAGGGCTATTCTTCTGCCAGCATACATTTTTTCTCCATATTTGAGGTAGGCGTAAGGCGAAGTGCCAATACCAACGTTTGTGCCAGCAACGATCCGCGCTGAAATTTCAAACGTGTAAATCTCCAAATTATCGGTTATAACCGTCTCTAGGCAGAAGGGACCAATTATGCCGGGTGGAGCCAGCTCCTTGGCGACTTTCTGCACGTTGTCGCCCATCCTTAAAAGTTCTGGCAGAAGCGATTCGCGGATGGTTAAAGGAATGTTCCCCACAATAGTGTAGGTTGGGCTTATGCCTATTTCCAGCTGTTCAACCGCCGGCACCCTTCCAATAGCGTCCACCGCGGACTCATATCGTTTGTCAACGCCCAAAAACTCCACATCATCATGGATTATGGACGAGAAATAGTGAGGGTAAACGTTTACCCCAAAAACGTACTCCTGCAATTGTATGGTGTCCACGTCCTCTCTCTTCAGTAAGCCGCGGCGAATCATCTCCTCAACTTTTTTGTAGAAAGTTTCCGGCGAATTCGCTAGGAAGTAGCCTTTCCCACCCTTCGCTCCCGGAAGCTTGGCGATGACCAAGCCGCCTATTTCCTCCGGTTTTTTGAAAGTTTTTGGAAGCCTAAGCCCCGCTCTCCTAAGCCATTCTGCCTGTTTTTCGCGGTCTGCCTCCCACCGGAGCAGTTGGCGGTTTCCGAACATGGGTATGTAGAAACGGTTCATAAGCTCTTCAATGCTAAGGTATGCCGTAAAAGACCCGTGGGGCACTATCACCGTGTTGTACTTTCTAAGCCTTTCCTGCACCCTGTCTTCCAGCAACTCTGCGAAACTGTTCACTATTATCAGCTCGTCCGCTAGGGGAAACTTTTTGTAAACGATTGTGTCGCTTTCCCTGCATATGCAGACCGTTCTAAATCCTTCTTCCTTAGCGCCCTTGAAAATGTTGAGCGCCGAATGAGAGCCTATTGTACCTATCGCCAACTTCGCCAAGTCATATTTGGCTATCAGCTGGCTTATTTCTTCCCGGGTTATCATGTAACTATATCCTCAAGTCTGCCCTCTTTGACGGCGCGTTTTATCTCCATGGCAACTCTTCTACCCGGCCCCACTTCCATGCCATACTTGTACTTCATGTATGGCGAGGTTGGCTCCACGCACGGGCATCCGGGCACTCTGGGGCTTACGTCAAACACGTAGAATTCAAGGTTTTTGGTTACCGCCCCCTGCAACGCGAAAAGCCCTATTATTCCGGGCGGATACTCTTTCTTGCACACTTCGACGAAGCGTTCTCCGGCTTCAAAAACTTTTTCAAGTTGGCTTTCCCGCATGGTTACGCCCATATGCCCAATCTCAATATTTTGAGTAACTATCCCAAGCTCCAGCTGCTCCTGAGCCGGAAGGTCTAGTACCCCGTCCAAGTCTGTTTGGATGCGGCGGTCGAAACCTAAGAGGTCAAGTTCGTCGGTTAAAGGCGACCAGAAAAAGTTTGCGTTGAACTTGGCGCCTATCACATACTCCTCTATAACGGCTTTTTCGAGGGCTTCTTGGCTTATAATGCCCTTGGCTATCCGTTCCTCCGCTTTCCGTCTAAACTCTTCAGGAGAAGAAGCATAAAAGAAAGCCCTTTCAATAGCGCGTTCCTTCTCCGGAACCTTAACTATGACGAGGCGGTCTATCTCGTCTGGCGACTTGAAAATTTTAGGCGTTGGAATCCCTGCCTTTTCCAATAGATAGTACTGATTTTTGGGAACGTTGCGCTCCTCAGTTTTGAGCATAAAACGGTTTCCCATTATAGGCACGGTGAAACACTTTTCAATGTTTTCGTATCCCACGTAAACCGAAAAGGAGCGGTTAGGCACAAAAATAGTGTTTAGAGCGCGCAATTTTTCAAGGTTCTCTTCACGTATCACGTCTGCAAACTTGTCTAGCAAAAGCACGTGGTCGAAAAGGTTTCGATAGTGCTTGGTGTAGGTTTTCTCTCGCCCCCTTTGACAGACGACAACAGTTTCGAACCCCTCTTGTTTGGCGCCGTGGGCTATTTCTAACGCTGAGTGGGAGCCTAAAACCCCTATTCTAATGTGGCGCTCGTCGTATTCGCCCACTATTTTGTCAATTATTTTCTTGTTAATCACTTCTTTTCGCCTATATACTCTCTATACTTTTTCATTGTTTCAGCGAGGCTTGGTACATCAAAAAGCTTACGGTTTGTCACGGCGTTCGCAGCCGCCATATACATTTCACATATCAAAGCTTTCAATGTTGGATCCAGCTTGGGAGGCGGCATCTCCACTAATGCTCTCCAGTCTTTTACGCCCTGTTCTATGGCTTTATGTTTAGCTCCCTCCACCTGTTTCGCCCATTCTGTTTGCCTATAATATATGCGGGCTACTTCCTTGCTGACGTGCAAGCCTTGGTATGTGAATCTGCACTCGTCCAGCGTGCCGACAACGTCCGCCACTATAAGCCTCCTTTTGTCGTTGAAGGCTAACTCTATTTTACCGTCTTCGTTCACTAAACCCGCTTTGGAGGCTATCTCTGTTATTGTCTCGTCCACCTTCAGAAGTATATCTTTTATCTCCTCTATTTCATTGTCGGTTAAGCCCGTCAGTTGTTGGGCTTCCCGCCATGTTAGGTAGCGGTCGCTCTCCTCAAACTTTGTGCTTACATCGAAAATGGGTTTTGCAAGCCTCTCGCCCGGTTTTGGATAATGATCTAACCCCAACTCTTCAAGCGTTGCCAAGCCTTGCTCAAGCCTCTTAAAAACAGATGAGCCTTCTGGCAAGCCGTTCCGGTAAATAATCTCTAATGGGATTAGGAAGTTCCGGAGCTTATTTGTGAAAACACTGTAATCGTACTTTAGTTTGCCGCCTTCCACATAAGCCTTCGGCTTGTAAACGTTTACGAGGTGGAACTCCATGATGTTTGTTGGCTCTTCAAGCTCATCGAAACGCACAA
>JAWBRY010000095.1:2663-4136 GCA_038843545.1 Bathyarchaeia archaeon | reverse complement strand
TCCCCATGCAAGCTGGTCTTTCCCAAATCTCTCCCACGAGGAGTGGGTGAAAAACCTTAAAGTCATATTGGAAAAAGTTTGAAGGAGGCAATGTAGAAAATGAGCATGTTTCAAGACATACCCGTCGATGTAGGCGTAATCTACGAGGGCGAACGCATCCGCAGAAAAGACATGTACGTGGAGCTGGGCGGCCCGGATATCAAGGAAAAGTTTGAGCTTGCCAGAGTTAAAAGGCCTGAGGAAGTTGAGGATGGGAAAATAACCATTATTGGACCGGACATTAAGGACATGGAGGAGGGTAAAAGCTATCCGTTCGGCATTCTCGTTGAGGTGGCGGGCGCCAAACTTGAACCGGAACTGGAAGGCGTTGTTGAGAGGCGAATCCACGCCTACTGCAACTACATCGAAGGTTTTATGCACCTGAACCAGCGCTACGACATTTGGCTTAGGCTTAGCAAAAAATCCTACCAAAAAGGCTTAAACTCGTTTCAATACATTGGAAAGGTTTTGCACAGACTGTTTAAGAGTGAACTGCCCATCATCGAGAAAATGCAGATAACCTTCATAACCGACGCTGAAAAAGTTAGGGAGCTTTATCCTCAAGCCCTGCAGATTTACGAGGCGCGGGACGCGAGGGCAAGAGGCCTCAAAGACGAGGAAGTGGACAAGTTTTATGGCTGTGTTCTCTGCCAGTCTTTTGCGCCAACCCACTGTTGTGTGATAACGCCTCAACGGTATTCCAACTGTGGCGCCATAAGCTGGTTTGATGCTAGGGCTTCAGCCAACATAGACCCGAAGGGCCCAGTGTTTGAGATTGATAGAGGCGAGCTTCTTGACCCTCTGAAGGGCGAATACTCCGGCGTGAACGAGGCCGTTAAAAAGAGAACTTTAGGCGAAATAATGAGGGTTTGGCTTTACACGGCTTTCGGCTATCCTCACACGTCCTGCGGCTGCTTTGAGGCTGTCGCCTTCTACATTCCAGAGGTAGACGGCTTCGGCATAGTCCACAGAGGCTATGGAGACGTGACGGTGAACGGGCTGGCTTTTTCAACCCTTGCAGACTCGACGGCTGGCGGGCGGCAGGTGGACGGCTTCCACGGCATATCCATCGAGTACATGCGTTCGCCCAAATTCTTGCAGGCTGACGGCGGTTACAAGCGGGTTGTTTGGATGCCGAAAGAGGTGAAGGAGCGCGTTAAAAACTTCATTCCAGCGGAGCTTGTGGATAAAATAGCCACTGAAGAAGACGCCAAGACCATTGACGAGTTGAAAGCCTTCCTGAAAGCCCGCGGCCATCCGGTTGTTAAGCATTGGAAAGAAGAAGTCGTAGCGGTTCCAGAGGCTGTTCCAGCGGAGGCCGAGGCAAAAGAGGAGGCTGCGCCTGCAATGGCTCCTGTTGTCACGGCGGCAACCCTGCCCATAACGGCTGGCGGATACAAAATCATATTGAAGGATGCGAAAATTTACGCCAAA
>JAWBRY010000095.1:0-2653 GCA_038843545.1 Bathyarchaeia archaeon | reverse complement strand
TTAAAAGCGAAAAAACCGAGAAAAAGTAAAACAGGTGAAGGAGCTTGGCTGAAAAGAAGGAGAAAGACGAAACTGCTGTAGGGTTAAAGCTGAACTCGCGGCTGCTGGAACTTTTGGCAAAGCTTCAAGAGGTTGAGCTTGAAGACTTCGAGTTGGAGGCTGGCGAACTAGAGATTTGGTTTCAGCCCGGAGCTGTAGCCGCCCCTTTAATTGCACCGCCAAAAGCCGTTGCACCGCCAGTTAAGGCTAAACCAACCCAGATACTGGAGGCGGAGTTCGTTCCACCGGTGGAGACCTACCCTGGCAAGGTTGTTGAGGTTAAACTTGGCCGCAAGGGCGGCAAATCAGTTGTTATTGGAGGCGAAACCACCCCAGCCTTCTACACTTTTGAGAGGCCTACACCCCACCCGCCAGTTATATCCCTGGACGTTTTTGACATCGAGGTGCCTTTGGCTAAGGCCGTTAAGATGCATGTTAAAGACGTTTTAGGTGACCCGGCGGCTTGGGCTAGGCTGGCTGTGGACAAGTTCGGCGCAGACCTTGTAACAATTCACCTAATCAGCATCGACCCGCTTGTGAAGGATGCTTCGCCTAAAGAGGCTGTTAAAACGGTTGAGGCTGTCGCCCAAGCCGTGGACGTGCCACTAATCATTGGGGGCTGCGGCGACCCAGTGAAGGATGCAGCTGTCTTTGAAGAGGTTTGCGAAACCTTTGCTGGCGAACGTTTCCTGATAAGTTCTATCACACGGGACATGGACGTGGAGCGTTGCGCCAAATTCGTCAAGAAGAATGGGCATGTGGCTTTGGCTTTCACGCCCATGGACTTGAACCTCGCCAGAGAGCTGAACCGTCGGCTCTACGATTTTCTGCCCAAAGAAGACATCGTGATGGACTTGACGACGGCCGCGTTGGGCTATGGCTTAGACTACGCCTTCACAAACATGGAGCGCGCCCGCCTAGCGGCTTTGATGGGCGACCCTGAACTGGCGCATCCCATGTCTTCTGGAACAACAAACGCTTGGGCAGCCCGAGAGGCTTGGATGAAAATGGCTCCAGAATGGGAACCCCGCGAATTAAGAGGCCCCCTGTGGGAGGTTGTCACGGCTTTGACGCTTCTATTGGCTGGTGTGGACTTGTTTATGATGATGCACCCAGCGGCGGTCAAAACAGTTAAAGACGTTATAGCCCAGCTGATGGGCGGCGGGTCCGGCAACGCCGATCGCCTCGTTGAATGGGTTACGGCCAAAGTTTAAACAGCCAGAATGGAGGTTCAGCGAAAAATGAGTGGAAAGGAGGGCAAGGTTGGCGTTAAAGAGCTCAGCCCAATAGACGTTTACAAGCTTTTGCCGCGCACAAACTGCAAGGAGTGCGGCGAAGAAAACTGCATGGCTTTCGCCACAAAAGTCGTGAACCGCGAGGTCCCCATCGAAAAATGTAAACCGCTTTTAAAGAAGGAGTTTGAGAAAGCCTACAACCAGCTTAAAGAACTGCTGAAGCCAGCCATAAAAGAGGTTGTCATCGGCACAGGCGACAGGGCTGTTAAAATTGGCGGAAAACTGGTGATGTACCGCCATGAGCTTACATACTTTAACCCCACAGCCATAGCCATAGACGTCACGGACGAAATGCCTGAAGACGAAATCCTAAGCCGCATCAAACGAGTTGAAGAGTTCCGCTACGAATACATTGGGCAAATCCTAAAATTGGACATGATTGCAGTCCGCTCCACGTCCAACGACCCAGACAAGTTTAAGGCAACAGTGCGCAAAGTAGCCGAAAACACCAAACTGCCAATGGTGCTGTGCTCGCTAGACCCAACAGTTCTTGAAGCCGGCTTAACGGCTGCGCCTAAGGCCAGACCGCTTTTGTATGCGGCGACGAAGGACAACTGGCGAGATATGGCCGAACCATCCCTCATGTACAACTGTCCTTTAACGGTGTTTGCGCCGGGGAACATTAAACTGTTGAAGTCTTTGGTTAAAACCCTCGTCGAGTACGGCGTCCAAGACCTTGTGCTGGATCCGGGCACTTTCCCGGGCGACGGCTTAGCTGACACCTTGAACAATTTCACCATGATACGGCGGGCAGCCTGCAAACAAGGCGACGAGCTTTTAGGCTTCCCGTTGATGGGTGTTCCCATGACCGTTTGGCTTGACAGTGCTGGCTTGGCCCCGGAAATCGTTAAGTGGCGGGAAGCCTATTTGGCGGCCATGCTTATTGTGCGGTTTGCAGACATCCTAATAATGCACAGCTTGGACGGGTGGGCGCTTCTGCCAAACGTCGTTTTAAGAGCTAACATTTACACGGATCCCCGCAAGCCAGTGGCCGTTGAGCCCGGCTTGAAAGTGTTTGGCACTCCAGACGAGAACTCACCAGTCATGTTCACAACCAACTTCGCCCTAACCTACTACACAGTGGCTTCAGACATAGAATCAGCAAAAATAAGCGCCTACCTCCTTGTTGTTGACACGGAGGGCATAGCCGTAGACAGCGCCGTTGCCGGACGCAAACTCACAGCAGAAAAGGTGACAGAAGCCTTAAAGGCCTCTGGCATAGAAAACAAGGTGAAACACAGAAAACTAATCATACCGGGTAAGGAAGCCGGCCTAAGCGGTGAACAAGAAGAACTAAGCGGATGGCAAGTAATAGTCGG
>JAWBRY010000094.1:738-4258 GCA_038843545.1 Bathyarchaeia archaeon | reverse complement strand
TACAATGATATCACATGTTTCTGCGATGCAAACGCTCTAAGAAACAAACCGGACATGGTAGCGGTTTCAAAGGAGGGGCCCGCTTTAAGGCGGAATAGACGGGTAAACTTGCCTTGGGATTTTATTTGTCCAACAAACGAGGATTATCGACAAAAAATTCTTAGCTTCATTCAGGAGGTATGTTCAAGAGATATCATGGGGGTTATTTTGAATCTTTATCATTTTCCAGAGGAAGGCTTTTGTATATGTGAAAGGTGTGTTAAACTTTGGAAAGAAAGTGGGCTGGAATGGTTTGATTGGCGGACGCAAACCGTAACTGATTTCCTAAAGCAAGCAAGGGAAAAGGTGGGGAACAAAAGTTTTGCCGTTGAAATTTGGCCTGATCCTGTTCTTGCGAGGGAGAGGTTCGGCATAGATTTCAATAGGATTTCGGATTTTATTGATTTTTTCCACGTTCCTTTATCTGCCCACGACTATACGACTATGTACTGGGTGGACATGTTGACAAGGATATTCGTCAGGATTTTGAAGAAGCCTGTTTTCATAGAGCTGAGCGCTGAGTTTTTGAACGAGGTTAAGTTAAACTCGCTGTTGAAAACCATGGCTTATTTGAGTAGACATAAAATAGAAGGCGTGCTGCTTTTGGTGCATAAATCTGCGGATGCTGAAAGGATTCGCGATTACGCTGTCAAAAATGTTGAACTGCAACAGTGGTTTGAGAGGCACGGTTTTTCAAGAATTATGCAAGTCATTGATGAGTGGAAAAATCTCCAGTGACGCCTCTTCTTCTATAAACCATGAGCTTTTGCATGTCCAGGTCAACTGTTAACACAGAGTCCATGGGTGATAATGGGGCTTCCTTTATTACACCCCATGGGGCGATAACCGCGCTTCTGCCGCCCCTTGCATCCGAGCGTACATTTCCCACTTTAACTATGAAAACACCGTTTTCCGTAGCTATTTTCTCCGATAAAGGGTGACCTTTAACATCTGGATGTGTGGATAGGGACGCAACTGGTAGAAAGATAACCTCGGCGCCTAGGCTTAGGGTTTGCTCCACAGCCTCTTTATCAAATATATCGGCACAGATAAGCAAACCTATTTTGCCAAATTCTGTTGAAAGAACTAGGGGGCTATCGCCTTTACTTATTCCGAGTTTGGCCTCGATGTTTACCAAATTTCTTTTTCTGTATCTTCCAAGGATCTTTGCGTCTCTCCATATGGTGCAAGTGTTAAAGAAGGCGTTTTGATATTTCTCTACAAGGGTTCCTCCAACTATGTATATCTCTGGAAACTCCGCGGAAACTTCTTTTAAAAATTCAATGGTTAGGGCGTATGTTACTTCAAAGATTTCCTCCGCGGAGGAGAACTTTTCAATAAAGCCGGGCACCGAAAAAAATTCGGGAAGCGCTATAAAATTCGGTTTTAGTTTGGCAGCTTCATGGATTCCGCTACGAACTGCTTGGGATATTTCCTCCATCGAGTCTCGGGTTTTCATGTGGATTAGGCTTACTCTCATGAGGTTCCCCTGCGGCGTCCTAGTAATGGATGCGCATACTTTAAATAATTATGTCCTTTTAGGAAAAATTTAAAATTTTAAAACGTTAAAGTGAGGACATGCAACCTCAAAATTGTGAAGCTGCCTTGCTATTGAAGACTCGGGAAATCATCGGGAGAGTTGTTGAGAGGAACCTGGCCGATGGTTTGCTTTTTTCTGGCGGCATAGATACGAGTATCATAGCGTTTGAAGCTTCGAAGCATAAACGTATAACCGCTGTAACAGTGGCTTTTGAGCGAGGAGTTGCCGAGGACTTAGATTATGCTAAAAGGGCTGCATCCTTTATGGGAATAAAGCATGAAGTTTACGTTTTCAGTATTGAGGAAATGCTGAAAGCCGCTAGGGAGGTCATAACAATACTAAGGGTTTTTGATCCTATGGAGGTGCGGAACAGCATACCCGTTTACATAGGCTTAAAGATAGCGAAGGACGTGGGGCTTGGAGGGGTCATGACGGGGGATGGTCTAGACGAGTTGTTTTTAGGGTATCCGTGGCTCTTTCACCTTCCAGAGGACGAGCTTAGCAGGAGACTGATGAGGATGCGGGAGGAAATGAGGTTTTCATCCATACCGATAGGAAACGCCATTGGAATACCTGTAAAAACCCCTTTCCTCGATGCAGAATTCATAGAGTTTGCTAAGGGGATAGACATTAAACTAAAGCTTAACGTTAAAGATGGGAAAAAATACGGCAAATGGCTTATCCGCAAGGCCTATGAAGGCTTAATTCCAAATACAATAATTTGGCGTTCAAAGGCCCCCCTAGAAATTGGAACTGGAACAACGGTTCTTCCGAAATTTTTCGATGAGAAAATTGAGGACAACTATTTTGAAGAAAGAAGGAATATTTACATGAAAGAGGACGACGTTAAATTAACCACCAAAGAACAGTTATTCTATTATGAGATTTTCAGAAAACTCCACGGGAAACCCAGCCAAGCCTATGGTGTTAAAGCTGGAAAGCAGTGTCCAAATTGTAGAGCCTTCCTAGGGATAGAAACAAACTTTTGTAGGGTTTGCGGAGCATACCCAATTTAAATTTAGGTCTTCAAAAACACTTTGATTGGTGACGAGGCTATTTAACTTTTCCACAAGCGTAGGCCTCTACTAGGTCGCGGGCGGTGATTATGCCTACTAATTTGCCATCTTTAGCTATTGGAAGTCTTCTTATGTGATTTGAGGTCATGATGGCGGCAGCCTCATTGACATTTATTTTAATCGGGGCTGTGATAAGTGGTGACGAGCATACGTTGCCTACCTCCGCTGTGAGTGGTCTATCAACTGCTAAAAACTTTGTGAGCAAATCTCTTTCCGTGAATATTCCTATGGGTTCTTCATGCCTCGTTATTATAACGCTGCCGATACGGTTTTCCCCCATAATCCTTGCCACGACGCTTACAAGTGTTTTCTCGTCTGTTGTCACAACCTTTTTACTCATAAAATAGTCAGCCTCGAACCACATGCGCATAGTCTCCGGAACTTCAACTAAACATCGCACCAAGTCTGA
This sequence comes from Bathyarchaeia archaeon, assembly GCA_038843545.1. Lineage (GTDB taxonomy): Archaea > Thermoproteota > Bathyarchaeia > Bathyarchaeales > Bathycorpusculaceae > DRVP01. Next base: position 1,194 of record JAWBRY010000094.1, on the reverse strand, counting down.
GGCCGTGATCACTCCCACAATTTTTCCGGAACTTCGAACTCCTAAACGTCTTATCCTTTTCTCAAGCATCATCTTTGCAGCATCTTTAACGCTAGATTTTGCAGATATTGAGATCAGCGGGTAAGACATAACTCTCTCAACCTTTTCTTCCTTTATGCTTGCCCCACCAGTTAACCAATCCTTTTCTAAGTCAATCCCCCCACAAACGGCCTTTGTAAGCAAATCCCTCTCCGTTATTATGCCAACTGGGGTGGCGTACTTGACCACTATTAAACTTCCTATACGCCTTTCGCCCATTATCCTAGCGGCTTCATACAGTGTGTTTTCAGGGGTTATTGTTACAACATCGGTGCTCATAATATCTTCTACTTTGACTTCACTTACCAATCTCCAAATCCTCCAATGCTAACTCCATATAGAGGATGCACTTTGCTTAAAAGCTTTAATAACCATGAA
>JAWBRY010000094.1:0-728 GCA_038843545.1 Bathyarchaeia archaeon | reverse complement strand
CTCTAGCGAGTAATGGACCGGGCGGGATTTGAACCCGCGACCTCCCGAGTGCAAGTCGGGCGTTCATACCAGCTGAACTACCGGCCCGCAATCCTCTTTTTAGAAGACTTGAAAATGGATTTAGGGATTTCGGTGTCAAAATGTTTAGGTGGAGTTTTGAAAGATATTGATAAGGGTGAGGCGTTGACTAAAGAGTCCGGAATATTTGTCGTTCAGAGACATCAGGCCAGACGTTTACATTACGATTTTAGGCTTGAAATGGATGGGGTTCTCAAAAGCTGGGCTATTCCAAAGGAGCCTCCATTGGAAGCCGGTGTTAGAAGGCTTGCTGTTGAAGTTGATGACCATCCGCTGGATTATGCGAGTTTCGAGGGAGCTATCCCTGAAGGCATGTATGGGGCTGGCATTGTAGAAATTTGGGATAAAGGCACATACCAGCTTAAAAATCGAGGGGTTAACAAGATTGAGTTCACCTTGAACGGAGGGAAAATGCGGGGCGACTATGTCTTAATAAGATTTAAAGGGAACAAAAACTGGCTCTTAATTAAAAAGAAAAGCCGTAAATCAAGTGTTTAACTTCCAAACTTTGAGGTGAGCTTGAATGGTTAAGCTTGAAGTTGTCAAGATTGAAGCGCCAAAAGAATGCAATGTGATCTTGGGCACAGCGCATTTTATAAAAACCGTTGAGGACCTTTACGAAGCTTTAGTTAATTCTGTTCCAAACATAA
>JAWBRY010000093.1:0-4535 GCA_038843545.1 Bathyarchaeia archaeon | reverse complement strand
CAAATAGATGGAGACCAAGGCTATTTTCCTTTTCATCGAAGCCAAATACTCAGCGAACATGCGGGCTGAAATCACGTTTCTGTCGCCTAAGAGAACAGTTGAAGACGGCAAGCCCGGCGTGTCAGCGGGCTTTGGAATTGCCACGGCTAGGGTTCCAAGCCTATCCTCGTTTTCGCTTAGGAGCACAAGGCAGGCGTTTTTCGTTTCGAGATACACAGCCAAAAAACGAATGTTCTGCTCGACCATTTCATCCTTAACAACTTTCGCCCTTTCCATGAGGATCTCCCGTTTTATTTATAGCTTCACTTCAAACTATTTATCACTTTCAAAAGGGGCTAAGAAGAATGTTTGAAAACAATGACTGGGAGAGAGCCCAAAAAATTCTGGAAAGGCTCCGAGAAAGCTTCACTTTGCCGAGGTGGATATCTTCAAGACACGACCCTTTTGAAACCTTGGTTATAACAATAATTTCCCAAAACACCTCGGACAGAAACACCGAGAAAGCCTTCCAAAACCTTTCCAGAAAGTTTCCAATAACCCCTCAGGCTTTGGCCAGCGCCGGAACCGCAGAGATAGAGGAATGCTTGAGGGTTGCCGGGCTCTACCGGAACAAGGCTAAAGTGATTAAGGAAGTGGCTAGGATAATCCTCGAAAAATTCGGCGGAAACCTAAAAACAGTTTTGACATTACCCTTTGAGGATGCAAGAAGAACCCTCCTAGAGTTACCGGGCGTTGGACCCAAAACTGCCGACGTGCTCCTGCTTTTCTCAGCCGGCCAACCCACTCTGCCCGTCGACACGCACGTTAAAAGAGTTTCGAAAAGGCTTGGCTTGGCGCCTGCTAAAGGAGACTATGAAGATGTCCGCTGTTCTCTGCAACTCTTATACAAGCCGGAGGACTATGCTGCCGTGCATATACTGCTGATCCTGCTTGGAAGGAAATACTGTAAAGCCAGAAACCCCAACTGCGGTCCTTGCCCGGTAAACGTGCTCTGCCCATCTAGGGTAGGTCAGCGTTCTGCAAAACCTTAAACTCCTCTTGCGTAACAGGGACTTCTCTCAAATTTTTGTCTAGCTTAACCTTTCCAAAAACGATTGTTGAAATGCCTTCGGAAACCGGTGTGAAAATTTTCAGAACTTTCCTTGCATAGTCGATTTCCCTCAGCACACCAATCCCCAAAAACTTGTTTTCGCCATTGTACAGAGCTGTTAAAAGTCCTTCCTCGTCCCCTTTCCATAAAACTTCAACCCTTTTACCCAACGTCTCCTTCACCTTCTTAATTTTTTCGGGGTTTATCCATCGGCCTCGGCCGATAACCACTTGGATTTTGTCCTTTAACTCAGCTATGTGGAGGGGTTTTATTCCAAGAAGGGTTATTATCTCCTTATCCCTTTTGGCGGTTCCAAAGACTTTGTTTAAGCCTGCAAGCTCGTTGCCTTCTATTTTAACCCAGCTAATGGGAATGGACTGCACCTTTGCGCCCTTCAGATACTTTATGTAGCAAAACTCTCTTAGACTCTTGCGTTTTTCTCGGCTTCTCTGCTTTATTGTCTGAGGGGACTCGACGGTCACTGTTCTGAAGTTTTTGAGGGCTTCCAGGAGGGGTGTTAAGGCTTCATTTTGCTGGATGCAGAATATTATGTCTGGACCTACCTTCTCAACAACTTGCTTCTTGTAGTTTACAGCGTCCTCGCCTTCCACCCATCCATCCGTGTTCACTATGACGTAGTCTGGGCTGTGCTTCAAAACCTCCTCCTTAAGCAGGGCAAACCCTTGGACAACTTTATCTGTGGCTTTGCTTGGCGAGGTGACTCCCACAAAGTAGGCGTTTGCAGGTTCAAGGTTAAATAGGTCTGTTAAAGGCTTGGAAACAAGTGCATAGGATATTGTGCATGGGGAGCCTATGTCGGACTGGCCTAAGTCTCCATCCAAAATGGCGACTTTACACCCCGCGCTTAGAAGCCTGTTTGCAAGGTAAGTGCAAAAACTTGTTTTTCCAGAGTCCACGTTTCCTAGGACAAGCGCTATTGCCGGCCTTTTCTTCATGGCTGCTAGCTCGTTGTAGGCGTCTCTCCACGATTGTGGTATAGTGTCTTCGTCGACCTCCTCCACGTTTGCCCCCTCCCCTAAAGAGACGTCGAAGGTTGCGTTTTCCTTAACTGCAAAAGGCATGCGTTTTCCATCTCTTATCAAAATCTTGCTCATTTGCTTCAAGCTATACCCGAAAACCTCCACTTGTCCGGAAACAAGCGTAACAGAAGCTGGTCCATCCACAAGCATGGTTTTTCCAGCGTTAACAGTTATCCTCACGGGACCTGCCCCCTAGCAAACTTTTGCCCGCTTCTTTTCGCAATCCTTATTGCCGAAACTATGTCTCTTATCCCCCTCCTATGTTTCGCCTCACTTATATGTCGGTCTGTTCCGGCTTCGCTAACGCTTTCCAACTCCACTTTTGGAGGCAAACGTCTATCCAAGGCTTTTAGAAGCTTTTCCTTGTACTCTGGGATACCGTCCCCAATCTTAACAGTTATCGCGGCAGCCTTAACATCCTTTAGGCTTCTCACGATGTTTCCAATTTCTTTAACGGTTTCCTTTATGCTAAAACAGTTCCCGGTTTTAATAACCTTTCCATCCGCTAGGACAGCTAATCCAAAAACTTCGCCGGGGTCAACCCCTATCACAACTTTCTCGTAGGAGCTTTTCCCCTCTACATGTTGAAGAGCCCTGTTGATTACAGCCTTGGGGTCTTCGTCTTCTCTGAATGTTAGGACGTTTTCATGCTTTATCAAGGGCCGCTCCCTTTCAGTCGTTATGACAACCTTTATCTCCATCGGCACAGGGTCATGAGGTGTCAGACTTATAAAAGGTATGTTTTGACTTTTCAGCTCGTTGACTATCAAGTAGTAGACTTTCCCCGAAACTGTTGCCACCGCTATTTTCGCTTTCATGCGCCTCGATCACTGAACCTTTAACAACAAATTATTTTTCTCGCATGCTTATATCTATTAACGTGCATGGAGCCATTAAAGAAAATTCCAACAGGCTGTAAGAGGCTTGACGAAGTCTTGGAGGGCGGCTTAGCGGTCGGCAACATCAGCCTAATCTATGGAGAGGCTGAAACCGCTAAGACAACATTGGCAATACAGTGCACCGTGAACTGTGCAAGGGAAGGTTATAAGGTTTTGTTCGCGGACTGCGACGGCACGTTTTCTTCCAGAAGGCTCTCCCAAATAGCCTCGGAAAACATTGAAAAAGTTGCTGAACGCATAATCCTAGCGAGACCCAAAGATTTTAAGGAGCAATCAACCCTCATAGACCAGTTGGACAACTATTTGTCGAAGGATTTCGGCCTAACTGTTTTCGACACAATCACACATCTTTACCGGTTAGAGGTTGCGGAGAACCCTGAAAAAACCTTCGAGCTAAACCGTGAATTGAACAAGCAAATGGCGTGGTTAGCGCAGATTGCAAAAACAAGGAAAATCGCGGTTCTAGTGGTTAGTCAAGTGCGAAGCGTTTTCGAAGACCCTGTTGTCTCCATTGAACCAGTAGCCACAAGAGTGCTGAAGTTTTGGGCGGACACCATAATATCAATGAAGCCTACAGAAAACCCGAAAATCATTAAGGCTGTTGTGGAGAAAAAATTTGGAGTGAACCAGCAATCAACCATCTACCTGGAGATAGGTGTAGGAGGGTTAATTGAACGCTCACCACCATCAGCCTGAAGGTTCAAAGTATGGAAACCATCACAAGCCTAGTTTTAAACGCTTTAAAATTCATTTTCCCAGCCTATTGTGCAAACGCTGCACCCGTACTTTTTGGCGGTGGATTACCCCTAGATCTTGGAAAAACATTCTCTGATGGGAGGCCAATCTTCGGAAAAAACAAGACTTTTAGAGGTTTCTTTTCCGGACTTGCAGTGGGAACCGCGGTCGGCCTTGTCGAGTCCATGCTTTTCGGCTACCCCCTTCACTTCGGCTTCCTCCTGTCTCTAGGAGCTTTGACAGGAGACTTGGCAGGGGCATTTCTGAAAAGGCGAATGGGGATTCCTCCGGGCGGAATTTTACCCGTTGTTGACCAGATTGACTTTATAGTGGGAGCCCTTGTTTTCTCCCTTCCATTAAACATGCTTTTCCCGGAGCTTGCAGTCACGGTGCTGGTGATTACGCCGCCCCTACACTTGTTGACAAACTTTGTGGCGTACAAGATGGGTTTAAAAAGCATCCCATGGTGAAGGCCATACAAGACTTCCATTATTGTTATATGCCTTTCCAGTAATGCATTATTGCTTCCACGGATATGTAGGCAATTAAGAGAAGCGCCGCGCCCACCATGAACACAAGATATGCTTGCCTCGGGTTATAGGCATACTTTGTGCTTTGGTAAATTAAAAGCAAGCCTACTACGCCAAAAGCGAATAGAGTCATCGCGATTAGGCTGTCTGAAACCCACTGCTCGGAAAGCTGGGGATAAACGAAGAGGAAACGCCCACCATAATAAACGGCCGGATAAGGCTTGACAATAATCAAGTATAA
>JAWBRY010000092.1:0-4592 GCA_038843545.1 Bathyarchaeia archaeon | reverse complement strand
TCAGCGCAGATACCGCACTTAGTTGTGACGTTGCGGCATTTGCTTGGATCCACAACAGCGATTATGGGTTCAATCTTCCAAGTCTTCTTTGAAAGGATTGTGGCGGCTCGGGCTGCTGCGCCACAACCCTGCGAGACGCTGTATGGTATATCCTTTGGTCCTTGACATGCCCCAGCCAGAAATATGCCGTCCGTCGGCGAGTCTAGGGGCTTGAGCTTCGGGTGGCTCTCCATAAAGAAGCCGTCCGCACCATGCGTCAAGTTTAAAATGCGGGCTATTTCCTCGCTGCCCTTCTTCGGAATGGCGGCTGTCGCCAGAACAACCATTTCCGCCTCCACTTCAATGGGCATGCCGAGGTTCGCATCCTCAGCGTGAATAATCAAGTTCTTGGTTTTCGGATCTTCAAATATGCGGCTGACCCTGCCACGGATGAAGTTTACACCCAATTCGCGGGCGCGCTGGTAAAACTCTTCGAAGCCTTTGAAGTTGGTGCGCATGTCCATGTAGAAAACGTAAACCTCAATGTCCTCCTTATACTTCTCTTTAAGCTGGACAACATGCTTAAGCGTGTACATGCAGCAGAAATTCGAACAGTATGGATACTTGTTCGTGTCCCTTGAGCCAACACACTGGATAAACGCCACGCTATGCGGTTTCTGCCCGTCTGAGGCTCGCACAACCTTTCCGCCGGTGGGGCCAGCAGCCAAAATAAGCCTTTCAAACTCTAGGGAGGTTATCACGTTCGTGTATTTTCCATAACCGTAAAGCGGGTTATCATATGGCAGATAAATGTCGTAGCCAGTAGCCACAATTATTGCGCCTACTTCAAGCTCGATTTCTTCGGGTTTCTGGTCAAAGTTTATGGCTTGCCTTGCGCCACACGCGTCCACACACTTGTAGCATTCAATACAGTAGTCACGGTTAATCGTGTAAACAAGCGGTACAGCCTGATCGAAGGGCACGGATATGGCCTTTCTGGTGCCGAGCCCCATGTCCCACTCGTTTGGATATTCTATCGGGCAGACGTCCTTGCACTCGCCGCAGCCAGTGCAGTTCTCTTCAATAACGTAGCGTGGGTTCTTCCTGATGCGGACTTTAAAGTTGCCAATGTAACCGCTAACGCTGATTAAATCTGCATACGAAATGATTTCGATGTTTGGGTGCCGTCCCACATCCACCATTCTCGGTCCTTCAATGCATATAGAGCAGTCCAGTGTTGGAAACGTCTTATCCAGCTGCGCCATGTGCCCGCCTATGCTTTCACTTTTCTCGAGAAGGTAGACCTTGAAACCCATTTCAGCCAAGTCTAAAGCCGCGTTTATGCCGGCTATACCGCAGCGGATAGTTTGCGCCGTGTTTGTCCCCGCCACTTCGATGGTTTGCAGAGGCATTAAGAGCCTCGCCTTAGCCACAGCCATCCTGATGAGGTCTTTGGCTTTCTCGGTGGCTTCTTTGGGTGTGCTTGGGTGACACCATGAAGAAAACTCGCGGATGTTCGCCATCTCAAAAAGGTATGGGTTCAAACCTGCCTCAGAAACAGTCCGCCTAAAAGTGACCTCGTGCATGCGCGGTGAACAAGCAGCCACCACAACTCGGTTGAGCTTATACTCTTTAATGGCTTTTCGAATCTCCTCCTGCCCCGGATCGGCGCACGTGTAGCGGTTGTCCTTCACATAAACGACGTCTGGAAGCGTCTTCGCATACTCGACAAGCTCTTTAATGTCTATAACGCCGGCAATGTTCAAGCCGCAGTGGCATATGAAAACGCCTATACGAAGCTCCTCGGGCTTCTGTTTAGCTTGAGTTTGGGTTTGACTTTCCTCTGCCATTTATGGCACCTTCCTAATGAATCTCCTTTCCACGGAGTCAAGAGCCTTAAGCGAACCCTTAGCCTTCAATTCTTTCGTCATTTCAAGGGGGGAGGCCAAACGCTCCAAGGCTTTGTTCCAAGCCCCGGAGCGAACGGGGGTATGCATAATCTTCGTTCTCCTCAACTCAAGAGCCCCATTCACAGGGCAAACAACTTTGCATGCTCCACAATAAACGCAGAAAAGCTCATTCACATGAACCTTCTTGTCAGGTTCAGAAAGGTAAAGCGCTCCACTTATTGGGCAAACATCCAAGCAGTCCCGGCAACCCTCCGGACACTTCTCCTGATAAATGCGGATCACGCCATAGAAGGCCTTACGTACACGGAGCAAATCTTTAGGACATTTGAACTCGCAGACTCGACAGCATGGACAGTGCTCCTTGTCCACCTCAACATTAACCTTTAACCCCTCCTCTCCCCGTTCAGAGTAAACGCTCAAATCCGTGACTGTTTCGTCATTCGTGGTTTGCCATGACACTTTGATAAGGCTAAGCGGACATGCCTTCTCGCATTCAACACAGCCCACGGGACACTTGGAGGCATCCACTTGAATATCGCGGATTAAAGTTGGAAAGCTTTCCTTTTCCACAACATTTAAAACATGCTTGCCGTTAATGGTCACCTTTATAGCGCCATAGGGACAGAGGATATCACATATCCCGCAGAAATTGCACTTTTCAAGGGTTATGTCAACCTTCGCCCTTCGCGCCTTGCCATCGATGGTCTTAGACTGCTTCACAAGCTTTATGGCCTCTTTTGGACATGCAAGGCTGCAGATTTCACATCCAACACAAATTTTTCGGTTCAAGGTTAACCTATAATTCTTGACATGTAAAATCCATTCCAATGTTATGGCTTCAGCATCCTCCCTTTTCAGGGTTCTTAGGGGCAAATGCATCACCAAGGTTTAAATTATACATTACGTGGGATTATCAGCCTAAATTTTCACCTTCATATTAGGTTTATGTACACACCCTGCAGGTTTTAATGTTCAACCTTCACACAAACAGCCACATAACATTTGAGCGCCTCATCTTCGCTTAAAACTTCAACTATGTTTAATTTAAGCTTACTTAATAAGGCTTCAAAGGTTTCCCTGGAAAACTTCTTCTTTAAGCCCGTGATTATGAGAAAGGCTTTTTCTCCGGCAACCCTTTTAAGCTCAGCCAGTGTATCTTCCGGGTTAGGCATGTTCTGGAGCAATGTCACGGCGAAGATGTGGCTGAAAATATTGCCCTTGAAAGGGGCATAATCGGCATCGGCTAAAACCAAGTGTACATTGCCAAACTTTTTAGCCCTCTTCTTAGCTTTCTTCAAAACACCCCTTGAAACATCTAACCCCACAACGGCCTGGGTTTTGCCAGCCACATACTCAAAAAGTAAACCTGTCCCGCAGCCGCTGTCTAAGACTATGCTATTGCCGTCTATTCTAACCCTTCCAAGGGCTGCCTCGATTTTCGCTTTCTGTTCGGCGGCGTAAAGCTCATCATACGACTTTGCAGTTAAATCATAATACTGCATGACATCACGTTTCTTATCCCACTCGCTCATGAGGATCTTCAGAAATCTTATGTAGTAAAACCTCTAAAACTATTTGGCGAAGTTGTCAAGCCCTAAGCCCCTAACGGTTTCAGTTAACCCAAATATTGAAGAGGCGGGGAAAATCGTTTGGGAAGCTTTATCCCAACGTAAGACTCTACTCATTATTGGAAACTGCTGGGTTCACTATCACGGCAGGGCTTCCTCAAAGCTTGAGCCAGGCGAACGCATCCTAATTATAAAGGAGGATGGATCGCTCTTAGTCCATCGCCCTGTGGGCTATGAACCCGTTAACTGGCAACCTCCAGGCTGCATATTTCATACCCAAATACGCAGCGGCATTTTAGAGATTCATGCGGTTAAGCAGAAGCCCTCCGAGACAGTTCAGGTGTTTTTTGACAGGGTTTACATGGTTTCAGCTCTAAGCCTAAGGGACTCGGGCGAATTCGCCCTACACGCTAGTGAAGAAGACATGCAGAAAGCCATCCTCGCAGAACCTTCACTTTTGGAGGAGGATTTTAAGCCCATAAGTTTCGAGAAAAAGGTGGAGCCAGGCTTCGTGGATGTTTACGGCATAGACAGAAATGGGCGGCTTGTGATTGTGGAGATTAAACGCCGAAGAGCTGGCAAGGAGGCAGTCCTGCAGCTTGCCAAGTACATTGAGGCAGCTAAAAGCCGAACAAGCCGTGGAGTGCGCGGAATCCTTGTGGCGCCAAACATAGCCAGGGACGCTCAAAGGCTGCTGGAAACGTTAGGGCTTGAGTTTAAGGCTCTAAACCCGAAGAAGTGCGCTGAAATCCTGAAAAGGACGGAAATGAGGGGGCTTTCAGCCTATTTCGGAAGGGAGGCGTCATCATGATTAAAAAGATTGTTCCGTTGGGCTTTGACAGTTTCGGTGTGCGTTCCATGGCAACTTTCGTGGAAACAGACAATTTGAAGGTTCTGATTGATCCGGGTGTTTCTTTAGCGCCGTTGCGTTATGGTTTGGAGCCACACCCCCTTGAGTGGCAGAGACTTGACGAAACATGGGAGGTCATAAAAAAGTATGCTGAAGAATCCGACGTGCTTGTCGTTACACATTACCACTACGATCACCACGACCCAGATTATCCGGAGCTTTACCGTGACAAAACAGTTTTCATCAAACATCCAACCCAAAATATAAACCCAAGCCAAAAGGGCC
>JAWBRY010000091.1:0-4599 GCA_038843545.1 Bathyarchaeia archaeon | reverse complement strand
ACTGGACAGCCACAATAGCGCGTTCAGGCTTCGGACCCGAAAGCGAGGGCGAAATCACCCTATACGACTTGATTAAGGCGGCGGTGCGCCACCGACCAGACCTCATAATCGTGGGCGAGGTCCGTGGCGAGGAAACCTATGTGCTGTTTCAGGCGCTTGCCACGGGCCACGGTGGGCTTTGCACCTTGCACGCCGAGGATGTGGACACGGCTATCAAGAGGCTGACGCAGCCTCCCATGAATATTCCGCCTTCCATTATTCCGCTTATGAACTGCATCATAACCGTTAAGCATGTGAGAGCGCCTGTTTTCCTCGAGTCTGGGCGGATGCTTTCAAGCAGAAAATTCGTAAGCGTCACGGAAATCAGAGACTACAACAGTTATCAAGAGGTTTTCAGCTGGAACCCGTCCACGGACATGTTCCGCGAGAATCTGCGGGAAAGCTACCTTTTGAGGAGGATGGCCGCGAGCCTCGACATCCCTGTGGAAAGGCTTCTTGACGAGTTGGAGTACCGCAAGCGGGTTTTAGCCCACATGGTTGAACATGGCATCCGCGACTACCGAAGCGTCAACAAAGTCCTAAGCAAATACTACAACAATCCAGAGCTTTTCCAGAGGGAGTTCCTCGAAAAGGGCGGGTGGTGAAAATGCAGGCGCCGTTCAAGCCGAAGATTTTTGGGCGCATGTTAAGCCTCTTCATGGAGGAGGAGGACACAAGCGAAATAAATCGGGAACTGCCCTTTGCAGCTTTGCTCTTCACCATACTGGCGGCAAGCGGAGTCACCTTGTACGAGAGTTGGAGAAAACTTCGCAATATCGAGCACTTGCCCACCTTTCAAAAGGAAGCCAAAGAAGTTGTGCGTCAAGTGGAGGTTTTGGGCTACGACCCGCTGACGGTTATGCAGAAAAGGGCGGAAAAAACCAAGTCAAAGGTTTACCGTGAATTCTTGTTGGGCTATGTTTCGGCTGTGAGAAGCGGAGGCAACATCGTCAACTATTTGAGGAGTAAACTTCGCTCCATATTCGAGATGCAAAGCGCTGCCGCCATTCGAAGCATCGAAAGGCTTGGAACCCTCGTGGAGGCTTACGCCGTCATGCTCATCGTGACATTGTGCTCCTACATCCTCTTCATAATCTTCTCTTCAACATCCATATTTGATCCTATGAGGACGTCTGGGGCGCTGGGCATTTCAACGGATGCTGTCTGCCTCCTCATATTCGTTTTGACGCCGCTGATCTCTATAGTTTTCATGGTTTTCGCTCACATGGAGAGGAAAGGCAACCTTCTGGGCGTCAAAAAACCCTACCAGGTGGCAGCCGTAACCACCATGGGCGCCGCAGTGTTTCTGGCGCTTGCCTTCACAATGCCGCAGCTTAAATACTTGACGATGCCGCATGTCGCCCCCCTCATTGTGACCTCATGCCTGCTGGCCATTTCCATCCCAGCAGCGGGTGTTTACGTAGAGATAGCTAGGATGAATAATGCTGCTGAAAGCGCAATGCCAAGCTTTTTGAGGGATACAACCGAAGCAAGGAAGACTGGGCTTTCGCCGGAGAAAAGTATAATCCATGCAGCCGGGCGCCCTGGCTACGGAAAGTTTTCAGAGGTTTTAGCGCTTATCAAAAGCCAGATGGAGTGGGGCGTCCCATTAAGGAAGATTTTTGGAAGTGTTAAGAGGAAGATTCAGAACTGGCCTGTTCTCGTGAACTTCCTAATCCTGGTGGAAACCATTAAGACTGGCGGCGGGTCCAGCCTAGCCCTTGAAATACTGACGGAGTATAGCGAAAAACAGAAGGATGTTGAAACAAACAAGAAAGCCCTTTTGAGGCCCTATGTGATTTTGGCTTTCATCTGGAGCGTTTTAATCGCCCTAACAACCACCATGGTGGCCTTAACCGTTTACGCCTTAACAAGCCTATCGCTTCCGGGAGCGACGCCCACGCCCTTTTCCGCTTTGCAGGAGCAGATGAACCTCTTCTCGCTTGGCATACTTTTGCAGTGTTGGCTTTCAGGCTTCTTTGTTGGCAAGGTTAACGAGGGCACCTTCGCGGCCGGCTTCAAGTATTCAGCCATGCTTGTCTTGACGGCGCACATTTCCCTAGCGCTATCCCAGAGCCTTTTGGGAGGCATGATTGGCTTAGCGGCTCAAGGCTAAAGGCGTGAAGCCTATGCCAGCCATATCCATAGACACTTTTTTCGCGTGTTCGCTAATGGTTTTGCTTGTTCTTTCAGCCATGACAGCCGCAGCCAGAATCCTTCAACCCCTCATAAACACGCCCACAAACCTTGAAGCCGCCCAAAGACTCGGCGAAATCGCCAAACAAATACTGCTTTATGCTGGCAAGCCAGCCGACTGGGGGCGGAGTGGGCAGATGGTTCCAGAAGAGTTCGGCTTAGCCGAGGCCGGAGCGGACAGCCCATACACCCTCGACATTGACAAGGTTTCAAGACTTAACAGCGAAAACATCTACGGATTAAGCTATGCCCAAATATTCACAGGCCTAAAAGCACCAGACTTATCGTTTAGAATTGAAATAAAACCGGTTTTTAACGTGAACGTGAATTTAACATCGGTTTCCGAAGGTTTGGAAGAGAGAACCTACACGTTTAAGGTGGCAACGGAAAAGGACAGCGGCGTCAAAGTCTCCACGGTTTTGAAGGCTTATGTTTTGGCGGAAACCATTCTACAAGCCCACACCATACAAAATGTTAATGGGGAAACAAGTTTCAACGTTACTCTTCCAAAAAGCCTTGAAAGCCCAGCAGTCCTCGTCGTATTTGCAAAATCCACCCACAGCAGCCGCATATTCTCCCACTCTGTTTATGCCTTTGCCCAATCCGGCAAACCAGCACCTGAAGGTGCTTTTCTGAGGCTTTCCCCATTAAATCACACTTTGAGTGTCACGTCGACAAGCACTGAAATTGTTTTGGGGAAGGTTTACGCCTTAACATTCGATAATGTGTGGGAGCTCCCACAAACTGGAGACAAAGTTTTCAGCATTCCGAGGGCTGTTGACCCAGGTCCAATGGTGCTTGTCGTGTTTGGCTCAAACGCCGCCCAGCCTTTCATAGAGTGGACTGCCTACCCGCAGATCCCCCTTCAAATAGGCGTGGATTTCGCAAGTTTGCTGAACAGTTCAGATGTTTACGCCTACGAGCATCTGGTCAACATCGGCTACGGAATATACAAGTGCACAATCCTCATAGGAGGATCGAAAACATGAAAAGGTGGAACCGTGGGCAGATCAGGGTTATTGAGGCTTTCCTAGCCACATTCATAATCTTCTCAGCCCTAGCCGTCTCGGCAAACCTAACAACCAAAAGCACAAGAACCCCAAACAACCCGTTAGCCTCAATCGGCACCCAAGCACTATTACAGTTGGATTCCGATGGAAGCCTAGCTGCCTACATAACCGCTGGAAACTGGTCTGGGCTTAGGGAAGCCCTAAACCTCTTGCTGCCGGCGGGCGTATCCTTCAACCTAACCGTCTACAACGGCCAAATGCGGCAGATCAACACGGAAACAGTTTCTAACGGAGGCTTCAACAGCCAAGAAATAACCCTCGTAAAGTATGTTTGCACAAGCCAAGCTCCAGAGTTCCGCCTTTACGTGGTTTACTTGTATTTGGCGGTGGCGAAATAATGAAAACAGCCAGAAAATTCAGGGCTGACCGTTCGGGGCAGCTTTTGATAGTGGCAGCCCTAGCCATAGCCATCCTAATAGCGTCCACCTCCATCTACGTCTACGAGTTAACAATGGAACAGCAAACAGTGGAAAGCGGCTCCGCCGTTGAGCTAGCCCTAGCCGTGAAAACGGGTTTAAGAAACGCCATTATAAGCGCCCTTGCCAACATTACAAATGGTGGACAAAGGACGGTTTTGGCGGAAAACCTTGGTATGCTTGCATGCACCTACATGCAACTGCACCCCCAACAACTGTGCCAAATCCATTACACGCTTCTAAACAACAACGGATACGAGGACGGCGTGAAGCTTTCATGGAACAATAACGGACTTGGAGTTTCAAGCGCATACACTTCTTTCACGCTTAAAATTTTGGGGCTGACATCCAACATAACCATAAACGAGGCCGTAAACGTTACAACCTTCCTCACGGTAGAAGGCTACTACACGGCTAACGGAAACGAGTCAATTAAGACAGTAAGGCTAACATGCAATATTTTCAATGAAAACAAGCCGGCCAAAGCCAAAAAAATAGCCGTTTACTGGGAGCAAGCTCCAGAACTTTGGGTTCCAGTCGAAAACCCAGACATAGCGGATTTGGGCAATGGCACATACACTATAACGTTCGCAGTCACAACAGCCTCAGAAAGTGTGAACGTTTCAGTTCAAATAGTTGACGCCCGCAACATTTTTGTTATGGCAAACGCCACATGCAATCAAGCTGGCTAAGCGTAAACCGTCAATTTTCGTGTTCCTTAAATATGCAAGCCTCCAAGTTAAAATGGAAATGAAGGGCTTGCGGGATGAATGAGAAGCAGAGTTGGCGTCACCTTTACACGCTTTTGAAGTTGGCGGAGATGGGCGCCCATCGGAGAACAGCCAAAATCTCCACGGAGTTTCTCGCCCGAAAGCTCG
>JAWBRY010000090.1:0-4616 GCA_038843545.1 Bathyarchaeia archaeon | reverse complement strand
AGTTATCGCCTCCTTTAGGAAGCCCCTAGCCTCCAGAACAATCCTCCTAACATATTCTTCGAAGCCCTCCAGCGTGGCACTTCTTTCCAAGGCCTCTTTAACCATTTCCACGGTTTGCCTATTTACCGGCACAACCCTTCTAAGGGTGTTTATCACTTGGCTAGCCCTATCCTGCATGTTTGCCTCAAGAAATTCCCTAACATTTTTGAGAAGCGTCAAGAGCTTGACTGGATTGTATTCGTTCCAGCTAAGCCGGATCTCGGTTCTTGGAACGCCAGCGAAGATCACGTAGCGAATTCTTTCCGGAAGGTCTATGCCCCTCGCTAAGGGGCTTCTGTAGCTAGCAACCCCCACGAGAACCTCGTATTCACCGTTCTGAAACCGCTCCAACATCGCCTCATCCATTTTCATGTATGCGTAGGCTTTAACGCCGTTAGCGTTTAGGAAGGTGCTGAGTCTGGCCACATAGTCCCTTCCGAAGACTGATGGAACAAAAATGAGGCATCCTCCGCCAAACCGCTGGATAAGCGACAGAACCTGCTGCTCCATGCTGGCTTCCGCCTTCAGGTAATAGTCTTTAATGTTTCTGAGGAATTCCGGTTTGAAGCCTATCTGGAAGTTTAGGAGCTCCTCGAAGAGCTTTATCCGCTTTGTTCTTCTGGCTTTAACCGTTGCCCCCGAAACAACGAGCAGCCCTATCTTGTTTTGGCGTTTATACTCCTCAATTCGGCTTCGAATGCTCTCCACCTCGTTGAGGACCTGTTCTGGGGATTTCCCCATCCTTTTTAGGCGGCTTGCCTCCCTCCGCAGATCTATTATTCGAAAGGCTGAGGCGATTATCTCGTCGCTGAAGCCCAAAAGCTTCATGACCTTGTCTATGTTCTTCGGAGACTTGAGGAAAGAGTCCACGTCATCCACAAAAACGAAGCTGAAGGCCTTGCCACCAACAACCTCAAAATGGTTAATCAAAAACCTCTCGGTTGTAACTAAAATTTCGAATTCGCCCCGTGCCGCCTTTTCCAGGGCTTCTCGCCTTTCAGAGTCGCTCATACCAGCATGGTAAAAGACCATTCTCGGGTTTACGCCAAGCCTTTCAGAAAAAACGCCAATCCTTTCCACAACCTGCTGGACGAGAAGCGCCGTTGGCACAATAATGTAGCTTTTCCCGCCATTAACCGCAAAATATAAGGCTGAAACAGCCCCCAAAACAGTTTTCCCAACACCGGTTGGCGCCACAATGGAGAAGTTGCTATTTAAAAGGATTCTCCTAGCCCAAGTCTCCTGAAGAGACCACATCCTCTGCCCGACAGCCCTCTTAAAGAAATGGGAAAACTCCCTAAGCTTCTGATGGAAATGGAAAATTTCCTCAGCAAAATAGAGTCGGCCATTCTCCCTCAAAACCTCAAGCAACTGTTCCCAGCTTTTTAGGGCTTCAGCCCTTTCAACACAGTTTTCGCAGATGCCAATCTGGATAAGCCTATCATCTGATATGACGCCTTCACAGTTCACACATAAACCATGATAAATGCCCCTCATCCTTAAACACCAACAACCATTAACGCGAATTCACATGGGCTTGCCAATACTATGTGGAAAATCCCTAAAAACGTTTTCAAAGCCAAAAGTCATTTGTTAAGCGTTTCCGCAGCCTTCTAACAATTCAAATGCCAAAACTAGCCCTTTTAGATGGTCATGGAGCTTTTTCTAGCGTTCTCGTCCCAGTGTTTTAGATGCCCTCCTCTTATAAACTACGGTGCCAAATATAATGGTTGAAGTTGTTAGCAGCACTATTAAGGGGAGCATTATATTTGGGCTTGTCAAGTCAAAAGAGTGGTCGGGAGGAGTTTCTTCAATTGGAAATTCTGGAATCACAACAGGTTTCATCAGTGGAAAGTGGTCTATGTTATTTTTACCCACAACATATGGTGTGTCACCTACCCCGTTGCGGTCCATGTCTGTGCCATTGTAATTATCCAGTAGTTGCCCTCCTGGCCGTCGTCCCAAAGATTGACTGAGGGAGTTATGTGGGAATACTCCCAAGCAATGTCGTAAGCATGTCTTATATTCGCCATAAAATTGTTATGGTGGATAACGTTTTTGCAAGACTCCCTAAAATATATTCCAACATTATTGTGGGTTATATTGTTCCATGAAACGGTATTGTTTGTAGCTTGGCCGCTTAGGCAGACGCCACTTTTAGCGTTGCTTGTTATGTTATTGCCGGAAATGACATTATTGGAGGAACCATCAATGCCATGAACATTGTTTGCCAATAATTTTGGAGGATAATGTTGCGGCTCGAGGAAAATTCAACTCGTATACCATCCATTGAATTTTTAGCCACATGATTTCTGTAAACAATGTTGTTGTTTGAGTGTTGGATTCTTATGCCACAATAGTTGGCCGTTACATTGTTTCCAGAAATGGTACAGTTGGAACAGTTTTCAAATAAAATGCCATTGCCACCGTTTTCGGCTATAATATTGCCGGAAACGGTTATGAGAAACGACCATGAAAAATGCATACCCTCTATGCTACTTGTTATGTTGTTCCATAGAATCTTAACGTTTGAACAGTTTTCTCCCCCAACACCAACATTAAAACCCCTTATTTGTAGATTTTTGATAATCACATTTCTCCGGCCAACTAGACTTATCCCCGTTGTGACTGGTTTACCTTGAGAGAAAATCTCGAAAAATGAAAATGGTCCACTTCGGTGAGGGAATAGCCTTTTCCGTCGATGACAATTGTTGTCCCGCTCAATTATAATGCCGTAGGCTGAGCCGCCAACATCAATATCACCGCCAAAAGCGTAAACGTTTCCTTCGCGGTAAATTTTGTCTGTTCCCTCAATGCTTCCGTCAGCCCTAATATAGTGGTTCCATCAGCACGCACCATTACAATTCCTGAGACGGAAATAATGATGAAGCAGAGAAGCAATGAAATAAGCCCTAAAGCAGAATTCTTCACGTCCAACACGCTATAAAGGGTCCCTCAGCCCAAAATTTAAGAGTTGCCCTCCGACCTTTATGGCTGGAAACAGCATCCTGCGTAATGGTCACATAGTATTTAGGGCCAACCTCATATTTTGGCAAATCCGCAGCTGAAAAGTTAAAAGTAGAGCCTCGGGCGGGCTTCGATCCCGCGACCTACGGCTTACAAGGCCGTTGCTCTACCAGGCTGAGCTACCGAGGCGCTGTTCGCCATTACGCTATTATGGCGTATTGAAAACAAAAATAAAAATGTTCACGTGTCCGCGGCCACTGTGTTTTTTAGTTTCCAGAGGTCTTCCGCAAGCCTTTCTATGTAGTCCCTTTTCTCGAGCTTGTTCAGCCAATGTTCAGGTATGGCTGTGAGCCGTGGTATGCGCCGCTTATGGCGTATGTGAGGGCTTCGCCGAAGCTTTGATGGTTCCGCAGAAAACAGTAGATTGCCGTTGGCACGGAGTTGGGGGCTTCCACGCTGTTTCCAAGTCTTTCAACAACCTTACGCCTATCGGGTTTCTCATCTAAAAAGCGTAGAGCTGCATGAAGTTTCTCTCTGTACGCTTCATTTCTCGTTAGAGCCAGCAGGCGCTTCAAGAAAGCGTAAACATCAAACCCCTTTGGCAGCTTTTCCCCAACCGCTAGGGCTATGGCGTAGGCTTGAAGAACCGCGCCCTCAACCCCAAGCTCGTGGGCGTGGGTTATTAGGCTTTGGGCTTCAGCCACGAGGCGCAGCTTTTCAAAATCATCGTGGTATAGGAGGGCTACTGGCGCCACCCTCATGGCTGCACCATTCCCGTAAGATCCTTTTCAACCAAACAACCTTTTCGAGGCCTCGCTCCATGGAACGCCAGCCTTAATTAACTTGAAAACGCGGGGCGGACCCGGGGCGTAGCCGCGCCAAGGCTCCAACTCATAGTTTTTGATGAAGGTTTGAGCCATGTGGTTTCCGTCAAACCCCTTCTTGGCAATTAGGGATTCGGCAACACCAATCATCATGTGGGTGTCATCGGTCCACACTCCATGGAAAACTCTGAAGCTCGAGCCCAACGCGTCTCCAACAGCACATCCAACCATACACCCGACAAACTTAAGCCGCATCAGATCGCCAGACAACCCTAAACACCAAGACAGAAGTAAGCCTTCTTCAACTTTAAACCTCCCCAGCCGAAAGCTGTGCAGCACACTTTCCGTGAAGAGCATACACTTTCCAATGGTGCTTGAATGTTGAAAATTCGCGTATGTAGGGTTAAGGGGTGCAACGCAACCCTTATATGGCCGAAGCCCGCTTCAGAATAGATTTGGCTACATTACGTTAAGCTACCCGTTAAATGCAGCTCTCCATCGCTTCGATGGCGGAGCGAAGGGCCAGTGGGCTTATGCTCACGATGAAGCCGTGCATAGGCCTATCGCAGTGGAAGGGTTCACGGACGCCAAACAGACACCGCTCTAGCCCGACATGCCACGCCGTCTGGTGGATGGCTCGGCTTGAGCGCCGACGAAGGGCGCGGCCAGCCGCGATAGGGCCCCGGGTAAGCGTATGCAGCTTTAGAACCGGGGATTCCCGAATGGGACCTCCTACTGCAGACTCCTTCGGGGGTCTGCGGTGCTCCCGGCAGGGAGCGGGAACCC
>JAWBRY010000089.1:0-4659 GCA_038843545.1 Bathyarchaeia archaeon | reverse complement strand
AGTTGAGGTTTCTAGCCCACCAAGTTTCGGCGGCTTCGCTTTTCATAAGCGAGAAAACCCGCGACAAGCCGCTTGAAGACGACACTGTTTATTCGCGATACAACGTTTTGGCCGTGACGCCAAAAACCTTTGAAAACGTTATTTTGAGGGGCATACACCCGCTGGTCCAAGCGGGTCCGGGTGGATATTATGTGGAGATAGACGGCGAGGCCATTAGGAGGCGGAGGCAGGAGCTGGGCTTGTCTGTCGGCGAAGTAGCCGAGAAGATAGGCATTTCGAGGAGGACACTTTACGGTTACGAGAAGGGCATGGCGAAAGCCTCGGTGACAGCGGCCTACAACCTCCTCTGCACTTTGGGGGTTCCTATAGCTAAGCCAATCAACATCTTCGAAGCGCCTAAAAACCGCAGTAAACCCTTCATGATGAAGGCTAGACAAATGTTCACGCGGAACAAGCTCCTTCAGAGGATTTTCAAGAAGCTTGTAGGCTACAATATCGTGGCCGTCAAGAAGGCGCCCTTCGACTTCATGGTCACTGTTCCGGGGGAAAACATGAAAATAATTGGCGGGGTAGTAGACGACAAAGAAACAACCTTAAACCGAAGAGTTGAGGAAATCCTAAGCCTAAGCATGGTTGTCCAAGCCCGCCCAATCCTTGTGACAGATGGGCGGAAACCATTGGTGAACAAGGATATTCCATGCATAAACGGCGAAGAAATATCCAAAATAAAACGCCCGGAAGACTTATGCAAGCTTTAAATAAGCCTTGCCTGTCGGGAGTCGTTTTCCCTTCTAACCCTTTTGGCCGGCTTCCAGCTTTTCCTAACAAACTCTGGATATTCCTTAAATGTTTCGAGGCAGCGGCGCAGAAACTCCATTGTTTTTGGATCCGTGGGGTAGCCGCATCCAAAATCGCCATATTTGGCTTTTAACTCGGCTATTTCGCGGTCGCGTTCCACCTTAGCTATTATGGAGGCGGCTGAAACCACTGGGTACTTGCGGTCAGCTTTATGCTCTGAAACCACTTCAATTTTGAATGGTAAAAACTCTAGGATTTGCTGTTTGAAGCGTTCCTCAAAAACGTCTGAAGCATCAACGTAGGCTACATCCGGATGGAGAAGCTCTATGACCTTCGCCATCGCTTTAGCTTCCAACCAATTAAGCTTGTGAAGCTTTCTGCCAGTCGTGACAACCCTGTCAATTTCCGCCGGGGAAAGCTTTACAACCACATGTTTTTTAACCATCCGTTTTATCTCGGCGGCTAGGGCTTCCCTGCGGCTCGGCGATAAAAGCTTGGAGTCTTTAACGCCTAGCTGAACAAGTTTCGGCAAGTCTTCGCTGTCAACTAGAATTCCGGCAATGACAAGCGGCCCTATAACGGAGCCGCGTCCCGCGTCGTCAACGCCTGCAACCAGCATCACGAAACCTTCGTTTTACTCTTGTCTTGATTGTCTGTTAAAGGTTTTTAGGTTATGGTTTGCGCTTGGCGTGAAATAGAATATCGCAATATTTAATAGACTTTCAGCAGTCATTACTTATGAGGGTATCATAAGTGGGATTTATAGGCGATGTTGCCAAGGTAATCCTTATAGCGACTGTGGTTTGCTGGCTCTACCTTATAATAGAATTTGTAGTGATGGAGCAGTATGCTTTAGCCCTATTTCTTTTCATCGGCTTGCTATTTCCCTCATTCATGATTCTTTATGAGTATAGAAAAAGCAAGAAAAGCGAGGAAAAGAATACTCTGTAGTTCACCGTTTATTTGCTGTCCCCGCCAAAAACCGTAAAGCCTTATCCACAACTTTTTGATGCAGTTTATCGCGATTCTCGAAAGTGACCGTGAATATTTCTGTGTCTGGATGCGCCTTTACCGCGTCTACAAGTTTGTCTCGGGCTTTCCAGTGAACCACACCCAAAACAAGTTTGCCGCTTTCAATAGCTTCTTGAACAGCCTTCCTAAATTTTTCCGAGAAAAGCTCCATGGGTCCAATTTCATCTACGGCGATAATGTCACATTCCCTTAAAGCCTTTAGAATTGCCTCGACGCCCACGCTGTCTAGGTCGGCGATGTTCACGCGGTATTTGCCCACCTGCGGGCCCATTTTCTGGTTTACGTGGGCAAGCCATCCCCGTTTGCCGCTTGCCAAATCCAAGATTTCAAAGCCTATACGGGTTCCGCCCGCTCGAACTTCGCGGCTCACCATTCCGCCGACACTATAGCCTCTAGATCTCAATGCGTCAACAACTTTCAGTAGCAGTGTTGTTTTTCCAACGCCGGGACTTCCCGTCAACAGAAGTATGCGTTTCCGCAAGGTTTTCGCCTTGTGCTTTGTTCTGAGACTGAGGCCCTGACTATGCCTAGCCATCAGCTTACCTAAAAGATTTTGGTAAGCCGTGCAGACCAGAAATCTAATATTCAATTGTGCTTGAAACTCTAACAAGCTGCGTGCGGCTGGTTGTCTCCAGGCATGAACAATAAAGAGCTTGAGGGCTTGATTTCCTCCCTTGAAAGGCAATTAAGCCTACGGGGCACAGCTGGGACATGAGCGAAATTGATTTTCCAACAGAAATCGTTAGGGAAGGCAGAGTCCAATTGTTTGTTCCAAGGCTTTCAGCTTTCGTGGAGAGGCCCGGTGAGTATGCTCCTTCAAGGGCTCCAGTCTTCTATAATCCCGTTATGGAGTTGAACCGTGACATCGCCGTTCTAGCCTTGCAGGCATACCAGCGGACTGTGAACCGTGAAATCTCTGTATGCGAGCCTTTAGCGGGTTGTGGTGTGAGGGGAATACGCTTTGCAGTAGAGGTTGAAGGTGTCAAAAAGGTTGTGATAAATGATATAAACGAGAAGGCCTGCAAACTGGCGAAATTAAACGTTGCCCTGAACATGGTTGGCGAACGCGTGGTAGTCAAAAACGTGGATGCAAATTTTCTCTTAGCCAAACATGGTGCACCGCGTTGCAGGTTTGACGCTGTAGACATTGACCCCTTTGGTTCCCCAACACCATTTTTGGATTCCGCCATCAGAGCGATCCGCGACGGAGGGCTTCTAGCTTTAACGGCAACGGATATGGCGCCCCTATGCGGAGTACATCCAAAAGCGTGTTTGCGCAAGTATGGGGGGAAACCTCTCCGCACAGAATACTGCCACGAGATCGCCTTAAGGCTTGTCATCGGGTGCGCCGCTAGTGTGGCGGCGAAACATGAGATTGGCATATCTCCGCTTTTTAGCCACAGCACCGACCACTATGTACGCGTGTACATGCTCCTAAAACACGGCGCGAAAGAGGCTGACCAGAGTCTAAAAAATTTGGGCTACATTCTCCACTGTTTCAACTGCTTCCACAGAGAAACCATAAACACCCTGCTGGGCCAGACTGGCATATGCCCAAACTGCGGCTCAAAAATGGATTATGCTGGACTTTTGTGGCTTGGAAAAATGGCTGATGAAGAGTTCTGCACTTTAATGGAAAAGGAAGCTCAAAAAAGGCTTTTCAAATTGAAGAAGAGGGTCGAAAAAATTTTGGCATCCGTAAAAACTGAAGTCTCTGCCCCGCCAACCTACTACGTTCTGGACAAGGTATGCGGCAAAATGCGCTTACCAGTGCCGCCAGTTAAAACCATTCTTGAAGCTTTGAAGGATAGGGGGTTTAAAGCCCATTTAACCCACTTCAATTCCCGAGGTATCAAAACAAATGCGCCGGCCGCAGAGGTGCTGGCTCTTATCAGACAAGCTTCTGAATCTGAATTAAAATCATAAAGTCGTATGCTAACTCAACAAGCTTTAAAACCAGCAACTCATAATACTCTAAATCCGGTGATTGCTTGGAAAAGAAAATCATATTACCTCTAATTTTGGCGATTTTAGCCGTCGCAGCCTCAACTTTTACGAGTCCTGTAAAATGCATCGCCGACGTTAGGGTTTACGGCTACACTGATAAACCACAGTATACGGCCGGTGAGGCTGTGACATTGAAACTTTGGGTTTACAATTATGGCCCAGATGAAATAATCTTAAAAAACGTGACAGTCTGCTACCCATGGTACGCGCCGGTTTGGGATGGGGACTTCAGCGTCACTGGTATAGATGCTGTTCTGTCAACCGGCAAAAACTGGAGCTTAACAAGGACTTTTATGGTGCCCACCGACGGTAGAGCTGTAAGCGGGGACATAAAGGTCGAGGTTGCTTACACCATTGGAGCAGCCGCGTACAGTTTTACGGATGAAATTCCATTGGAGGTTGTTAAGCCTTCGCTTCACTCGCTGGAGAACATGGACAAACTTTTAACCCTAGTTACCGTACAAGCGGTGCTGGTGATTGTCTGCACCATAATTTTGGCTGCAACAATATTCCTTTCGGTGCGGCGGCCAAAAGTTGTTTTGGAGGAAGCCGAAGAAGCTATCGAAAAAACGGAGTAATGGTTCTCCCTCTATTTTTCCACTTAGTTTTTAAGCATGTTCCATAAATCCTTTTTAATGGTTCATTAACACCTAAAGCGTTTGGGGGTGTGTAGAGCTCGGAAAAGTTTTAGTCACATCTGCCTGGCCGTACATCAACGTCATTCCGCATCTTGGTAACCTAGTTGGCTCTGTGCTTTCAGCGGATGTTGTCGCCCGCTATTATCGATTGAAGGGCGAAGAGGTTGTCATGGTGAGCGGCTCC
>JAWBRY010000088.1:0-4683 GCA_038843545.1 Bathyarchaeia archaeon | reverse complement strand
AACGAGGCTTAAAAGTGGATGATTTCGCGCCGCGTTTGTCATTCTTTTTCGCCTCCCACAACGACTTCTTCGAGGAAATAGCCAAGTTTCGCGCGGCTAGACGTCTATGGGCTAAAATAATGAAGGAGCGGTTCCATGCTAAAAACCCACGTTCCATGTGGATGCGCATGCATGTTCAAACTTCAGGCTGCACTTTAACGGCGCAGCAGCCCCTAAACAACATTGTCCGCACGACGATTCAGGCTTTAGCCGCTGTGCTAGGCGGAACTCAATCGCTTCACACAAACTCTTTTGATGAAGCGTTATGCTTGCCAACAGAGGAGTCCGTGCGTGTGGCTCTTAGAACCCAGCAGATAATCGCCTATGAAAGCGGCGTGGCAAACACCGTTGACCCGTTGGCAGGCTCCTATTACGTGGAGGCTTTAACCAACGAGATGGAGGAGAAAGCCATGGAATACATTGAAAAAGTTGATGAAATGGGCGGGGCCATAGCTGCCATAGAGAGAGGCTTTTTCCAGAGGGAGATAGCCGATGCTGCTTATCGATACCAGCGGGAAATAGAAGAGAAAAAACGCATACTCGTTGGTGTGAACGAATACGTTCTTGAAGGCGAAAAGTGTCCTGTGAAACTTTTGAGGGTTGACCCTAGCGTTGAGAAGAAACAGATTGAACGACTGCAGAAACTTCGAAGGGAACGGGACAACAGAAAGGTCAAAGAGGCCCTTGAAAAGCTTCACTATGCTGCGGCAAAGGATGAAAACCTCATGCCAACGATTATTGAGGCTGTTAAGGCCTATGCCACATTAGGTGAAGTAATGGATGTGTTGCGAAAGGTTTACGGAGAATACAAAGAGCTAATAATAATTTAGAATCCTAAAAGGGAATTGTGAGGCGCATGTGCATGCAAAGTGAGGGTGTAAGCACAAGGAAAATCAGGGTTTTGATAGCTAAGCCTGGACTGGACAGCCACGACAGAGGTGCCAAAATAGTGGCTAGAGCCCTCCGCGACGCTGGAATGGAGGTGATCTACACTGGGCTTAGGCAGACTCCAGAGCAAATTGTTGAAACAGCCTTGCAGGAGGATGTGGATGTTATAGGCTTAAGCATTCTTTCAGGCGCCCACTTGGCGCTTTTCCCAAGGGTAATGGAGCTCCTTAAAGAGAGGGGGTTAACGGACGTGCTGGTGTTCGCGGGAGGCATAATTCCAGAAGAGGACGTCCCGGAGCTGAAGAAAATTGGGATAAGAGAGGTTTTTGGGCCTGGAACCCCCACAGAAAAGATTGTGAAATTTGTGTTGGAAAATGCGCCGAAAAGACAACCATAGAGAAGAGTATAAGCCTTGCAGGTTGACGAAATGGCGAAAGGTGTGCTTGCCGGAGACAAGAGAAGCATAGCCAAAGCCATAAGCGTGGTGGAAAACAGCCCCGAAGAGGCGCAGAAACTCATCGCCACCATCTACCCCCACACTGGCAAAGCCCACATAATAGGCGTGACTGGACCGGGTGGGGCTGGAAAAAGCACTCTCATAGAGAAGATGGTTCGCGAGTATAGGCGGAGGGGCAAAACCGTCGGCGTAATAGCCGTGGATCCCACAAGCCCATTCACCGGTGGAGCTTTTCTAGGCGACAGAATCCGGATGCAGGAGCTAAGCACGAACGAAGGCGTCTTTATAAGGAGTATGGCGACCCGCAACAATCCAGGGGGCATAGCCAAAGCCACAAAGGACGCTGTGAAAATTTTGGACGCGGCTGGAAAAGACTTTATAATAGTGGAGACAGCGGGTGCTGGGCAGTCGGAAGTGGACATCGTTAAAGTCGCCCAAACAGTGGTTCTCGTGCATGCTCCCGGACTTGGCGACGAAATACAAGCCATCAAAGCCGGGTTAATGGAGATAGCCGACATATTCGTCGTAAACAAGGCTGACAGAGAAAACGCAAACAAAACCGTCATGGACATTCAAGCTGTGCTCCAGCTGGACGACAGGGCAAAAGCCTGGAACCCGCCAGTAATAAAAACTGTGGCCATAACAGGTGAGGGAGTCCCCCAGCTTTTGGACAAGATAGAGGAGCACAGGCGGTTCCTACAGAAAGAGCTATGGCAGAAGAGAAGCTGGGAGAGAGCCCAAACCGAGCTTATAGAGGCGATAAGAGACAAAGTGACAAGTTCAATAATTGAGAAGTTGAAAAGAGAAAAAAGGTTTGAGAAAATTCTCAAGCAAATAGTCAATAGAGAAATGGACCCAGCCACGGCGGCTGAAAAACTTTTAAACCAAGAGTTGGAGTAGAGGCGGATGCCCAAACTTGAAAGAGGCCTTGTGCAGGTCTACACCGGAGACGGGAAAGGCAAAACCTCAGCTGCCTTTGGGCTTGCCTTGAGAGCCATAGGAAGAGGCCTAAAAGTCTACATAGTCCAGTTTATTAAGGGAGGCTTTGACTACGGCGAATTGTACATTGTGGACAGGCTTCCAAACATGACATTGAAGGCTTTTGGAAGAGGCCAATTTGTAACCGACAAGCCGCCAGACGAGGTGGACGTAGCCCTAGCTGAGGAGGCCTTCAACCTAGCCAAAAAGGTTGTGGAAAGCGGCGAATACGACATGGTTATACTGGACGAGATTAACGTGGCCTTAAACCTAAAACTCATAAGCCTAGAAAAAACCTTGGAACTCATAAAAAACAAGCCTAAACACGTGGAGCTTATTCTGACCGGCCGCTACGCCCCAAATGAGATAATTGAGGCAGCCGACCTCGTTACAGAAATGAGGGAGATTAAACACCCATATAAGAAGGGACACCCAGCCAGAATGGGAATAGACTATTGAGCGGCAACAACCACAAATTAGGCGTGCTGAAAATCCCTTGGGTTAGGTCATCCCTAACACTGGGATTAGTCTTCCTCGTCATTGGTTTAGCCTTAATCCTCGCCTTCAAGATTTTCAGCCTTGGAAAAACGCAACTATTTTTGGATGTTGGAAACCTTGTTAGGGAATATGGTTTCGCTGGAGTATTTCTTGCAACGATTTTAGCTGGAACCGTTGTGCCCCTTGGAAGCCCAGCCCTCGTGGTGGCAGCCGCCTCCTTCGGACTGAACCCAGCGCTGCTCGCATTAACCGCCACGGCAGGTTTCACAATTGGCATGGCCATAAACTATTTTTTGGCTTACCATCTTGGAAGGCCGTATCTGGTGGAGAAAATGGGAGCTGAAGGGCTTGAAGCGGCAACCGCCGTCTGGAATAGGTGGGGCTGGTTTATCTATGTTCTGTTCGGATTTATACCAATACTGCCCGTGGAGTTTCTCGCCTTGGTATGTGGGCTACTTAAGACGCGTATCCAAACATTTCTGCTTTTAAGTTTCACACCTAGACTCGTGGTTTTCATGCTCCTAGCATACTTCGGCGAAGCTTTGGGCATGTGGCTTGGGCTTGTTTAAGCTATTTTCTTACGGGTGATGGAACAGCGATCAAGGTTTGGGTTCTCCGCACCCCCTAATCTGCTGAATTTGCTCAATTATTCTTCCAAGCTCCTCAACCTTCACAAACTCCACATAGATAACAACGTCAAACTGTCCAGTGACCGCGTGCGCCATCTTAACCCTGTCAATTTTCAATGCTTCCTCGGCCACATCCCAAATCATGCCCGGCTCAGCATTTATAAGAACATAGGCCTCCAAACAACCACCCCCTAATATGCTTGGTTAACCAGGCATAAAAATTTACAAGCTAGCGCTTGATGCCAAAATCTTTATTAAATCCGCTAAGTCATTCAAGTTTTGGGAGCCTTTCAATGAAAGGCTTCATGAAAACCTCTATTTTTGCCATCTTAGCTTTGCTTCTATCTACGTCTATTGCCGGGATGCCTCCAAGCGGTTTGGTATTAGCTAATGTAATTCCGTCTACCCGGCTTCTGTTAAACGTTTATATTAGGAGTGACGGAAGTATTGACCCGCCAACAGCACCCATCCGGAGGATTGGAAACGTTTACATTTTTACGAGCAACATCCTTGACCACTCCATCATAGTTCAACATGACAACATAGTTATTGATGGAGCAGGCTACGGTTTAGTGAAACTGGGAGTAAAAGGCGGTGAAGGAGTAGTACTAATGGGCAGAAGCAACGTGACAATAAGAAATTTGGGGATTCAAGGCTTTCATTATGCTATTGTTATCAAAAACTCCTCCCACATCAATGTGGTTGGAAACTGCATACTAAAAAACCACTATGCAATCAGTCTTGAATACAGCTCATATGTTAATATCACTAAAAATGTTATATGTGCTGTACAGAGCTTTGGAGTCAACCTTTGGATGTCTGATAATACGTATATTGCCAAAAACCGTATAGAAAACAGTACCCATGGAATGGGCCTTTGGCGCTCATCAAACAGCATAATTTATGAAAATCACATTGCAAATAACAATATTGGTATTTGGCTGTCTGCCGCAAACAACACTATCTACAATAACAACTTTATCAGCAACACCGAGGACGTGCATGTTGATCAGCACGGCTTTCCCGAAATTTATTCTAACTTCTTTGACGATGGTGCTGAAGGGAACGATTGGAGCAGCTATGATGGCGTGGACAGTGATAATGATGGGATAGGTGACACACCGTACATAATAGACGGCTATAATATAGACCACTACCCTCAGATGAAGCCTTTCACGATCTTGGAACTGCCAG
>JAWBRY010000087.1:0-4764 GCA_038843545.1 Bathyarchaeia archaeon | reverse complement strand
TTGGGTACGGCTGGAAGCGTTCCAACACCGAAAAGGAGTTTGCCAGCCATTCTGGTGAAACGTAAGGGCGAGCAGCTGCTTTTTGACTGCGGTGAGGGTGTGCAGAGGCAAATGGTGATGGTGGGTGCCAGCTTCCACAAGCCTACAAGGGTTTTCATTACGCATATGCATGGCGACCACGTTTTAGGCTTGCCGGGGCTTATGCAGACCATGGCATTGCACGATCGGGACAAACCGCTCATCGTTTATGGCCCTCCCGGAATACAGAGGTTTATCGAATGTATTCGGGAAACAGTGCAGTTTGGCCTAACCTTTCCCATAAAAGTCCACGAAGTCAGCGAGGCTGGAGTGGTGTGTGAAACACCGGAATACACTGTTCAAGCGGTTTGGGCTAATCATGTAACTCCAAGCCTAGCCTATGCTTTGGTAGAGAAGCCTCGCCCCGGAAAGTTTTATACGGAAAAGGCTAAAGCCTTAGGGGTTCCGGAAGGCCCCTTGTGGGGGCAGCTGCAGCGGGGTAAAGCCGTCCGGCTTCCAGACGGCAGAGTCATAAACCCCGAAGATGTTTTAGGTCCTCCCAGACCGGGAAGAAAAATTGTCTATACGGGCGACACTAGGCCTTTTGAGGGCTTGGCAGAATTTGCAGCTGGCGCAGACCTGCTTATTCATGACGCCACTTTGGGCGACGAGTTGGCTGAAAGGGCTGCTGAAGACGGGCATTCAACTCCAAGTCAAGCGGCTGAAACTGCCAGAAAAGCTAAAGCGAAAAAGCTTGTTTTAACCCATATAAGTGCAAGATATGAGGATGCCTCTGTATTTTTGGAGCAAGCCCGCAAAATCTTCGAGAACACAATTGTGGCTGAAGATTTTTTGACTATTGAAATTCCATTTTCAAGCGAGTAAAGCCTTAAGCCTTTCAACGCTTTCTTGAACATGCTCCACAGACTCGACAACCACGGTTTTGTTATAGCCAGTTTGCCTCAAAACCTCGGCGAATTTTCTCCAGTCCACTGTTCCATGGCCAACGCCTAGGTGTTCGTCCTCCCTTCCACAGTTGTCATGTGCGTGGATGTGCACAATCTTGTCTGGAAAGGTTTTTAG
Organism: Bathyarchaeia archaeon; assembly: GCA_038843545.1. Lineage (GTDB taxonomy): Archaea > Thermoproteota > Bathyarchaeia > Bathyarchaeales > Bathycorpusculaceae > DRVP01. The sequence continues at coordinate 3,663 of JAWBRY010000087.1, read as the reverse complement.
GAAAAGCTCTATTTGCCCGTTAAGGTTTGCGTGTCCCACGTCTAGGGCCAAGCCAATGTTTTCGTCTATTTCCTTGTAGAACTTTTTGAAGTGCTCGACACTCTTCATTAGGAAGGGGTAGGGCTCAGGAACGTTTTCTATAGCTATTTCCACGCCGTAGTTTTCGGCGATTCTGTAAAGCGCTTTCGCGGTTTCACGGTTCTGAGTCCAGTCCACCCCGGGATAAAACATGCTTATGCCCGTTTTCAATCCAGGATGGAAAACCCAGACATCAGCCTTCAAGAGGCTTGCGAGCCTTATAGATTTTTCCAGCCTTTTAATCATGGCCTTCAAAATGCAATTGGAGGGTGAGGCAATGTTTATGTCTGCGAAGGGTGCGTGAACTGAAAAGCGCAAGCCTTGAGTTTTTCCAATTTCCCTAAGCCTTAAAGCTCTTCTCTTGTTTAGGGCGTGTAAACCGTCGTCTACTATTTCTACCAAGCTGACAGCGGTTTTTGCCAAAACTTTAACCACTTGTTTGAAGGGTTCGCCTAGAAGGTGTAACATTGAAACTCCGACTTCTATTCCGCCCAAACCGGGTTCACCGTAATTCGGTCTTGGCTTGCTTCCTCCTTTTATAGCTTGGGGCGTTGTTCTTCAAGATTTAACGTTGCATTAAGGATTTTTGGTGAGTAAAGCTTTTATGGTAGTCATTTTAAGTAGCCACCCATGGTGGTGATTTCGCGAGCCCACCAACCGATGACACCAAGGGGGGTGCAGCAAACGTTTAAGCAAACTTTTAAACCCCTCAATATTGGAAGGATTATAGCCTTTAATGAAAACCAAGAGATTTACGGCCTTGCCCTAGAATTAAAAGTTGAACAGGGAAGCCTCAGAAAGCTGGCTGAGTTGGCGGACAGTCTTGGCATAATAATCCGTTACATCCAGTTTTCCGTGGAGGAAACCCAAAAGCCGGTGATAAACGCCATAGCATTCCTAGAATTTTCAAGGGCAAAGGCCACACCGGATGAGGCCTTAGAAATCCTCATAAACAGCTATGATTTCGTCAAAAACGCGAAAATAATAAAGCCTCAGGGAAAAGGCGTCCTATTCGACGACTTCTTCTTCCCCTTGATTGCCGCTGGCGAAAGAGCCGTTGTTTTTAGAAGAAGCGTCTACGAAGCCCTTTTCAACGGCGTAAGGGAAAAGTTTGGAACAGCCGGTGAAGCCATGCTTTACTATCAAGGTTTCAGCGTAGGCGCAGAAGCCTATACATACTATGTTGAGGTGGCGAAATCCAGCAAGTTCGAGGATTTGGTTGCCGTGGCTAAAGCCATAAACATGACTCTGGGCTGGGGCATAATCGATGATGTAAGCATGAACCCAGAAGAGGGATACGCCAAACTGCGGATCTACCAAAACTTCGAGTGCGAACTGCGCAAAGGCGAAGGGAGGCCTCAAAGCCAATTCTATAGGGGGGCCATCGCCGGAGTTTTTGCGCGTTTCTTTGGAAGGGATGTTAAAGTTGAAGAGACTAGATGCATTGCTATGGGCGACCCTTACTGCGAGTTCGAGATAAGAATCGGGTGATTTTTCTTAAAGCTTTTATATTTCTTAATGAGTTTTATGCTAAAATGTTGTTGGGGCGCGTACGCGTCCTATGGCCGGCGAAGGCAAAGGAAAAGTTGTTGATAGGGGCAAGAAATACCGTAAAATTTTCATTTACATACCGAAAGAGGTCTCATCGGATACGAGTTTCCCTTTTAAGGTCGGGGAGGACGTGACTGTAAAGATTGAAGGCGAAAGGCTTGTGATAGAAAAGCGTCAACGGCAATCCAAAGCCAACCAGCCTTAAAACTGAACATTTATACCCTTTTAGAGCAACTATTTAAACTGGGACAGTTATGGTTGAAGAAAAGGATATAGTAGAGTTTCTCAAAGCACGAGAGGCAGGAGCTTCCCTAAGCGAGATCGCCGAGGGATTGGGCATCCCAAAATATGGGCCGAACTCCGCCTACGCCCTTCTGCAAACCTTAAAAAACAAGGGGCTTGTTGAACGCCGAGGCGAGCTGTGGGCCCTCACCGAGGAAGCAAAACCTAAAATTGTTGAAAAGCCACCCGTGGAAACTCCAGCGGCGAAACCCGTTGAAGAAGCAAAGCCTGTGACGGGGGGTTTAGCTCCGGAAATTGAAAGCTTGGTTAGGGCTATGGCTCAGACTTTGGCTGAGGCAATGAAAACCGCAAGGGTGCCGGCGGACGAGTGGGAGCTCGCAACCAAACCTATGACGGCGGAAATTCGTGAAGGCAAAGAGAAACTGGAGAATCTTGTACTCCGCCCAGACGTGGCTGTTGAAGCCAAAAAGCCTCTGCTTGGTTTTCAAACAGGCACATTCCTCGATGAACTCTTTTTGACGCCGGAAGGGAAACCCTTGGGAGGAGTTCCCATCTGTGGACAGTTCGCCATAACAGGTTTGCCGGGCGCCGGCAAGTCTATCCTTGTTGAGGAGATAGCCGTTCGAGTGGCGGCTTCGGGCAGAAAGGTGCTTTACGCCACGGCTGAGGACACTTGGAAAAGCGCCACACCCCGTTTCGACTTGCAGTCCAGACTTAAGCAGAAAGCCGACATTTTAGGCTTGGACTGGGAGAAGATCCGCCAGAACCTTTTCGTCTTGGATACTGTGGCTTTTCCGGAGCTCCGCGACTGGAACACTTTTGCGGAAACCTACCGCTATGTGGCTGAAAAAGAGAAAATCGAACTGGCAATAATCGACTCTGTGACGGTGCTTGAGTCCTACCGCGGCGCCCTAAAATACCGCGTCATGGAGTTGGCTCGCTACAACCAAGTGCACGGCATAACAGCCCTCTACGTGAACCAGCGCAGCTCCGAGGTCTGGGACAGCTACGACATGGCTGGAGGCATAGGCTTAGCCCACAACCTAGACGGAACAATCATCGTGGATTATGGACGCGTTTACTGGTATGACCAGCAGGTGGACTTGGGCGTTGAAAGAGGCGAATTCGTCCGCATAGTCCGCGTTTTAGACTGTAGAATGTGCAACTTTGAACGCCGAAGAATAAGAGTTGACATAACAAAGGATGGCTTTCTAAGGGTCGTTGAACCCTTACCCAAGGCGCCGCAAATTGAAACAAAATAGCGTTAGCTGGCAGAAGCCATGTCAATTGTTAAGCCGCCAAGCTTAAAGGAGCTTATTGAGACCTACGGCTCCACCAAGGAAGCCATTTTAAGGCTTGTTGAGGCCGGCTTCTCGCCTGAGCAAATCGAGTGGCGGACAGGCATACCCTACTATTTGATACGCCTCTACATGGAAGGCGTACATCCCAAAAAAGACTTGCCCTTCGCGAAAATTGTTGAACTTTACGAGCGGCTGGCAGTTTTACGCGGGAAAAAGGGCAAAGAAACCGAACTAGCCAAATTTTTCCAAAACCCCGCCTTGCCGCTTGAGGTTAAGGCACGTTTTGCGCTTGGAACGTTAACTGATGAAAGCCTAAGAGTTGGACCGGGCCTAATCGAGCGAAGTATAAGCCTAGCCACCGGTGCCCCACTGAACGAAGTTAAAATGCTTATGATTGATTATGGCGAGCACGGCGAGGTTGCATACCTCCTAAAAAAGCCTTCCGAGGCTGTTCTCTCCGTCAACGAGGTTTACGAGGTAAGAGCAGGTT
>JAWBRY010000086.1:0-4862 GCA_038843545.1 Bathyarchaeia archaeon | reverse complement strand
CTTCAAGTTCACAGGCCCATTGCGACAGAAATTCCAGCAAGCCTACAACATCCTCGAAATGCCAAAACGCCCAACAATGCTAGACAAATTGAAGGCTCAACTGCTGGCTCTATGGCTAAACCAGGTGGCAGGCTACACCCAAGGCTACACACTTAAAGGCATGACAGCCCCTAAAATAATCCAAGGATCGGAAAACGCCATCCTCAACGGCTGGACAAACCAATACGAATACTGGAAAGACTTATGCGAAAAATTCAATAACATACCATGAACTCAACACAGACCAAACCGCCAACAAATTCTATAGAGGGGGAGGGGAGGCGAAAATAGCCTTTAGAAAAAGCCATTTTCCCGTGAAAAACCTAGAGAGGGCTATCAATTTTGACCGTTGACAGCAAGCACAAAATTGACAGCCACATCTACAGCAAAATGGATTCTGAATCTAGATTCCAGGTTCACAAGTTAGTTAAATATGATCAACCTATCTCCACACATGCTCGGAGGAAAATCCTTGAAGCATGAACTCACCCCCCAACAGAGAAGATGTATAAAAACCAAAATGGCCGAGGTCTTCAAAGAAAACCTAACCGGCTTGTCGACAGAATTTCAAAAAATTTTGCTAGACGACCTCGCCACAGCCTTCCAAAATAGAATAAACGTGTTAAAACGTGCACAGAAAAAAAGGGGCCACTAATGGAGACTAAAGAGAAAAAAGACGTAGTTTCAATCCATAAAAGCTTTATATAATGTTAGGGAAATATGGCAAAGAGGTTTGGATGATGAGACGATCCAAGCTTGAAATGTACATTGATATCCTTAAAGTACTGGCCCATAAAGGCCCATTAAAACTGACCCACATCATGTATAAGGCCAACGTAAACTGCAGCGTCCTAAAAGAATACCTAGACTTCCTAATAAAACAAAACCTCGTAGAAGAAAGGGCCATCGGCAAAAGACGAGTCGTCTACGCCATAACCCAAAGAGGCATAACAGTCCTCAAATACTTCAGAGAACTCAAACAAGTCCTACCAATAATAGAAGAAGAAACCAAAAACAAAACACCCACCCCCTACTAGCCCAAACCCAAAATTTCTCCAACCACCAATCAACTAAGCCAGCCAACTTACTCCCCATCCAGATTTTAACTTCTAATTAAATTTGCAAATGCAAACATCATTATAGAAGTTTCGTAAGACTTAATAAACACTTTACCCCCAATACAGCTTGTACACAAGTAAAACAAGAGAGGCAACTCCATTGTCAAATCCCGATAAAGAACTCTTCGGTAAAAAACCCATCCAAATCCTAGAGAAAATCCGGGAAAACCTTGAACGATTAAACGAGAAAATGGAGATAATGATTGAGCTCCAAAGACATGGGAAAAGAGAGTTTGAGCCCCTCAGCTCAGAAGCCCCATTAGACGTTATGACTCTTCTTTCAATGCCTGATCATTTAAGAAAAACGGCAATGACCATTTGCCGTCTCGGCCGGGCAACGGCCGACGAAGTTGCAAAGCAAACCCGAAGGGCAAGGGCTGTGGAAAGCGCCTACCTAAACCAACTTGTTGTAATGGGCTACATCAAAAAGGAGAGGAAGGGAAGGAAAGCCTACTTCTACATAGATAAAGGAGGTCAAGAATAGACGTGGGCAAAATGGTGGCCGTCCACTCCTACAAGGGTGGAACGGGAAAAACCCTAATCTCCACAAACATAGCCGTATCCTTGGCCAAACTCGGCAGAAAAGTCTGCCTCATGGACCTGGATTTTAGAGCACCAAGCCTCTCAACACTCCTCAACATAAGCAAGACGGATTACTGGCTGAACGACTACCTTAATGGCATATGTGAAATAGACAAGGTTCTGATGGACCTAAGCGATAAAATAAAAAATCAAGGAACACTTTACGTGGGACTGGCAAACCCATCCATCGAAGCCATCAGGGACATGTCCTCAAAGGACAGAAAATGGGAGATGCGTGCACTAGGAAGGCTGCTCTCGCTTAGAAACTCCCTTCTAAACGCGAAGGGCTTTGACTACATAATATTTGACACGAGTCCCGGACTACAATATTCATCAATAAACGCCATAGTAGCCGCTGACTTTGTGATTGTAGCCACAACCCTCGACAGCTCCGACATGGAGGGAACAAAACGCATGCTGCGGGACCTTTACGACCTTTTCGAAAAGAAAACGGAGCTGGTGTTGAACAAAGTCATGTACAGCAATGCCCTTACATCTGGAAGGGAAAAACTTCAAGCCATGGTTAAAGACGCATACGGCGTACCCCTTTTGGGTGTCATACCATGCTTCTGCGACGTTTCAAGGGCTGAGGGCAAAATAATCTTTGTCCATGAAAAACCAGACCATCCATTCGCACGAATACTTGGAGATATAGCCGCCAAAATTGACAAGCTTCAGATTTAAGCACTCATGACCGTGCAAGGACAATCTTTTATATTGTCCATCGTCAAATATGTTATTCTTGTGGTGCCCTGCGCTTGAATAGGAATGTGGCTTTAACATCAATAGCCTGGGGTGTCTTCTTCATTTGGATAGGCCTAAGTTGGATTGCAAGCGAATACTACAAAGTTTCCATGGGTCCATATGTCGCCTTAGGGGCGGGTATCATCCTAATAGGGCTAAACCTTGCAAGGACGCTCTTTAAATTGAAGCCGAGCAAATTTAGCCTTTTCATTGGAATATTGGCGTTAGCTTTCGGAGGTGCATCCATAGCTGGTTTCGAACTGCCCCTCTGGCAGACAATTCTAATTCTCATAGGCCTATTCATAATCGCAGAGGCCGCAGCATCCCTTGCAAAATCCAAATGAGCAAAGTTTATAGACGCCAACCCAATTTGAGACTGCTTAAAAGGGTAAGTTAGATTTGGACAAGTCTGCGGTGATACTGGCTGGAGGTTTCTCCAAAAGGTTTGGCTCCGACAAAGGATTGACCACGCTGCTGGACAAACCCCTCATCAAGTTTGTGTTGAACGCTGTGGAAGGAATTGTCAAAGAAATTATAGTTGCCGTTAGCTCCAGCGAACAAGCGGGGGCATACTCAAAAGTTTTGGGTTCAAACATCAAAGTAGTTGTGGACAAATGTAAAATGCAAGGCCCCCTCGTAGGCGCCTTAACAGGTTTAAGCGAAGCCCAAGGAGAATATGCACTTTTACTTTCATGCGACACCCCCCTTGTTTCAAGAGAGATCCTCACCCTACTACTCGAAATATGCATAGGCAAAAATGCGGTCATACCCCGCTGGCCCAACGGCTACATTGAACCGTTACAAGCAGCCTACAGGACTAAACCAGCGCTGGAGGCGGCGGAAAAAGCCATAAATGAGGGAAAATTTGACATGCGATCCATGATTGAAAAACTTCGAGGGATAAGATACATTTCCACCCTTGTACTTCAACAACTTGACCCGGAACTTAAAACGTTTTTAAATGTTAACACGCCGCTGGATTTGAAAAAGGCCGAGCGAATGCTAAGGGGCGAAGCAAGATTAAGGGAAAAACGGCTACAGCCATAGAACTATCCTAAATTTTGGCAAACTTCTCCGTCTCTGAGAAGAGTTTTTCAATGTCTGCTTTCTCGTGAGCCGTGCACAACGCACCACAGTGGCCTGGAAGGAAAAAGACACCGTTCGCAAGCAGCCTTAAATGATATTCCATAAGTTTTTTCCTGTCGGCTCTAAAGGCGGCATTAGTGTCTTTGACTTCCTCTTTGGTAAAGTGGACGGAGAACAGGGAACCCGCCCCGGTGACTTGCACGTCTATACCTTTCGCTTCGAAAATCTCTCTTATCTGTTGCCTTATCTTGTCTCCAAGCCTGTTCAGCCCGTTTATAATTCGGCCATCCTCAAGAATTTTTAGTGTTGTCAAACCAGCCGTCATAGTTATGGGATTCGCCGTGAAGGTTCCACCATGGAACGAGTAGTATGGCCTTTGGTAACGCATATGGTCAATTCTCTCCATGATTTCAGCTGGACCGCAGAAGGCTCCCACGGGGAAGCCTCCGCCCAAAATTTTTCCAAGAACAGTTATGTCAGGTCTGACACCAAAAAATTGTTGAACTCCGCCTGGGGCAAGGCGGAAACCCGTAATAACCTCGTCGACGATCAATAGTATCCCATGCTGGTCGCAAAACTCCCGCAACCCCTTTAAAAACTCCCTCTCCGCCGGGACGGCGCCTCCGGCTCCAAGAACAGGCTCAATAATAATTGCTGCAACTCCGTTTTCGATGCCCTTAAGTCTTTCTTGGACCCCTTCAAGATTGTTGAAAGGCAAAACTATCGTGTCCTCTAGGGCTCCAGGCGTTAAACCCGCAGATTCAGGCAGTTCGTATGGGGGTTTCACCGCTATGTGAAGGGCGTCGTAGCCTCCGTGCCATCCCCCCTCAAACTTGGCAATTTTTCGCCTTCCAGTGTAAGCCCTGGCAAGACGTACAGCGTACATATTCGCCTCGGTTCCAGAGTTGGTAAAGCGAACCATTTCAGCACTTGGAATCATTTTGGCAACCTGCTCCGCGAGGGCTATTTCCAGCTCATGGGCCGTGCCATAGTGTGTCCCCTTTTCAAGCTGTCTCCCAACAGCCTCTACAACTGCAGGCGGACTATGCCCAAGAATTAAGGCGGTATGTCCAAGCCAAAAATCAATATATTCATTTCCATCCACATCATAAAGTTTACAGCCTTTAGCCCTAGCCGTATAGAAAGGGTATGGCTCAAAATGTCTTATAGCATAAGAAACACCAGCGGGCAAAACCCTCCTAGCCCGTTCATATAAAACTCTAGAAGTCGGAGTTTTAGGAACATAATCCTCAAACGTTGCTGACTCCCTCCAACCCTTCTAGTATAATAAAT
>JAWBRY010000085.1:0-4871 GCA_038843545.1 Bathyarchaeia archaeon | reverse complement strand
TAAACAATTCACATCACTCAAGTTCTGGGAGCAAAATGAACAAGCTTGAAATAATGGAAAAATTCATGTACACGTTTGTGGGAAAAGGCCTCCACCTAATAATAAAGGAGCAGGACAACAGCTACCTCGTACACACAATCGAAATCATGCAGAAAGTGGACGAAACGTGCATTGTGAAGGAAATTCCCGTTGGCGACCACTTCCTCCACATGGTTGCCGTTGACAAAAATGGTCAAGAAGTCTCCATAATCTGCAACTGGAGCGGGGAGCTTCTGCAAAATCTCATCGACAGTTCTAAAACTGCAAAGGAAATGGGCTGTTCAAGCATCATAATGTTCAAGGAGCCTATAACTAACAATTGGATGATAGTCTTTGGTAAAGCTAGAGAACGTCAAGAGAAACAAACAGCCTACATTGCCTAGTTTCACCCTTCCCTTCCAGAAGCATAAAGCTTTAGTTTTTAGCATGGCATAACAACATTGATGCCTATGGTTGTCGCCGGCAAGGTTTTTAGGCTTTCGGAAGCGCTTCCTCTGGACGAAATTGCTTCTAGGCTTGAGGGTTACCGTGTCGAAGAGCCTTATGAGGAGGGCGACTACCGTTTTACGCTTATAACTGAAGTTGTGGGGCTTCTACCAAAACCCGACGAGAACATGCTGAAAGGTGTTTACTCCCATGACTATGTAACCCACGTTTTTCACAGAGGAAAGGTTACACCTCTACCACGCACCGTTGAAGCTTTGTTCAGCTTTTCCCAGTTTGAAAATGCAACACTGCTAACTGTTGTTGAAAAGAAACGTTTAGCCAACTTCATAGCCAACAAGCTTAGCGAAATTCTCTTTGATAGGGTCGGCGGCATAGTGGAGGCGCGAATCCCGCCTGAAACCCTCCGCGAATTCCATTTAAAAAACCCGGAGGACACCAAAATCACGTTTTTCGACAATGTTGACATTCCAAACGTGAACAAGCTTTCGCTTTACGGTCCAGACCTGGTGAACACCATGCTTTTTGAGGATTACTGCAAGCACGGTGACCTATGGTATATTGTGGCTAGGTCTAGAGAATACGGCTACGTAGTTGGCATAACAAGAGATGCTTCCGTAACCATATTCAACTTAACGGACAAGGAGAAATACCTCGAATATGTGGTTAAAGAGGTCTACCCGCTGATTCTGGAATGACCAGCTGCTATGGAATATCTGCCATCTGGTTTAGGGGCAAAGTTTAGGTGTGAGTAACGCATACCTTTAAGGCAGCTAGAGGAGTTTGAATGTCTGAAAAAGAGACTCTGGAAAGGGTCAAGGATAGACAGGGCATTTTCGCCAAAATTCAGAACATTTTCGGTTTGGGCTACGCCACGAGAGAGGATTTGCGGGAAATAGACAAGAAGCTCCGCGACCTTTACTATGCGGATTTCAAAAGCCTGCGCCACAAGTGGGAGGAAATTTACCTCGCGGCTTTAAATGCAGGGAAAGCCACCGACGACTTCAAGAGGGTTATCCAAATCATTGACCGTGTCGGCGAAAAGGTTCACCACGCTGATTATGGTTATGCTGGTTTGATGGATCGCAAGGGAAGTATACGGGAAACAGAACTGGCTCGTGTCCTAAACTATGATAAGGCTTTAAGCGACGAAGTCAAGGGCATTGTTAGGGCTGTGGACGAATTCTACAATGAAACTCAAGCTGGAAACTGGGAGGACGCCGCCGCCAAAGCGCGGAACATTAAATCCTTAATACTTGGTTTTGAGTCTAGATGGGATGAGCGTGAAAAACAGTTTAAACCCTTGGAGGTTTAGGTTAGATGCCAATAATTGAGCGGGTTGCATGGGACTTTGCTGGGCCAGAAGACATAGCCTATCGCTTCCCAAAACTTACGCTTAAGTATGGAAGTCAAGTCATTGTTAAAGAAAACCAGTGGGCCGTATTTTTCCGTGACGGAAAAGCATATGATGTTTTGGGTCCTGGAAGACACACCATAACCAGCAATAATATTCCGCTTTTGACCGGCGCCTTGAAAGCTTTAGGGATTATAGGCGACATTTTCGACTGTGAGGTGGTTTTTGTTAGCAGTAGCCAGTTTAGGGCGAACTTTGGCGGTAAAGCCTACTCTGCGCCAAGCGGTGACATAAAGTATCAGGCGGAGATTGGCTTTTATGGTTACATGCTTTACAAGGTTGAAGACCCGAAGCTTTTTGTTGTGGAGTTTTTCGGCAACCGTGGCGCAAGCACTTCGCGGGACGTGGAAAACTACATTAGAGGCTTTATCAACGAGCGCATAATAAGCGAGTTTGGACGCCACGACATTTTTGAGGTTGTGAAGAACGCGGACGCCACAACAGACAAAGTAGCCCTAAAAATAAGCGACGAAGCCGCAAGAGTCGGCTTAAAAGTGATTGACTGCGTTTTTGAAGGCATAAACATTCCAGAGGAGGCTAGGCGTTTCGCCTCTGGACTGGGCGCCCAAGCCATGATGATGCAGTATGTGAAGGAGACTGCTGGCGAACTGAAAGGAGGAGAAGGCGGAGGCGCAGCGGCTGCAGGCTTAGGCGCCGGTGTAGGCTTGACTATGCCCTTCCTAATGGCGCAGCAGATGCAGCAAGCCCAAGCAGCCCAAGCCCAGCAGCTAATTATTTGTCCAAACTGTGGAGCCAAAAACCCGGCTGGGATGAAGTTCTGTGGACAGTGCGGTTCAAGCCTATTGCCGCCGGCGAAGGTCAAATGCCCAAACTGCGGGGCTGAAAACCCTGCCGGCATGAAGTTTTGTGGGCAGTGTGGTTCACCACTAGCCCAAACAACAGAAATTACTTGTCCAAACTGCGGCTCAAAAAACCCGCCTGGCATGAAGTTCTGCGGAAACTGTGGAACAAAGTTAAGCTAACGCACTTTCCTCTTTTTCTATTGCCCCTCTTTCTTCAGCGGAGATCCGCATATCCAACAAAACTTCATGTTTTGGGGCATGGACAAACCGCACTTTAAACATCTTATAGGTGGTGGAGGATACAAGGCTTGGCCGCAGTGCCAGCAAAACTTGTTCTCAACGCTGTTTTTGCCTCCGCATTTTAGGCAGACAACAACTTGTTTAACGGGCTTCTCCCATGGTTTAAGGGTTTGAAGCATCCACTGAGCCAGAGTTAAGCCTAAAGCAAAACCTAAGCCTGCTGAGAAGGCGCCACCGACAGTGGTTCCATCCAATTTGTAAACGCCTCTGTTTAAAACTTTTCATTTTGAAGGAAAAACTTTACTGTGGTAAGGTTTTAAGCCCTTTTCTGCAAAATGTTAGAGGGGGTACGGTAAACGAGCAGCCTTAAGGGTTTATGGCTTATCGTTTTGAGCGGTTATCCGGGTTCGGGCAAGACCCTGCTTGCGAGAAGGCTTGTCGCCGACTATCCCCGTCTTGCCCGGATAGGGGTTGACGAGTTGAGGCAAATGCTATTTTATGAGGGTTTTCCATGCCGCGACGAATTTCTCGTTTACTCGCTTATCGCCGAGATGCGGGACGCGCTTTTAAAGAAGGGATACAGTGTGGTAATAGACTCAACAGCCCCAGACAATGTGACCCGCGATTTCCTCTTAACATCTAAAGTTTCACTGGCCAACAGCCTCCTCGTGGTTTTCACAGTTGAGAGGGATGTTTTGATAGAAAGAAGCCTCGAACGCTTTGGCACCCCAAGCCCCATATACGCCTATGACAAACGTTGGGAAAACCCAAGAGGGACAGCCATATTCAAATTTAAAAGCAACACGCCCGAGGAGTTTGAGGCATGTTACGCTAGGCTAAAAGAGCTTCTGGAAAGCGAAACTCACCCCTTTAAACCAGAATTCCAACAAAGAATCCTAACATTGAAAGAGATAAGGAAGGCCCTTGAAAACTTTCTGAAGAAACGCTCTTAACCGAACAGCCTTAAGGTTGGCTGCATATACGTCTTTTGCGTCTAAAGAACCAACACCCCGCGAAAGCTACAAAAGTTGCTATTCCCGCCACTGTTGCAACATGCTCCAGCGACGGACTTGAGTTCGCAAAGTTTTCATTTTCGCTGGGGATAGAGTTTTCGCCAAAGATTATGACTAAGTCTCCTGGAAGTGGCTTGTCATATTCTGATGTAATTTTAATACTGGCAACTTTCACTAGTCCATTGTCAGTTATTGTATAGTTTACAGGATTCCATTTATCAGGCCCTATCGTATATGCGTGAAGAACCTTGTAATTTGTTTCTATGCGTATGTTAAAGTAGGCCGTTGATTTGTTATACCATGGCGATAGATAGGGCTTTACGTTTAAAATGTATAGAAGAGTGTAGCTCCCGTTTACTATGGGAATTGGATGTTCATAGTGGATTTTCAACGTGAAGTTATGTGGGGCCTCATTGATTTTGAAGTAAATCATGGGCCACCAGCGAAGGTCCGTGAACCACCAGCCGAGGCTCGTAAAGTACCATTCTCCAGGATGAGTTTCAGTGTAATTAATCCAGTTTAGCTCTCTTCCGTTAAATTTTATGGAGAGATTTGTTGTGCCCGGTGGAACCGGGTAGAGCAGAGGCAATTCGTCAGATAGAACAATGTATTCAACACCGTTAAGATTGTAAAAGTCTCCGGCTCCAAATATTTTATTTAAGAAGTAAGTTGCATCAACCTTCACCCATAGACTTCCATTGACCTTCGTGATTATGCAGTTAATGTATTCCTCAAGCATGGCGATGAGCGGATAACTGGGTTCCACATTTGCTCCTTCAGGTTGTTCTGGCAGTTCCAAGATCGTGAAAGGCTTCATCTGAGGGTAGTGGTCTATATTATAGCCGTCTATTATGTACGGTGTGTCACCTATCCCATCATTATCACTGTCCACGCCATCATAGCTGCTCCAATAGTTCC
>JAWBRY010000084.1:0-4939 GCA_038843545.1 Bathyarchaeia archaeon | reverse complement strand
TTCTTCAGGCTTTAGGTAACCAGCAGCTAAGATGCTTATAGCCAAAACATTGGGTTTAGTCATGCTCTTCAAGGCCTTTTCGCATTCTTCCCTTGATGGGACCATTTGAAAGCCAACTTTGTTGAATGGCGCTGCAATCACAACGTTTTCTAGGCTTATGTTCCATTCTCTAAACTTTTCCACTAAAAAGGCGAAGTTGCCAGTGTTAAAGCCCGGCGTTACGCCAGCCTTTGACAAAAACTCGGTGCAGAGTCTAAAAACCCAGTCTAGGTTTAGGCTTAGACATAAATCGGTTACAAGCTGATGCAGCATCACGGATTCAAGCTTGGCTTTTCCGCCGGCTGAACGCCTAACCCTAGAAATCTCGTAAAGCAGATAAGTCTTAACAAGTGAAGCTAAATCCGACCTTAAAACCCCTTTTAAGCCTGAGGATGCTGCGCGTAGATTTCCGGAAAAAACAATTTCCTTGATGAGCTTTTTGGCTAAGCCTGGGACCCCTCCTGAGGTGCTTGCAGTTTTAACATAATCATAGGCGTAGGGCATGATAACATACAAGCGTAAACCGTTATTTTCGCCGTTTCTCCGCAAAACATCCAAAATTGAAAGGGTTTTCTCGCTGACGGAAAACATGAACCCGTCAGCACCATTCTCAACAGCCAGCCCTATAAGCTTGGCTGCATACTCGGGGTTTGTTGGCGCATCTCCCCTGCTTCGGCTCCTCTCTTGCGAAAGGTGGCTAATGCCATGAAACGGGTTATCGCCAACAAGCAAAACCTTTTCTCGGCTATCCAACCCAACCAGCCTTAGCCAAAAACTCATCTATCAGACGGTCAACTTTCGCCGCCGTTTCAAAACATGGCTCAACGGGTTCGCCCCGAATAGCAGCCTCCACGAAACATTTGTCTTCCCGGTAATATTCCGGAAGCCCAAGCCAAAAACCGACTTGGTCGCCGAGGTCGTGTCTAAACCATTTCCACCTTGTTCCATCCTTAAGGTCCACCGCCAATTCATCATCATTCACGCTTAGGCAGCCTTTGGATCCCTCGATCAAGAAGCCCACTTCGGGCATGCGGTAGCCGTCAACACACCATGATACATAAACCTCGCCGACTATTCCGTCTGAAGCCTTAGCTTTAAGTTGGGCAGAGTCCATGGAGCCTCCGTTCACGACAGACTCGATATTTGCACCTTCAACCCGTAAATCTCCAAAGAACCATAAGGCTAAATCCAACGCATACGAGCCTAAATCTCTAACAACTCCAGCTCGTGGCGTTTTGACCTTAGGGTTGCCATTGGCTCCGAAGAAGTCGGATGAATAGGCATAAGCCCTAAAAGTATATGGTTTGCCGATAACGCCGTCGTCTAAAAGCTCCTTAGCCCTCATAAAAGTGGCGTAGAAACGCCTCAGGTATCCAACCATGTTGACGCCATCTGTTTTTCTTGCTAAGCTACAAAGCTGTCTTGCCTCGTCAAAATTTGAAGCTAAGGGTTTCTCCACAAACACGTCTCGTGCAATTCCCCTTTCATAAAGGCTTTTAACAACTGGAAAATGGGCCTCAGTGGGCGTAGTCACATAGACGGCGTCCAAACCGAGCCCTGAAAGCTTTTCCACACAATCCACAACCTGAACGGCCTTGACAGCCCTTTTCAAAAACCTCCGAACTAAATCGCTTTTCTCACAAATGGCAACAAGCTTTACGCTTGGCAGAACGTTTAAAATGCCAGTGTGCAGCATGCCCATCTTGCCGAAGCCGACAACAGCAACCCTCAACTCCTTCTCCATCATTAACCCGCTTCAACTAACCGTCATGTTAAGCCATAAACCAACAAAACGCCCATGATATTGGAAATTGGCTGTGGAACTGTTATATAGCCACAATTCGAAGAATAGGAAACCCCGAAACTCCTGCCTTGTAGCGTTCCAATATATCTTGTAGCCGCCCATGTTCAGCCGCGTATCATTAAATCTTAAACTTGAAAGCTCAACCTTTGATGGCGGCTGATCCCAAGCGTAATCGAAGGAGAAAGTTATTGGAATTTCGTAGACTTGCTCGTCGGCCACGAAGGCTGTAAAGTTGAAAAGCGATGGCAAACTGCTCGGCAGCCTCTTTTCAATGGGCCCGAAACGGGTTGGCATTAGCTCTATCTGCGACCAGTTTAGAAATTTTACCTGCACCATATAGTAGGCGCAGTAGCCCAAACGGTTTCCAATACCCAAATAAATAATGTAATTTTGGTTGCGCGTGACGTTGAATGGATAATTTTCGGCCTTGTGATCCGCATCTAAAATCCAAAATTCTGTAAAGAACTCTGTTCGCGGATAAACAAGAACCCTGCTCAAGAACGGGGATGCCACAAGAAGGGTGAGGATGCCCACTACAGTCCAGTAAAGAAGCCCATACTCAGCAATTTTCAAGTTGAAACTCGTCCTCTAGGGTTTTTCACGCTTTTTAATGAAAGTCCAAAGGGCATAGCCACCGACAATAACAGCTACAGAGCCAACCGCAGAACCCACATAGTTGATCAGAAAGTCCATGCGGCTCGCCTGCTCCGCTTCCACTTTTAAGTTGTTGGCTTGGCTTACGACTCCCTCAAGCCTTTGGCTGCAGTTTAGGGCATGTCCATAAGCCGAGTCAGAATCTCCGCTATTGTAGGCTAGTTTAGCCTTTGACAGAAGCCAGCCAGCCTCATTCAAAATCTTTAACAAACTGCTTACGTTAGCGCCAGCCTTTTCAGCCTCGTAGACCGCCTCATAACAGTCTAAAAGCTTGCTTTCAGCAGATTGAATAGCTGACTCAGCATCTGCCCGGGTGAGACAAAAAGCTCTGGGCACGTAAAATACTAAAATAAGCACGAAAATTGTTATGACGAAGAAAACCACAGCCAGAGTCTTATGTTTTGGCAAACGTTTCACTAAAACCGCAGTTTTACGCAGAGCAGAGTTCCTCCAAAACCTTCCTCTTAGCGTTTACCGTTTCGAGTTGACGCTCCACGTTCTTGTTCCGCTTAGAATATTCGCGGTAATGTTGCAGAAACTTTTTACCCTTATCGGTGAGCACATAGTGGCGTTTGCTGCCTTCAAACTTTAAGAGGCAAGCGCTTAGGATTTCAGCCAAATATTTGGATAAAACGGTGTAGCTTAAATTCGCCCCATACATGATTTGGGTCTTTTTTGCACTGCCATTTCCCTTCACAACCAAGAGAATGTCAGCTATAATGTCCAGTCGGCTTCTATAGCTTCCCAAAAAACCACCTTTAATGTGTTATACTCCACAAGGATTGAAAACCAAATATGGGAAGCGGAAATGGCGGTTTCAGCCCTTTAAACTATGTGGAGCCAGCCTCTTCCACCCTTTTTCAGCTGCTGCTTTTTCCCCTTCTCTTCAACGTACTGTTGGGCCCTTTTACCACGCCTTGAACCTTGTTGGCTTAAAACAAAGGTTTTTATGAATTTTCTCCATCCGCCCACTGCGGGATCAGGAGAATAAGCAAGCCCTTGGGAAGCCCAAAACTCCTTTATCTCCGAGAAGGTAGGCGTTTTGGCGTCCCGACTTGCAAAAATAATGAAGCCCCTATCCATAAGTAGCAGAGGATAATCGCGAACGGCGACACCTTCAGCCCTAAGCTTGTCGTCGAAGCGTTCCCTCCACATAAGCCTCCACTCCTCCTTAAGTTTGCGGAGGAACTCATCGCGACCCTCTCTGCCCTTAACAGTTAACACTATCCATGTCCCTCCCACAGGAGCGGACCCGAAAAACAGCGGTTTCCGCTAGCCTTCAATGTCTAGGCGTCTCTCCTTCCTCTCCTCTCTTCCCCCAAGAGTTATAGAAGAAATTCAAAATCATCCTTATAAATCCATATGAAAGAAAAATATAGGATAATCGTCTAGACAAATCCTCTATTCTTCTATGTAAATTGCATTATTAAATAGACCAAAAATTCTTAACACTTAATATGAGGACGCTCCAATTAAAGACTATGATAACAGTTGCTGACCTTCTAACGCTCATCGAGGAGCAGAAAACAAAAAACATTAAACAGTTAGCCAAGGAAACGGGCATACCAAAAGAACAGCTTCATCTAATCCTGACAGACCTAAGCCAATATAACCTAATAAAATACGACGTGGAAACGGGAGAAATTGAACTCTCAAAATGGCTGCGAGACATCAATCGAAAAATTGAAAAGGGGAAACCCTCAACTGGAGAAATAATTTTACCCAGATACGGAGAGGTAAAAATTCAAGACATGGTTATTGGAAATTACACCACCAAGGACTTAGAGTTAAAGATTCGATTAAAGGTTAGACAAAAAGAAATAGCCATATGCGAGTTAACTTGAACCAAAGTTTTAAGGGTGCAAAACGTGTCGAACATCCCTAAACTTTTCTAATAGGAGTTTTCCCTTCTCCGTAATACAGTAAATAACTGAACCATCATCATTGCATACTTTCCTAATCAACTCCTTTTTCAAAGCAATATCAAGATATCTTTGAAGGGTTGAATAGCTTAAATTAGCCTTGTACATTAGATGGGTTATCTTAACACCTTTCATACAGAGAGTTAAAATATCCATAAGAATCTGAAACTCCCCCCTTCTATGACGCCCCACAGCAGTCCACTCATTTGGAGAAGTAGAGAAATAATTTATCCCTAGAACTATTAAAGACTTGTCCTAAAACGCTTCAACAACCTTTAGACCGCCAAGGAGGCCTAACGTTTTTTAGTAAGAGAAAATAATGATGAGATGAAAACGCATGCCAAAACGTGGCCGAGGTGAGGTAGCCTGGAAGCCTACGGGCCTGTGGAGCCCGGCGCCCGGGTTCAAATCCCGGCCTCGGCCCCACATACTGTGCCTTAGCCCGGGATTTGGCAAAATCTAGAGGGGGAGGCGAAAATAAGGTTTCTGTGAAGTTTATTTTCTTGATTTATATGGCCAG
>JAWBRY010000083.1:0-5053 GCA_038843545.1 Bathyarchaeia archaeon | reverse complement strand
CTGACTGCTTATGAAGACTAAAACGAGGGTTGCCAAAACGTATAAAGAAAAGGCTGTTAGGAAAACTGTTTGCATGCCGAGTTTTCCAGCCATGTAGCCTCCGATGGCTGGCGAAAAAATGTAGCCAAAAGACCATGATGAGGATATAACCGTAAACGTTAACGTAAGCCTTTCTTTGTCGGCTGCTGTTACAATGTAAGCTGTGCTTGTGGGTCCGCCGAGCCAAAAGCCCCAAAGAAGCATTCCTGGAACCATTTCAACCCAATTTTTTGCAAGGGAGAATATGAGGGGTGCTGGAAGCCATGCAACCCACCCTGCCACCATAATCTTTTTCCTGTCATACTTGTCGGCGACGGCTCCGGCGATTAGCAATGTCAAGGCGGCTGTTAGGCTTGTTAAGGTGTATAGTATTCCAACTTCCACGGAGCTTGCCCCTAAAGCTTCCGCTATGTAGTAGGGCAGGAGGTAAGAGTAGAGGCCGTCTCCAAAGGCGCCTACAAAGTTTGAAATGGAAATCAGTTTCAGGTCTCTGTTCAAAATCTTGAAGGGGGAGCTTAACCATGATGGTTTAGCCAAAACGTTTCCTCACACCATTACCGTTTTACAACCTAGTTCACATTCTTAGGTTATTAGCTTTAACATGTAGAAGGCAGGAACGGAATGACGAAAAAGGTTTTAGGTTCTCCTATCGATTATGTCTAAAGCTTCTTGACCGGTACCTATTAAGGTCACAGATATGCCTAGCTGCCGCTCAACTTCCCCGACAAACTCTTTGGCTTCCCGGGGAAGGTCCTCATATTTTCTGACGCCCCTACACTTCGGGTATAAAACGTCCAGCTTCGTCAACGCCGCTTGAGTTGCACCGTTTAGCATCACAGCCCTCTTAGCTATTTCAAAATTGAAGGGGGCTGAACGTCTTTCCCGGCCTGTTCCAGCTGCAATTTCAAACCATCCGCGTTTTACGGCCTCCTCCCTTGGAATTTCACCCGGCAAGGGTCCGGCGCCAACCCTTGTCATGCAAGACTTAAACACTATGAGGACTTCGTCAACCTTTGTTGGGCCCACACCCGCCTCTGAGCATATGGCTGAAGCGCTTGTATCCCTTCCAGTCACGTAGGGATATGTCCCAAAGAAGAGTGAAAGCATTACGCCTTGCGTTCCTTCCAAGATAACTTTTTTGCCGGAGTCTATGGCGTTGTTCACCTCCAACGCCACATCGGTTAGATATGGTTGCAGCTCTGGGACGTCTTTGGCTAGCTTTGCTGTTCTGCGGACACGTTCCTCTATGGCTGGTCCAACACCCCAACCCGTCGTGCCGATGCCCCTCAAATGAGCGCTTGTCCTGTCTTGTTCAGAATGCTTATCCTCTATTATCGAGGCTTGATAGTCCACGCCTATGCGGTTCTTCACGTTTGTCAATTCCACTTCTTCGAGGAATTTTGCAACGTGAACGTTTGCTCCGGCGCCTATAAGGAGGCGGCACTTCTCATAGACGAAGCATGATGGAACCATGTGGAGTGCGTAGCGTTTTCCCTCAAACCAAACGGTGTGCGCCGCATTAACAGAGCCTGTCCGCACGCAAACGTCCACCTTATCCTTCAAAGCCAGGTAGGAAATGATTTTGCCTTTACCCTCCTCTCCCCAGAAACCACCTACTATAACAGTGCACGGCATTCTAGATCACAAGCTAGAAAATTGCTAAAACCTATTTAAGGCTGTTTAAGGCGTTTATGTTAAAAGTTAACATCTGCTAGCTGCTTTGCCCACAGCTAGCCCCTATTAGGTTGAGGTCTAAGAGCTTTGCCCAAGCAATGTTCCGTAAAGGTATTTGTAGAACCCCAGCCTTCCCGTACGGAACGCATCTGACGAAAACTTCGCCCCTTAACTTGTCTCTGCAAATTTCGTCAACCCTCACGTTTACTATAACTGATCCATCTTTAAGGTGGAGGTTAACGTTTTTCCCAAGAAACGACTTAACGACGTTCAAGGTTAAGCCTTCCATAAACTTCACCATTCCAAGTCTTTTTCGGCTATTTTTCTCCAGCAACGCCTACAAATGGGAAGTTTTTCATCCTTAAAGACGATGTAAACTCCAATGTCCTCATTCCTGCAACTTTTATCCCAAGGGTTTCTGCAATGCTCCATAACCGCGACCCACTAAATATGCAGGCTAAAGGCTGTTCAGTTCTTTAGCCTTTTAAATCATGCCATGGAATTTCAGTTTCAAACAGTGGAGAGATGAGTTAAAGTGAACAAAATTTATGAAAGCGCAACGATTTCGGGTGAAATCTTCCCCTTGGTAACCGTCAACAATCCAACAGTGGGCTTTGTGATAAAGGGTGGAAGGGGGTTTGTTGGGCTTCCAGGGTTCACAAATAGGATTTCACCTTCCCACCTTATGTTTGCGTGGTGGGTGTGCCCGTAAACAAGAACATGAAAACCGTTTTGCTTGGCTATTTCACGCATCTTTCCCATTCCAAAAAGGGTTCCAGGATCATGCATAACACCAATCTTCCATTCAAAAATCTTAACAGAATTCATTTTTGGAAGCTTTCCACGAATCTCCGGGCCATCCATGTTCCCATAAACAGCCAAAACCGGCGCGATTTGCTCCAACTTATCTATAACCGTTAAATCAACCAAGTCGCCAGCATGAATAATGTAGTCAACCTTCTCGAAAACCTCAAAAACCTTTTTAGGAATTTCCCGGGCGCGGACAGGCACATGGGTATCTGAAATAAGCCCAATAACCTTTGCTAGGGCTTTTTCCTGCTTTAGGGCAATTTCCTGGCTGAGCATTTCGTAAACCTCTTTCGTCCTTTTTATCTGTAACGTTGATAAATAAGGTTTAAGACTTGGAGACAAAGGCGTTTCCCTTAATGTAAAACCTTAACTCCTGAGGAAGGTCTAACTTCACTCCTATCCTATGAGAGGCGCAGATTTCAAAGGTTTCCCCTCCACTACATGTTATGGTTAGATCGCTATTTTGATCTGTAATGTCTACGCCGTTCAACTCTTTTGTTATGGCTAGAGCTTTGGTTAGCTTTCCAGGCCCATTTGTCAAGGCTTTTATGTCCTCGATTTTCCTGTTCTTTTTCATGATTTCTATTCCCTGGATGGGTTCCAGAGCCCTAATCAATACGGCGCCAACCTCGCCTTCAGGGTGGGCTACTATGTTTAGGAGCCAGTTTCCATGAACTATGTAAATGAATGTTCTGCCAGCCTCGCAGAACATAGGTTCGTTGAAGGTTTTTCGTCCCTTGTAGGCTTTAGAGGCTGGGTCGTCTTTGCCATAATAGGCTTCGGTTTCAACGATTTTGCCGCTTAAAACTTTGTCTGCCAAGCGTCTGACAAGCACTTTTCCAAGGAGCCCCTTTGCAACAGCAGCGGGATCCCTCTCGTAGAAGTTTCTGGGCAGGGCTTTCATGGCTGCTTAAAACTTCAAGTGTTAGGCTTTAAATCCTTTTAATCAAACCTAGTATTTGGTGGTGAAAATGATAGAGTCTTACGATTTCGGCGTGATGGTTGTCGATGGAAAACATTACACATGCGACCTCATAGTTTTTCCTGAAAAAGTTCTGAGCAGTTGGTGGAGGCGGGAGGGCCATAGGCTTTGTGTGGAAGACTTGAGGGAAGTTTTCAATTGTAAGCCTCTTCCGGAAATATTGGTGGTTGGCACAGGCTACTCCGGGCTTGTAAAGGTTTTGCCCGAAGTCGAGAAGGCCTTGAAGGAGCGGGGAATAAAGCTTATAGCTCAACCAACAGGGGAAGCCTACAAAACTTTCAACGAGCTTTTGAAGGCGGGTAAGCGGGTTGTAGGCGCCTTCCACTTAACCTGCTAGCGCAAAGGCAAGCTAAAGTTTTAAGTGGTTTAGGTTTCATAGTGGGCGAAGGTGGTGCACTGCATGACTGCAAGGCTTTTGAAGGAGGTAGAAGATGAAATCACAGCCCTTTTAAGCGATTTGATAAGGATAAACACCACAAACCCTCCTGGAGATGAAACCCGAGCAGCAAAATATCTAGCCGAAACGCTAAAGAGGGAAGGCTTCATATGCGAAGTTTTTGAATCCGCCCCTGGTAGGGGGAACATAATTACCCGTTTGAAGGGTACCGGCGAAAAGCCAAACCTGCTCTTGCTTTCACATTTGGATGTGGTGGCTGCCAACCCGAAAGAGTGGAGTGTTGACCCCTTCTCCGGGCTTGTTAAGGACGGCTTTGTCTGGGGGAGAGGCGCTGTGGACATGAAATCTATGACAGCCATGGAGGTTATGGTTATGAAGCTTCTCAAGCGGAACCGTGTTAAGCTTAAGGGCGACGTGATATTGGCGGCGACAGCCGACGAGGAAAGGGGCGGCGAATACGGCGTGGGCTGGCTTGTTCACAACCATCCCGAAAAGGTTAGGGCGGACTACGTTATAAACGAGGGCGGAGGACAAGCAGTCCCTGTGAACGGCAAAAATATTTTCACAATCCAAACAGCCGAGAAGGGCATATTGTGGCTTAGGGTTAAAGCTAAAGGTAGACCGGGACATGGTTCTGTGCCGGGCATCGCTGACAACGCCATTCTCCGCATGGGCAGGGTGGTGGATAGGCTTGGCAGCTACCGTACAGAAATTGTGTTAACGACAACTGTTAAGGAGTTTTTGGCCGTTATGGCCGAGGAAAACAAGGAGGCGGGGGAAGCCTTGAGGCTTCTGCTTCAAAATCCAGCGGGAGCCGACGAAATTTTGGACACGCTGGCCCGGAGGGATAAGGCTATGGCTGAGGAGCTTCGGGCCATGTTGAGGATGACCGTAGCCCCAACAATTATTCAGGGAGGCGTTAAAGAAAATATAATTCCGTCAGAATGTGAGGCTGTTTTCGACTGCAGAATCCTCCCGGGACAAACCACAGAGGAGGCATTTAACCGCATAAAGGGGCTTCTGGCGGACATAGGTTTGGACAAGCTTGAGTTTGAAGTGATTCAAGCCAACGAGCCTTCAGAGTCGCCTACAAACACGCCCTTATACAGGCTTATGGTGGAAACCCTTAAAGAGTTTGATCCAAACTGCGC
>JAWBRY010000082.1:0-5158 GCA_038843545.1 Bathyarchaeia archaeon | reverse complement strand
TATCCGCTTTATTCCATTCTCCCCAAAATAGCCAAACAGAATTTCGTCTCTATCCTCCGCTTCCTTGGTTGTGAAGTAGTTTACCTCCTTTGCCAGTAATGAAGGGTTGGGAGCCTTGAGTTTCCTAAAGAGCTTTTCAAGATTCAAATTTTCAACGTATTCTTTGAAGGATACTGGTTTGGCCGGCTGCCGCTTATTTCGGTTCGATTCCATACATGCTATGCTTGTGGGTGAGCTTGTATAGTTTTTGATTATCCAATAAATCGGCTTTGAAATTGCTCCTGATCACTTTTGAAAATTTTCATGTTGCTTTGCTCTGTTAGGAGACGCTGATAGAAGATTGTGTGGCTGTTTATATTAGAAAACGGGTTATTTAGGTGCAGTTGAGGGAAAAAATTTATATTGTAATGCTGTTTCTCATTGAGTCGCATTTAGGGGGTTGTTTGTTTGTCAGTACCCGCATCTGGAATCCCAGTTCTGGTGTTAAAGGAGGGTTCAACCCGTTCAAGGGGCAGAGAAGCCCAGCACACTAACATTATGGCGGCTCGCATAATAGCAGAAACTGTGAAAAGCTCCCTCGGCCCGAAGGGCATGGACAAAATGCTTGTGGACAGCTTCGGCGACGTCACGATAACCAGTGACGGCCGCACGATTTTGGATGAGATGGACGTGCAGCATCCAGCCGCCAAAATGATGGTTGAGGTGGCTAAAACTCAGGATAACGAGGCTGGAGACGGCACAACAACGGCTGTTATTTTGGCTGGAGAATTGTTGGCTAAGGCTGAGGAGCTTATAGGCAAGAACATTCATCCAACAATTATAATTGATGGCTACAAGAAGGCTATGGAGAAGGCCCTTGAAACTCTTGAGGAAATCGCCATACCCGTCGACTTAAGCTCGACGGATTACCTTAAGAAGGCGGCTATGACTTCTATGGCAAGCAAGCTTGTAGCCGAGCACAGAGAACACCTTGCGGAGTTAGCCGTCAAAGCTGTTCTCCAAGTTGCGGAGAAGGTGGACAACAAATACAAGGTTGACATAGACGATGTGAAGGTGGAGAAAAAGCCCGGTGAATCGTTGATGGATACTATGCTCATAAACGGCATAGTCCTAGACAAAGAGGTTGTCCACCCTGGAATGCCGAAGCGCGTGGAAAACGCCAAAATAGCTCTCCTTGACACACCCCTGGAGATTGAGAAGACGGAGTTTGACGCTAAAATCAACATTGAAAGCCCGGAGCAGATGGAAGCCTTTCTAAGGCAAGAGGAAGCCATGTTGAAAAACATGGTGGAGAAGCTCGCCGCCGTAGGCGCCAACGTCGTCCTTTGCCAGAAAGGCATAGACGACATAGCCCAACATTTCCTAGCAAGAAAGGGAATCCTAGCCGTGAGAAGGGTTAAAAAGTCAGATATGGAAAAACTTGCAAAAGCCACTGGAGGAAGAATAATAACGAATTTGGATGACATGACGCCGTCGGATTTGGGCTACGCGAGTGTTGTTGAGGAACGCAGAATAGGCGAAGACAAAATGACCTTCGTTGAAGGATGCAGAAATCCGCGTTCAGTAACAATTCTCATTAGAGGGGCAACGGAACGCGTGGTGGAAGAGGCGGAACGTTCACTCCACGATGCCATCTGCGTGGTCCGAGATATAATTGAGGAGCCCAAGATTTTAGCCGGCGGCGGAGCCCCTGAACTGGAGGTTGCCCGCGTCCTAAAGAAGTATGCCGAAACCCTTCCTGGCAGGGAACAGCTGGCCGTTAAAAGCTTCGCAGATGCTTTGGAGGTTGTTCCGGCAACCCTAACCGAGAATGCTGGCCTAGACCCGATTGACATCCTATCCGAGCTTAGGTCAAGACATGAAAAGGGCGAAACATGGGCTGGGATTGAGGTTCACTCTGGAAAAGTGCTGGACATGAGGGAAGTTGGAGTTTTCGAGCCTCTGTCGGTGAAAAAGCAGGTGGTAAAATCTGCAACTGAAGCCGCTTCAATGATACTGAAAATCGACGATGTCATCGCCGCCGCAAAGATGAAGCCTCCCTCGGTGCCCAAAGGCAAGGGTGAAGAAGGCGCTGGGGAGTAGAATACGTCTAAAAAAGCGAAGCAGAGAAAAATTTTGATAGGTCCTCCGAAGCTCACCCGTTTCGAGAAGGCAAGGGTTGTTGGAGCTAGAGCCCTCCAAATAGCTATGGGCGCCCCAATCCTCATTGAACCGCCGAAAAGCTCAGCCAGCCCAATAGACATAGCCTTGAAAGAGCTTGAGGCAGGCGTGCTACCCATAACGATTAGGAGGACTTTGCCGGACGGAACATATCAGGATATACCTTTGAAGTGGCTTTTGGAGGGCGAGAAAGGTGAAGAGGAAGCATCCACAGCCTCTTAGCCTTATTTTTTGCTTAACTCCTTGGCGGTTTCGAGGGTTTTCCTGATTCTTGTCCAGTGGGCTCCTTGCCAGTAGATTTGGCCGCATTTTGGGCACTCCCAGAACTCGTTGTAGTGGATGTATGTGCTTTCCTTAACCTTGCCTGCAACCTTCTCTTTTTGTATGAGTTTGACTTGGGCGTTGCATTTTGGGCAACGGGACTTCGCCATGTCAATGTCTAGACTTATGCCGAATTTTCGGGCTATTTTAGCCAATTTTTCAGCTTCTGTTTGCCCATCCACGTAGAAGGCTTGAATGCCTTTAGCTGTGGCCTGCTGGTAGAGCTCCAAATCCCTTGTGAGAAGGATTCTCCGTTCTTTCTTGGCTATGGCCATGAGCATTGTGTCGTCCAACTTGTTAGAATATTTCACGTTGTGCCCAAGCATGCGAAGCCAGCGCGTTAGTTTCCCAAGCATCCCGTCGGCAATAAACCTCAAGCCCTAAAACCTCCGCCACAGATTATTTCGCCACACCCGGCTTCAGCAACTATTTCGCCCTCACCCATGACAAGCCTTCCGCCAACAAAAGTTTTTAGGGGTTTGCCTTTAACACGTTTGCCATTGAAAGGCGAAAACTTTGCTTTGGAGTGAAACTTCGAAGCGTCTAGGCGATACTCCCTTTTCAAGTCAACAACAACCAAGTCGGCTTTGCAGCCCTCTTTAATAGCTCCCCGACCGTCAAGCTTGAATATTTGCGATGGTTTTTCAGCCAACAGTCTAACAACATCTGCCAAGCTGATTGCACCAGTGTTCACGGCTGTAAGCATCAAAGGAAGTGTTGTTTCAAGCGCGGGGATTCCCGCTTTAACCTCCCAAACCGTTGCGGCGTTTTTCTCGTCAAACGTGTGGGGTGCATGGTCAGAACCTATAACGTCAACAATCCCGCGTTTCAAGCTTTCCCAAAGGAAATCCACGTGAGTTTTGTCCCTAAGGGGGGGAGCCGTCAACGCTAGGGTTCCAATGTTTTTTAGGTCTTCGGCGGAGAGGAACAAGTGGTGGGGTGTAACCTCGCATGTTACGGGTAGCCCTTCTCCCTTCGCTTTTTGAATTGTTTCTAAGCCTTGTTTTGTGCTCACGTGGCAGAAATGCATCTTCGCCTCGGCTTTTCTGGCGATTTCCATTACGCGCCTAACAGCCTTGGCTTCAGCCTCCACGGAGTGCGCCTCTAGAAACGCCTCAACTTCGTTGCACCCTTTTTGTTTAAGCTCTTCCTCCGCCTTTTTCAGCATGTTTTTGTCTTCAGCGTGCACTGCTATGGGCACATTGGACGCCACGGTTTTAAAAGCTTCGGTTATGGCATCGTCATCGTCTATGTTTAATCCGCCCACTTGCTCAGCAAGATAAAGCTTGAAAGCCACAGCGCCTCCGGCGATTATTTTTGGAATTTCCCGTGTGTCTTTAGGGAACTCCGAATAAAATCCCACATTGACAAGGATTTTTCTTCTGGCTGTTGCCATGCGGTTTTTGAGGGCTTCCGCGCTCATGGTTACCGGAGCGTTGTTTGGCATGTCCAAAACCGTTGTAAAGCCGCCCGCCGCAGCCGCTGCTGTTCCAGTGTAAAAATCTTCTTTGTAGGCTTTGCCCTCGTCCCTCAAATGCACATGGACATCAATTAAGCCCGGCAAAACCAGAAGCCCGTTAAGGCTTAGCGTTTCATCAGTTTTGGGCATGTGGGCTTCTTTGCCAATCTTGGAGATTTTGCCGCCTTCAATTGCTATGCAACACTCTCTCACCGCACCGTCCACGTAAGCTTTCAAGTCCTTCAGGACTAGGTCAACAGTCAAAATGGTTTCTCCATTTGCTAAAAGAAGAAGCGTTTATGATAGATAAAAATTAGCCGTGACAGGGCTTCGTTTTGAGAATTTCTTCAACTTCGGCTTTAACAGTCTCAAAAAGCTTTTTGCTAATCCAGCCCTTTTCAAGGGCTTTTTCCAGCTTCTCCACGTCCAAAACCTTGGCTTCGCCGTCTGGGCGGATGCAGACGTCAACCTCCAAATCCACATAGCGCAAAGCGTTTGGGTAAACCTCCACGGGCGTGTTTATGTTTATGTATGCACCTTTCCAAGCGCCATCCTTTGAGTAATAGTTTGTTGTTATGTGCCACTCGCCCAGCTTTGTTTGGCTCACTGCTTTGTCACCAGCCTCTTTGGGAGTGCCAAGCCCGTCATAAAAGCCGTCCGCCCTAATTATTCTACAGTAGCGTATTTCACCATCGCTTAGCGTTTCAAGGGCTGCTTGTCCAAGGTGGAAGACTGCACCGCTCAGTTTGACGTGCTCCACGTCCACGGTTGAGCCTTCGTCTGGAAAATCGGAGGCTGTCTGTTCTTCAAAAAGCCGCTTCACCGCGTCGCGGTCTTGCCCCTTTTTCAAGAGCTTTTCAGCCATCTCTAGGGCTGCTGAAACCCTGCCTCCGCAACTCTTGTAAAAGTGGTGTCCATCCAAAGTCGGCGTGACAGAAGCCCTTAAAACGTCCAGTTTTTGTTTCGACACGCTTGGAAATTCAACGCTCATGAAATACAGGCCTTCAACCAGAAGGGATGGAGCCGCAGCGGACTGAGCCTTATGGGCTAAAAGTTTGGCTTTTTCTGCAAGCGCCGCCACCTCGTTTTCTAGGACTTCTTTTGGCTTGTAAGCGGCTGGCTCCCGCCAAATTATGCCCCAACCTTCAGGAGCCAACTGTTTCCCTAAGGCGTAAAGCTCCGCCCGTTTTGCTATGTCTCGGATTTTTAGGCTCACGC
>JAWBRY010000081.1:0-5231 GCA_038843545.1 Bathyarchaeia archaeon | reverse complement strand
GCTATTTCCTCCTCGGCTGAAACCATTTTCGCCCTTTCAAGCTCCCTTTTAAGCCTATTTATTTCGACAAGGCAGCTTGTTATGGTGTAGATTTTCCCTATAAAGTGGTCAGGCTTCTCAGCGGGTTTTGGTCTGCCAAGTTTTTCGTATCCATAAGCGATTACGGCGGTTTGTCTTCCAACGTCGTCCACATAATAGTGACGGAAAACAGTGTGTCCCCTTGCAGAAAGCATACGGGCGATGGCGTCGCCGAGCATGGGGTTTCTTGCCTGTCCAATGTGGATGGGGTGAAGCGGATTTACACTTGTATGCTCCACAATTTCCTCTTGGACTTTTCAACCTTAACCAAGCCGTAATCAGCGTCCAATTGCCGAACAGATTCTATTGTTAGGGTTGAAAACCGTTCAAAGTTAACGTGAAAGTTTATG
The DNA here is from genome assembly GCA_038843545.1 of Bathyarchaeia archaeon. Lineage (GTDB taxonomy): Archaea > Thermoproteota > Bathyarchaeia > Bathyarchaeales > Bathycorpusculaceae > DRVP01. The sequence continues at coordinate 4,803 of JAWBRY010000081.1, read as the reverse complement.
TAGCCTCCACCAGCCGCCGTTGACTCCTTTACGAACATAAACCTTGACTTATCCATGGCTTGAACAAGCTTCTGCGCCAGCGTCAACGGCTTCTCGTTCACGCGCTTCGCCAGTTCAAAGCATATGGAGGCTGCAAGCTGCCCAAACTCCCAAAGGGGAGGCTTTTCAAAGGAAAAGGCGCTAACCAAAGACTCTATTTGGAGTTTCTTCAAAGCTTCCCTAAGTGTTGTTTCACATTCATGTCTTAGTTCGCCTAAAGGGTTGCTTGAAATCATTAGCTTTCCGCCTTGCACAGCTTAACAGTAAATGCGAACACCTAACGTATAAGCTTATAAAAGCAATGAGTAAGCCGCTTTCACCAAATGTGCGGGGCCTATGATGTTTATATAGGAAACATGCAAATTAGGCCAAAATGAAGGGGGATGGCGAGGCTTGAAGCCAAAGATAGTTTTTTCCGAGAAATGTTTGGAGTATGGGTCTTGGCATATTGAAAGCCCAAAGCGAGTGCAGAGGGCTTACGAGATATTGCGGGAGAGAGGCTACGAGTTTGTGGAGCCAGAGCCGGCAAGCGAACAAGATCTGCTTAAGGTTCACGATGCAGACTATATTCAACTGCTTAAGCGTGGGGCTGCAGAAGACCCGGATACACCGGCCTACGAAAACATTTACGAGTATGCGAGGCTTTCAGCCGGGGCCGCCATCCTAGCCGCAAAAATAAACGGTTTCTCCTTAATGAGGCCGCCGGGACACCATGCCGGCAGATACGGCGCAGCCCTAGGCGCTTACACGAAGGGCTTCTGCTACATAAACAACATCGCCGTAGCCGTAAAATATCTAAACAAGCCCACGCTGATCGTTGACATCGACGGCCACCATGGAAACGGCACGCAAGAAATTTTCCAAGAAGACCCCAAAGTTGTTTTCATCTCCTTGCACAGGTACCCCCATTATCCCGGTACGGGTGCATATTCGGAGGCCAACTGCCTAAACTTTCCATTACCAGCAGACTGTGGGGAGGCTGTTTATCTGAGAACCCTTGAGGAAGCCCTGCGAAAGGTGGACATGCAGAAGATTGAGGTTGTGGCTGTTTCAGCCGGCTTCGACGCTTTTGCTGGAGACCTAGCCTCCCTTGGCTTGAGGGAGGAGAGCTACGAGAAAATTGGAAAGCTTTTGGCAGAATTGGGCAAGCCGACATTCTTTGTTCTTGAGGGAGGATATGTGGGCGAGAACGTTGGAAAGTGCATTGACGCCTTACTGAAAAATTTTTAGCTTTTTGGGAAGGGAAAGAAGTGTTGGAGTTAAAGGGCAAAACTTTTGATGTGGCTTGCCTAATGCTGATTTCGCTGCCATAATGGCTGGCAGCAAGAGAAGGAAGTGACACCTTCGCTATGCATCTTAAATTTTATGAAGAGGAAAAACGTAATCCACTGTCATGAAGCGGATTAATGGCAGAATAGCTGGAATTCTAATATTCGTTGGGGCTGTTCAGTTTGTTCTCTGCATGTTGGTGGCTGAATGTCTCTATCCAGGCTACAGCGTCTCTGAAAACTACATAAGCGATTTGGGTGTTGGAGCCACAGCGCCAATCTTTAATGTTTCAGTTTTCCTGCTTGGCGCGTTTGTGTTGGCCAGCGTCTATTTTTTGAGGCAGATGGTGCGAAGCAAAATTCTCTTGAGCTTTCTAGCTTTGTGCGGAATTGGAGCCATGGGTGTAGGCGTCTTCCCAGAAAACTCCCCCTTCATGTTGCATACGGTTTTCTCTTTAATCGCCTTCCTTTTCGGCGCCTTGTCGGCCATAGCATCCTACAAAATTCAGAAGCCGCCAATGTCCTATTTTGCAGTGGTTTTGGGCTTAATGGCGCTGGCATCGCTTTTGCTGTTTGCATACAGTGAAGTCGTCGTAAACATGGGCGGTGCCCCTGAAACAGCCTATTACCTGGGCTTGGGAAAAGGCGGCCTTGAACGCCTAATAGCCTACCCAGTGCTATTGTGGGCTATGGGCTTCGGCGGATACCTAGCGAAAGAATAAACAGGGGACGGCTGGTTAAAGCTTTCATCTGGCATGCTTGCTCTGCGAAGCTATGCAACTTCACATGGTGCAAGCGATAGGGAAACTAGGATGAAGAGTCTATAAGCCAAAACATGGTTTTAGATTAGGCTTAACACCGTTTCTGCGATATAGTCGATTTGCTCGTTTCTTACCCCTGGATGAACGGGTAGCGAGAAAACTTGCTCTGAGGCTTTTTCGGTTTCCGTAAGCCCAAGCCGCTTAAACTTGCGGTATGGCGGCATCGTGTGGATTGGCCATGGATAGTAGACCTCGGCCCCCACACCTCTGCTTTTGAGCTTCTCCACGAGCGTGTCCCGTTTTTCCCGTGAAGCATCTTTAATCCTAACCGTGTAGAGGTACCAGCTGTTTCTGCAGTGGGGCTGTTCCTTTGGCAGCTGCAGTTTCTCTGCCTTGCAGAGTTTTGCCGTAAGCCTTTCGGCGTTTTCCCTTCGCCTAGCCAGAAAACCGTGAAGTTTTTTCAGTTGGACAAGGCCTATGGCGGCTTCGATTTCCGGCATCCTATAATTGTGGCCGATAAGAGTGGACATGTATTTTTGCCGTTCCCCGTGACACCGTATAAGCCTTAATTTTTCTGCCAGCTCGTCATCGTTTGTTGTTATCATGCCGCCCTCGCCAGTAGTCATGTTTTTGCTGGCGTAAAAACTCCAACAAGCAACGTCGGCGTGAGCCCCAACAGGTTTGCCTTCGTAAATGGCGCCGTGGGCTTGTGCCGCGTCTTCGATGAGTGTTAACCCGTGTTTGTCGGCGATCTCCCGCAAAGGCTTCATATCCGCTGGTGCACCGTAAAGGTCCACTGCAATTATAGCCTTCGTCTTTTTTGTCACAGCTTTCTCGACTTCTTCCGACGGGATGGTGTAGGTTTCCGGGTTTATGTCCACGAAGACTGGTTTCGCGCCAGCCATGACAACGGTTTCCGCCGTCGCCACGAAGGTGAAGCTTGGAAGAATCGCTTCGTCGCCCCGTTTTATGCCCGCAGCCACAACAGCCATGTGCAAGGCGGCGGTTCCACTGTTAACGGCAACAGCATGTTTAGCCTCCACAAACTTTGCAAAGGCTTCCTCAAACTTTTTAACCATGGGTCCGGCGCCGAGACCATGCGTGAGCACGCCGCTCTTCAAAACTTTAACAACAGCCTCGATTTCCTCTTCTCCGATTTGCGGGGCGTTTATTGGGATCACGACCCAGCCTCGCTATTATGCTGATCCCAAGGTTATTAAAAACTTGCCTTGCAACAAACTCTAAAAAGCAGACTAAGAAAAGTTGTTTAAACTTTTGATTCTTGCCAGAAACTCCTCCTTCTCCCTTTCCACCTCTTCAATTCTCTTTTTCAAGAAGGCTAGTTCCTCGGATATTTCTTCAAGCCAGCCTTTGATGGCTTTTCGGCATTCCTCAGGAGTCGCCTCCACCAAGTATTTTGAAACATCCTTTGGAGCACCCTTTCCAAGAGAATCCAGCGGGCAGTCTATTCTTGGTGGTTTTAAAAAGGGGAAAAAGTGTCGGGTAGTGCGGGGCGGCATAAGCTTTCCACCGAGGCCGGCTGAAATAACTTCTTTAGCCGTAATGTGCATGTCCGAGTTGTCTATGTAGCGGTGAACTCGTCTGCTGCCTATGCGAATTTTCGGGTTTTCCAAGGCGTTGACAAGCAAAACTGGTATCTTCTCATAGCCTAAACTTTGGAGGGCGAGCCACCGGTGCATTCCATCCAAAATTACGAGGGATGTTTCGTCGGCTATTATTGGATATTTTAGGACACCGTCTTTGATGATTTCCTGCTTCAAAAGCTCCAAGTAAAGCGGGGAGCCTTTCTCGTGGGGTTTTAGCTGCTCAATTGGTAGAAACAATACCTTAAACTGGGTGTTTCCAGATGGTTTGCTTTCAGCTCTCCTATTTTCTGGGGACAAATGTTGGAACCTCGATTTTTTCAGGTTCATAGTCCACAAGTTTTCCAGCCAAGAACTGTTCATAGGCGCTTAAATCCAGCAAACCATGCCCGCTGTAGTTCATCGCGATCACTTTCTTTTCGCCTGTCTCCCGACACCGTAGCGCCTCGTCTATGACGAATTTTAGGCTGTGGGCTGTTTCAGGAGCAATTATGAGGCCTTCTGATTGAGCCAAGATCTGGGCTGCTTTGAAAACCTCATTTTGGTGGTAGGCCACAGAGCGCATGTACCCTTTATATATTAGGTACGAGATGGAGGGTGCCATCCCGTGGTACCGCAAGCCTCCGGCGTGGATGGGTGGACACGCATAGTTATGGCCTATCGTCAGCATCTTTAGAAGAGGTGTCAGTTTAGCGGTGTCTCCAAAATCATAGGTGTATACGCCCTTCGTGGTGTGGGGAACAGCCTTAGACTCGCAGGCAACAAACTCCGTGTCCGTTTTGCCCTTAAGCTTGTCCATCATGAAGGGGTAGCAGAAACCCGCATAGTTGGAGCCTCCGCCTATGCAGCCGCAAACCACGTCTGGATACTCGCCTATCATTTCAAACTGTTTTTTGGCTTCCAAACCCACAATGGTCTGATGAAGCAGCACATGGTTCAGCACCGAACCCAAGGAGTATCGTGTATCCTCGTGGGTAAGCGTGTCCTCCAGGGCTTCGCTTATGGCAATGCCCAAAGTTCCCGGATGATTTGGGTTTTCCTTCAAAAGTTTCCTGCCAAACTCTGTTTGGTCGCTGGGCGACGGAAACATTTCTGCTCCATAAAGCTGCGCTATTATTCTTCTGCCGGGCT
>JAWBRY010000080.1:1611-5636 GCA_038843545.1 Bathyarchaeia archaeon | reverse complement strand
CTATTGTGCCTAATGTTGAAAATGTGGAGCGGCTTGCCCAGTATGGTGGCTAGGGCAACCGATAGCCTCAGTATTGTGCCGCTTCCGCTTTTCAAGCTTCCGTCGATCTCAATCAACTGCACACAGCTCCACATGCTTTGAGGCTGTTTGACACGCGTTGAACTTATGTATCCCCGATTACCGCACCGCCTTCTTGTACACTATGTTCTTGACGCAGCCCCTTATTATCGCTACTGGTTTAGCCCTGCCAGTTTGACCAAACCATGTTCGCCGTCACTGCTAACTGATAAATACTACAGAGGATTAAGTTTAGTTGAAGCGTGAAGAGTGGGCGGCATGACCGAGAATAGGGAATACCTTGAAAGGCTCGCCGAAAAAGTGGAGGAACTACTCATCGTCCTAAACAACATAGCCGAAGACCTCCGAGTGGTTGCAGCCTCACTGAAGTCTATAGCTGTATCACAACTAGGTCAGCAAAGGCCTACACCGGCGGCTCCGGAAAGACGCCCCGCTGAAAGGCCTCTAGGCATAGAGGATGTCAAGATGATGTTTCCAGAAGACTTGGAAGGCCTCTTAAACTTTGAGGATAAAGGTGAATACATTAAGATCACTCCCCGCCAGTATTTGGGGGCTGAAAACTTCGCTAAAATAGCCCAAATAGTGCGGGGGGCGGGCGGCGACTACATAAGCTCCGGGAAAGACAGCCACTTCCGAATACCAAAGATAAGGCCTTGAAATCAGAATTCAATATCTAATTTCAAAGTCCTTAAACTCGCCGGTGTAATCCTCCCACCTGACCTCTACGCCTTTAACTTTTGCTCCGGGCGGACCACGCCTGCAGAACTCTATTAGCTGTTTTACGGCTTCCTCTTCGCCCTCGAAAACGGCTTCTACTCTGCCGTCTGGAAGGTTGCGAACCCAACCTTTCACGCCGTACATTTTGGCCTCTCGGCGAGTTTCATATCTGAAAAACACGCCTTGAACACGTCCGCTCACGAACACGTGGGCTCTAACCTTCATAAAGCCGCCTCCAACCTCTTTGTAGCATTAACATTGTAGGTTTTAGGCGTTCACTTTAACTTAACTCTCCCCACGGAGCGCTTCTAACAATGCGCCACTGGCTTTTTAAAGCTAGGCAAAGGAGCAAAATCCGGGAGTTTAGAGTTGAAGGCCCTTGGAAAGCTTTTGGTTTATGCTTCGAAAACAACGCCCTACAAGAAAAGGTTGAAGGTGGTGAGGGCCGCCGTTGAGAAAACCGCCAAAATACTGAATTTAGACTTTGAAGTTGTAACGCTTAGAGGCCGCATGCCCATATATGTATACTACAAGAACGGCGCCGAAGAGCCCGTGCCGCTTTACTGCGACGGCGAAGGCACAAAAAGCCTAGAACAAGTGTGCAGTGCATTGAGGAGTATGATGTTCGTTCTATCTTTTCACCCAAAATATTCCGCTTTGAAGCGGATTAGAAGGGCTGTCATGAGGTTTTCCTAAACTTTATGGACTGATTTTCAAGGGTTATCTCATAAACCTGGTTAACGTCGAAGTCTATGCCTAAGCTCTCATATTCCTGCTCTGTAAGGAACAAAATTATTTTTGGAATCGTAAACTGGGCCCTCATCGGAAATATGGGCAGCTGCTGTTGCAGGGTTTGGAAAACCTCCTGCACTATTCTGGCTTCCTCGGTTTGGGGTCTTATGGCGAACTGGGGTATGGGCCGCTCTTCAACGAGTTCTATGCGTTTTCCAAGGTTTCCGTCCGGGTCGCGGATGGACTCAATCTTGCTCACTCTAACCTGAAACATAAGCGTTCACAACAGAAAGGATGGACAGCCACTATTTAGGTTTATTCCATCTCTATGGTGGCTGGCGGCTTAGGCGTAACATCATAGTAGACCGCTGAGACGTTTGAACATTCTGCGAGGGTTTCTTTGGCGGTTTTCTCCAAGGTTTTCCAAGGTATTTCCGAAACATCCGCTGTCAAGAAGTCTTTTGTTTGGACCGCCCTTATGCTTACAACGTAGGGCTTCTTTTCTACGGCTTCGTCCACAGCGTACAGCACCCTTGTGATTGTTGGGTTTTCGCTTGTTATTTTCGCCTGCAACGAGACAAGCCTTGAAATTGGTGTTTGAAAAACCCTTCCATCAGCTGTTTCAACCTTTACGCCTATAATTTTGCCGTAGCGCCTTCTTCCCCCCTCCACGCCAGTAGCCTTAGCCCTGAAAACTTTCACGTGCACGTTTCTTGAAGGCACGTTTAGAAGCCTCGCAACAGTTTCCCGCACATGGGCTGTGGATGGCTCTTGGACATCCTCATTATCGATTATGGCGGCGAAGTATTGGCTTGGCTTGTGCTCCGCAAGTAAACTTTCCACGATGGTTGTCGCTTTTTTGAGGGTTTCAAGCTTGTCTGGACGGATTTCGCCCACAACCCGCACCGATAATCCAGGACCCGGAAAAGGCTGCCTCTCGGAGACTTCAGGCGGCAAGCCCAAGTATCTGGCGACCATGCGCACTTGCTCCTTGTAAAGCGTGAGCAGAGGCTCAACAACTTTAAAGCCAAACTTTTCCATGGGGTTTATGCCAATCTGCTCGAGAACGTTGTGCTGGGTTTTCACTCCGCCAACGGTTTCCACAACGTCGGCGTGGATTGTCCCCTGCACCAGAACAGTGCAGCCTTCCTTTTTGGCTGTTTCGCTTAAAACATTGTAGAAAGTTTCACGGAACCTTTTGCGTTTCTCTTCTGCGTCCCTCAAGCCCTTCATGGCGTTCAAGAAGCGCTCGCGAACATTCACAATTTTCACTGGCACGTTGAAGGGCTCTTTCGAGAGAATTTCAGCCACCCTTTCCGGTTCGCCTTCCCTCATGAAAGCGTCATCCAAAAACACGCAGACAAGGTTTTCACCTATAGCCTTGCGGGTTAAAACAGCGCATGTGGTGCTGTCCACGCCGCCGGAAACCGCTACAAGCGCCTTTTCATTCCCTATTGCTTTGCGTATGGCTTCAACCTGCGTTTCAACAAACCTTCGGGGGTCAAAACTATCCATGAGGACACCCCTAAATTCATGTGATCAGCTGGTTTAGTGCCTCGCGGCTTATATATCTACCGCCCCTCGGCATTTTTGAAATGCCTAAAACCTTTTTTAAAGCCTCCATGGAGATGGGGTTTTCAAGCTCGTGGAAATTTGTGAACCTTATAAATGTGGCTTTCCCTCTACCCCTTAAAAACTTGACATAGTCTTCAAAAGAGCTTAGGCATGTCTCTTCGCCGAATTTCCTCCACAGCTCCTCGGCGTCGCCGGTCATGCGCTCCAAAAAGTCAGCTAAGCCCCTAATCTGCATAAGGGGCCGCTTAACGTAAAAGAGCAGCTTCTCAGCTTCAATGGGGCCCACGAGGTTCCTCCGCACAAAAGCGTGGATGGAGCGCCCTTTTCCGGCTCTTTCACAAAGCTTCTCCCACCATTTCCCGTCAGAAATCAGTATAAAGCCGTAGTGCTCCTCCATTGGCAAAGCCGGCACCGCCAAGCACTAAACACCTTTGAGTTGCCGAGTTTGAAAGATAACGCTTTCGGTTAAGAAAAGCGGTGGGCTTCCAACTTTTACGGGTAGAGTACAAACCTAAAGGTGGATGTGCCGCCGAAATTTGAACAAGATTTTAAAAAGGGGTTCTGCAGCTTGATCGAAAAGCCCCGTATACAGCCGCTAGGGCATGTTAAAGTTTTTCTGCAATAACCCTTTATTACAATTTGCTTCGGAAACGAGTTTGCAGGGGGACAGCCATTGAAAACCAACGACCTAAAGGCTGTGTCAGAAGCCTTAAAGGAGTTGAATGAAAGCTACAGCGACTTTTTATGCTCTATGGGGGAAACTGTGAGAAACGTGAAGATGGCGAAGGAGCTTTGGCATGACGGCCATAAACCATGGCTGGTCAAGTTGGGCCTAGCCCTAATAGTTTTTCCAGAACCAGTTGTAATCGACATCCTACGCAGTCTCTTGATAGCGTCTGGAACCGTGCAGTCTGGCATCCGCC
>JAWBRY010000080.1:662-1601 GCA_038843545.1 Bathyarchaeia archaeon | reverse complement strand
CGGCTGGAACCGTTCAGGAGGGAATCCGCCGCCGCGTCCTCCACGTGGAGGACGTCCCGAAAACGTTTAAATGCGTGTTGAAGGAGCTACAAGCAGCGCGGGAAAACATAAACCTCGCTGGCAGTCCTGGTTAAAGTCTTATATTTGCAGCATGTTATGTTTATAACATGCTGCGGGGTGAAGCTGTTTGAAGCTTGTAACGGTCCTGTTGCCTGAAGCCTATTTGGAAGGTTTGGATGAGCTTGTTAGGGCGAACATGTATCCAAGCAGAAGCGCCGCCATAAGGTCGGCGGTTAGGGACTTGCTTAAAAAGGAGCTTTGGGAGAGGAGGGAAAGGTAACAGCCCCCACCTCCATCATCGTTTAGCCAGAAAAACCCACGCGAGATTTTTAATTTTTTCAGCGGTTTCCGCCGGGTTACCCGCGAGGGTTATAGCCCGCCCCACAATGAGGTAGGAGGCTCCAGCCTTTAGGGCTGATTCAATTTCGCCTCCCTGAACGCCTATACCCGGCGAATAGATTGGAATTTTTTCGCCTAGAAAAGCGTGCACCTCTCTTATTTTCTCTGGATAGGTGGCGCCGACCACGACGCCGTCCGCATCCCATTCCAGGGCTTTCTTGGCGAAAACCAGGTATTGAGGTGTTTTCCGTCCGCTCTCAGTGTCCGCCACCATCTGCCCGTAGCCCTCGCCGGCGCCCTTGTGGCTCATGTAAACGAGTAGTATGACCCCCTTGCGTCTTGTTTTTGCCGCTTCAAAGACTGGTTTTAGGCCTTCCTCCCACCCCACAAAGGGGTTTGCCGTTAAAGCATCGAAGCCCGCCTCAAAATAGTATTCGGCGATGACCCTGTTTGTGTCGCCTATATCGTTTACCTTACAATCCATTATTGTTGGGAGCTCCTTTTCATGCGCCTTTTCTATAAGCTTTTGGACACCGTCGA
>JAWBRY010000080.1:0-652 GCA_038843545.1 Bathyarchaeia archaeon | reverse complement strand
CAGGGTTAGGTGGTGATTAAATTTTACGGCGCAGATGTGGGGGCTTGTGGCGTCGATGATTTTCGCCGCCCTCTCATAGAGGGTTTGGCGGTTTACCTGTTTTTCAAAGGGCAAGTCGAGGGCTAGGACTATGTTTGTTTGCCTGTTTTTGGCCGTCTCCCAAATTTTTTCACGAAAAACCAATTCCGAGGGCTCCCTAAACTTGTCTAGATGGGGGGCTAAAAACCTTTATTGTTTGGATTTGGCCTCCGCAAGCCGCCCTAATGTATTCCAGAGCCGCCCTAACAGCCTCTTCAAGCTGTTGAGTGGTTATTCCCGGCGCGCCGTAACCAACCAGCAGAACGTTTTGTGTTTTCTCCGTTATCTTTGTCTGGTCAGCGTCCCTATGCGGGTAAATGCACAAAACCCGTTTTGTGTCGGCTAAGACAAGCATGTTGCTTTTCAAAGCTATGGGCTTGTCCATGCCTATTCCAGTGAAGGCCTCGCCTTCTTCTGCAAAACGCACATTGAAGGGTGGGTTAAGCGTGTCCATATCGAAGCCGCTTATAGGAATTATCGTTTTCATCGAAGCCAAGTTATAGGCGTCCACGGCCGTTGAAATTGTTGGAAGCTCTCCGCCGTGCAAGACACGCCGCAGCAGTGCCTCTCCGGA
>JAWBRY010000079.1:4510-5710 GCA_038843545.1 Bathyarchaeia archaeon | reverse complement strand
ACACGATCATCCACGCTCTATAAATAGTTTCAAAGAGTTTTGCAAGTTCGGTTTCCACAGGGCTCTTTAAGACTTTAACTTTTAAGCCGAGTTTTTCGAAGTGTTTTTTGGCTAGCTCCGCAGCCTCGGGAGTGGCGCCGCCGACATATTTACTCCAAAACATGATGTCTTGTTTCATGGTTTCTAAGCCTCTATGCATTCCCCGTACGGGAGAATGCACAACCAAGGTTTTTGTTGCTTCATAGATTTTCTGGGTTGTGCCGGGTGGAACGGTGCTGTCGATAATTGCGAGTTTAGGCTTAAATCTACGAATATAATCAAGTGTAATTTCCACAAAGCACTGCTGATCAGCGCATGGATAGCAAACATGCATAACATCAAAGGAGCCCGGCAGTTCAATATCGCCTACAATACTGCACATTTTCTCTTTATCAATATCAAAGCCGTAGACGTCAAATTTTCCACTTTCTCTAAAGAGCTCAAATAAAGCTCTTCCAACTTCGCCCAAACCCACTATTAGAACCTTTTCCCTTCCCATGGCATACCAATGATCAGATTATCTTGGGGCATATAAATGTAGTTCGCTATCAAATAACCGGTGTCTTCAGTCTCTCTAAAATTTTTAAGATTGTGTCGACTGGATCTTCAAGTTTGTCCACTAAGTTTTTAGTATCAATTTTCATACCTAGGAGTTTCTTAGCAGTCTTAACAAGTGAGGATTTATCTACTTTGAAGATGGGGAAGCCTTTGTCCGCTAAGTAATCATTGACGTATTGTTCCTGAAATATATCTACTACGAGTGCTGGTGTTCCTTGCAACGCGGCTTCTCGGGTGATGGTTCCGCCAGCTCCGACGAATAGATCCGCTTGGGCTACTAAACTTGCAGTGTCAACAAACTCCTTTGGGATTATCAAGCCTTTAATGGTTCTTCGGCGATATCTGGAGAGGAAAACAACACTGCCTAGTTGTGTTAATTTTTTTGCAACTTGGATTAGGGAGAACCCCTTTTTTGCATAAACTGCTTTTTCCTCAACCTCTCTAACAACGATTAATGGGCTTCCGAAGTCGTATTTCACCACGGGTTTGAAGCCCTTAATCCATGCGACTTCGTCCACCCCATCAAATTGGAGAATTTTTTCTTTAACATTGTATTTTTGTAATGTTTCTCTCGGGATTGCCCTAGAGGCTACAATAAAGTCT
>JAWBRY010000079.1:1264-4500 GCA_038843545.1 Bathyarchaeia archaeon | reverse complement strand
AACATCAGTTGACGTTTTAATCCCTCTCTGAGCCTTGAAGCCAGCGATTTCGGGTCATATTTTCCAACAATTATGAATTTCTCGTTCAACAGTTCCACAAGGGGGATAGTGTCGGGGTGTTTTCGCGTGGTTAATATAACCTCGTGCCCCTTTTCTCGCAACTTCCTGGCTATGGCAACACCATAGCGCACGTGTTTCCCCGTGCAGGCGTCGTACCACACTTTCATTGTTCACACCAGTGGTACATTTCCCCTAATATCTTGCCGTCTTTAACAAGTTTTGCTGGCGCGTCGATGTGGCGTATCCAGTAGATGCCTTCTGGTAGGATGTTGTATTTTGGGATTTCTGGAATGCCTTCTTTATAGGCTAGTTTGACGTAGAGGTATGGGATGTTGGCGTAATAGTCTTTTCGGAGGATTTTGCTGGCGTAGGAGAAGAAGTAGGACGTGGTGAACATTCTTGCAGCGTTGATTTCTGTGACGCATGGGATACCTTCCCTGTTTTCTTTAAGGTCCACGCAGGCTATTCCGTTGAAGTTTGGGTCTATGGCTAGGACTGCTTCTGTGGCAATTTTGTTCACGTTTTCATCGTGGATTGTTCTTTGGACTGCTGGTGTGCCCGTCACCCCTGAAGGGGCAAGGTGTGGGTATATGTATTCGATGCGTTCTCTAGACATAGACGTTACTAGCTCTCCGTCTTTCCAGAGGCTGTGAAAGCCTATGTTTCTTCCAGGCAGGTGTTCTTGGGCTATAAATTGCCAGTTCATGCCTCGGGCTTTCCAATAGTTGATCCATGAAACGGCTGCTTCTTCATTAAAGGCCGGTGTGCTTCCTCTTCCTCCGGCGCCGTGTCTGGCTCTGATCCAGACGGGGCTTCCAAGCTCCTCAAAAGCCTTTTTTATGTCTTTTTCGCTGTTGATTTCTATGGTTTTAGCTGTTGGAACACCCTTTTTAAGCCATATCCTAATGGATTCCAGCTTGTCTTGACATATTTTCACGGTTCTTTTGGATGGGAGGAAGATGTTTGCCTCGATTTTTTCACGGTCCTCTGAAATAACAGCCACTTCGACATCTGTCTGTGCATGTAAAAAGTCTATTTTTTCCTTTCGTATTATCTCGTTAAGTTTGTCGATGTAGCCTTTCTCTTCCGCCCTTGGCACAAGATAAATTTTGTCCGTTGGGGCGAGGTGAGTAAAATGGATGTTAGCCTCTGTTCCAACAATAAAAATTTCTTCCGGTGCGAGACGAAGCGACATAACAAAGTTTATGCCAGCTGGCCCACCAGCCCCCGTTACTATTATCCTTTTCAAAGCATCACCTTGCAAACTCGCAAATCTCATATAAAACAAGTCCAATTTATTTCTTCACACGAGTCAGCCGGAGAGGGCCGGTCGTCTAGTTGGTTAGGACGCAGCCCTTACGAGGCTGAGGTCGCCGGTTCAAATCCGGCCCGGCCCACTCACGCTGTTTTTTGAGGTCAAATATTTAAGTTGCCGTTTGGCACTTAACTTTGAATTCGTTTATGTTGGAGTGGGAGTATGAGGTTGTTTGGAAGCTCTGGGCTGAGGGGTTTGGTTAATGTCGAGTTAACTGTTGATTTGGCTGTTAGGGTTGGGATGGCTGTTGGAACCTTCACCAACGCCGGGAAAGTTTTGGCGGCTAGGGATACGAGAACTTCTGGTCTAATGATTGAAAACGCTATTGTTTCCGGCTCGCAAGCTTGCGGTTCGAAGGTTTATTGCCTAGGCGTTTTGCCAACCCCTGTTTTAGCCTATTTAACAAAGAGGTTGGGCGCCGATGCTGGTGTAATGATTACGGCCTCCCATAACCCGCCTCAATATAACGGGGTAAAGCTTTTTGATGGGAGCGGGATGGCTTATGGCGAAGAACAGCAAGACGCGATAGAACACCTAATAGAGCATGGAAGGTTTCGTCTTGTAGACTGGCATGGGCTTGGCGGTGTTCTCTACGTGGACGAAGGTGGACTGTATGATGAAATGGTGCTTGAAAATGTGAAGTTGGAGAGAAGATGGCGTGTTGTGGTTGACCCCGGATGTGGGGCGACAAGCCAGATAGCTCCAGCCATCTTTAAGGGTTTAGGGTGCAAAGTCGCGGCTATAAACGCTCAGCCCGATGGCTTCTTTCCTGGCAGAAGCCCTGAGCCCAACGCGGAAGCCCTTAGAGGTCTGGCTGAAACCGTGAAGGCGTTGGGCGCTGACCTTGGGGTGGCCTACGATGGAGATGGGGACCGTGTTGCCTTTATAGATGAGAGGGGCGCTTTCGTGGATTTTGACAGGATATTGGCGGCGTTTGCAGCTTATGCCGTAGAAAGAGGTCGTTTAGGGGGCAAAGTTGTTGCAACAAATGTTGAGGCATCCATGTGTATTGAACGGATGGTGGAGCGGGCGGGTGGAAAGGTTGTCAGAACTAGGGTTGGGGATGTTTATGTTGCGGAAGCCGTGAAAAGGTTTGATGCCGTTTTTGGCGGGGAGCCATGTGGTGCATGGATACATCCGCAATACCACTTATGCCCAGACGGAATATTGTCATCCGCGCTTTTATTGAAAGCCTTGGAGGAAACTGGCAAAAGTCTATCAGAATTTGTCTCTATGGTTCCATCCTATCTGGTTTTAAGGAGAAACATACCATGTAGAAATGATGTAAAGCACATCGTTGTCGAAAAGGTGGGAAATCGACTGAGGGAACGATTCCCAAACTATAAAGATGTTTCCATGATTGACGGGGTTCGCTTAACCTTGGCGGAAGGCTGGATTTTGGTTAGGGCTTCTGGCACGGAGCCCCTTATCCGCCTGACAGTGGAAGGTGAATCTTTAAAGGTTGCTGAAAAAGTTTTGGAGGAGACTGCAAGCGTAGTGGCTGGGATAGTGGAGGATTTGAAATGAAAGCTGTTGTTTTGGCTGCCGGTGAAGGGGTTAGGCTTCAGCCACTAACTTTTACACGTCCAAAACCCATGATATGTGTGGGCGGTAAACCCATTCTTGAACATTGCTTGAACGCCGTAAAGGCTTGTGATATAAACCATGTAATAATTGTTGTCCATTACATGGCCAATATCATCCGCCAACATTTTGGTTCGGGTGAAAATTTTGGGTTAGAAATAGAGTATGTGGAGCAGCCCCAAGTGCTTGGAACCGGAAACGCTGTTGAAGTTGCTGAACCACTTTTGGATGAAGACTTTGTGCTTGTTTACGGCGATTTACTTTTCACTCCAGAAGC
>JAWBRY010000079.1:0-1254 GCA_038843545.1 Bathyarchaeia archaeon | reverse complement strand
CCTTAAAAATGGTGTTGGACCAGCACTGTGCGAAAAAGCCTGCTGCAACCATGGCCGTTGTCCCCGTGGAAAAGCCCGAAGACTATGGTGTAGTGGAGTTTGGAAATGACGGATTTGTGAAGCGCATCATTGAAAAGCCACCTCCCGGCGAGGCACCATCAAACATGGCCAATGCCGGAATATACGTGTTTTCAATGGAAATCTTCGAAAAAACAAGAAGACTAAAGGCTTCTTCGAGGGGGGAATGGGAAATCACCGACGCCATCCAATCGTTGATTATGGATGGTAGGCCGGTTTTCGCTGTTGAAATCCAGCGAACCGAATGGTTTGATGTCGGTAGGCCTTGGGACCTGCTTGAAGCCAACCGTTGGATGTTAAGCCGCATGGAACATGAGATACTGGGGTGTGTGGAGGCAGATGCTCACATAATTGGTCCCGTAACCGTGGAGGAGACAGCCCGTATCCGTTCAGGGGCCTACATTGAGGGGCCGGCATATATAGGTGAACAAAGCGACATCGGGCCTAACTGTTACATACGCCCATGCACAAGCATCGGCAGAAAAGTGCGTATCGGAAATGCTTGCGAAATAAAGAATAGCTTAATCATGGATGGGGTTCACATAGGCCACTTGTCTTATGTGGGTGATAGCATCATAGGTGAAAACTGTAATCTGGGCGCTGGAACAATAACAGCCAACTACCGTTTTGACGCTGGAACAGTTAGAATGATGGTTAGGGATAGGCTTGTGGACACCGGTAAAACAAAGCTTGGCGCAGTTTTAGGCGACAATGTGAAAACAGGGATAAACGCCCTCTTCATGCCTGGCGTAAAGGTTGGAAACAACTGTTGGATAGGACCAAACGTTATAGTTCACCGTGATGTGCCGCCGAACACAGCCCTATTCCTTAAACAAGAGCTGGAAGAAAGAAAGTTGGACTAGCCGATTATTATTGATGTCCCGCAGTACTCGCATTGCACGGATGTTTGCCCCTTGTAGATTTCCTTGGTGTATGGAGCGCCGCAGTGAGGGCAGCGGACAATCCTCATTGTTGGCGCTTCCTTTGGCGTTATACCCTTTATTATGGCTATGTCTCTGTCTGCTTCTCCGCCGATAATGTATTGGAAGAACCTGGTTATTACGTCGGCTTCCCAGTCTTTAACGTCGAAGGGCGCTTCCTCCATTCGGACGCCCGGTTTAAAGCGTATGTAAACGCCTGTCCAAGCAATAAGCCCAACCCTTCCCTTAGAGATTT
>JAWBRY010000078.1:0-5756 GCA_038843545.1 Bathyarchaeia archaeon | reverse complement strand
GCCACTCGGTTAGCTTACCCCATTAGGATTTCTCTGGCTTTTGCTGGTTCCAGTACATCCCAGAACATGTTGCCTCCGCCCTTAACAATAGTTGGTGTGGCGGCTCCGCCTCCAACCATTACGCCTTTTCCAACGGCTGCTCCTCCACCCACATATCCAACCTCAAGTCCCGTGGTTGTTATGAACACCAGTGAGCCGCAGTTAAACATTCTCGCCAAAAGCCCTTGCATCACGTGCACGTCCCTAATTTGGTCGAAGGTTATTTCCCTGGTGTAGTTTCCGAAAAACCAGGACTTCTCTATTTGGACAGACTTGTCAGTTATAAAGTATGCGTAGGCGTTCTTGTTGAAATAGTAAAGCACAAAGAAGACAAGGCAGAAAGCCAGCCAGAACGGGATAAGCAGTGGAACAAAGAAGAACAAAGGGCTCAGTAGGATGCTGACAACCACGAAAACGATGGCGAATTTCACAAGCGTCTTCTTCGTGAAAGGCTTACCACTCCAAAGAACAGACAAACAACCAGCCTCAAAGATAGTTTGAAATAGAAATATTTAAGGTGATTCTTCAAGCTTGATTGACTGCACAAACATTAAATTACCAGAGCGTGGAATTAACAAAACCAAACACTACAGGAATGTCCGTTGAGGGTTAGTCTTGTCGACTTCGTGGCATGCAATGGATGTAGACGAGGTTCTGCATACTCTAAATTCTAGCCGTAAAGGCTTAACCGATGAGGAAGCTTTTTCGAGGCTGCGTCGGTTCGGCTACAACGAGTTTGAAAAACGGAAAAGGGTTTCTCCTCTCAAGATTTTTCTAAATCAGTTCAAAAATGTCTTCACGTTGATTCTGCTGGCAGCCATCGTCATCTCCATAGGAGTTGGCTGGCTTGAAGCTGGAGCCTCGGAGCAGGGGGTGGCTATGGAGACATACGCCGACGCCATAGTGATTGGCGCCATAGTTGTCCTTAATGCTGTTGTCGGCTTTGTGCAAGAGTATCGGTCGGAAAAGGCTATGGAAGCCATGGAGAAAATGACAGCTCCAAAGGCGAGAGTGCTGCGAAATGGCAAAGAAGCTCTAATTCCAGCCAGAGAGATCGTTCCCGGCGACATTCTAGTCCTTGAAGCTGGAGATCGTGTGCCCGCTGACGCCAGAATAATCGAAGTGGTTGAGCTTAGGGTTAACGAAGCCGTCTTAACGGGAGAATCCACTCCCGTAAGTAAAGACATCATGGCTTTGCCTGTGGATACACCGGTTTCTGATAGGCGGAACATGGTTTTCGCTGCAACCTACATCACTTATGGAAGAGGCAAGGCTGTAGTTGTAGCCACGGGCATGAACACCGAGTTCGGCAAAATCGCCGAGATGGTTCAAACCGTTGAGAAGGAGGAGATTCCCCTAAAAGCCAAATTGGACAAGTTTGCCAAGAAAATTGGATTAGTGGTTGTGGCTGCAGCTTCAGCGATCCTATTTCTCAAATTTCTAAGAAGCGTTGTTGACATTGAAATTTTCATGACATCTGTGGCTTTAGCCGTGTCCGCTGTTCCCGAAGGCTTACCAGCCATTATAACCGTGACGCTTGCCCTCGGCGCCAGAGAACTTGCAAGACGCAATGCCGTGATTCGGCGCCTTGCATCCGTGGAAACTTTAGGCTCCACGACTGTTATATGCTCAGATAAAACTGGCACGTTGACGAGGGGTGAAATGACAGTACGCAAAATTTTCGTCAACAATCAAATGATTGATGTTACGGGATCAGGATACACGGCAAGCGGCGCATTCTACAAGGACGGCACACAAATAAATCCCCTCCAAGACCAAGCGTTAGCTTTGCTCCTTAAAGCTGGCACTTTGTGCAACAACGCCTCCTACGACGGATCCACCATTCTCGGAGACCCTACCGAAGGCGCGCTTATTGTTGCGGCGGAAAAGGCTGGGATAAGGAAAAGCGACATTGAAAACGAGTATCCGAGAGGGGGTGAAATTCCATTCAGCTCGGAGAGAAAATGCATGACAACAATCCATAAGGCAAAGGATGGGCGCATCATCGCCTTTACTAAAGGCTCTCCTGAAATTGTCTTGCAGCTTTGCAAATACATATACGTGGATGAGGTGGAAAAGAAGCTTACTAAAAAGGAGACAGAGCTTGTCCTCAGCAAAAACGAGGAGATGGCAAGTCAAGCCCTCCGTGTTTTGGGCATAGCCTACAAGGTTATAACAAGCCCAGACGAGAGGTATGACGAGGGAAACGTTGAACGCGACATGGTCTTTCTTGGACTTGTCGGCATGATCGACCCGCCCAGAGAAGAAGCCAAAGAAGCTGTTAAAATGTGCCAAAAAGCCGGAATAAAAGTGGTAATGATAACTGGAGACCACAAACTTACCGCTGTAGCCATCGCGAAAGAGATTGGCATACACAGGGAGGGCGACATTGTGCTGACAGGTGCCGAGTTGAACCAGTTAAGCGACAAAGATTTTGAGGACATTGTTGAAAGAGTGAGCGTTTATGCAAGAGTTTCTCCCGGGCACAAGCTCCGCATAGTCCAGGCCCTTAAAAAGAAAGGACATATCGTGGCAATGACTGGAGACGGCGTCAACGACGCAACAGCGCTAAAACAGGCTGATATCGGCGTAGCCATGGGCATAACCGGGACGGATGTAGCTAAAGAGGCTTCTGACATGGTCTTGGCTGACGACAACTTCGCCACCATAGTCAAGGCTGTCGAAGGAGGACGCGTAATCTATAGCAATATCCGCAAGTTCATACGATTCCTGCTAGCCCTAAACTTCACCGAACTAATCCTCGTGGGATCCTTCGCCTTAGCTGGCTTGCCAATCCCCCTTTTGCCCGCAATGATTTTGTGGTTGAACCTTGTCACAGATGGACCGCCCGCCATAGCCCTAGGCAAAGATCCGCCGGCTGAAGATGTCATGGAAAAACCGCCCCGCAATCCAAAAGAGGGGTTGCTCCACGGCATGTTGGTTTTCATTCTAGCATCCACTTTCATTCAGCTTATGGCAGAAATTGTCGCGTTTTGGTGGGGGTACACCGTTGCAAGTTCCATTGAAAAAGCTCGAACCATGGTTTTTCTGGTGGCATGCTTCTATGAGCTAGTGGTCGTATGGAACTGTAGGTCGGAAAGCAAGAACGCCTTCAAAGTAGGCTTCTTAAGCAATAAGTGGCTGCTTATAGGCGTGCTTATATCGGTGGCGTCAACGGTAGCTGTCATATACGTTCCTACATTGAGCATTCTCTTCCACACAGTTCAACTGAATGCAACGGAGTGGGCAATTGTTATTTTCCTTTCGTGCTTAGGCTTCCTTGTCATGCCAGAGCTTTTCATACAAAAACAACTAAAACTCAACCGTTTTCATAAACCGTAAATCCATAGTTTGTCAAAATTTCCGCTTTATTTCTTTCATTTTAAAAGTGTCCGTGCTTCCCTTTTGAATGTGTTTTCGGGCTTATGAGTTTAACTGTCTGATAAGCCGCAGAATCTCTCCTCTGTAAAATACGTCTGCTCAGATGTCTCAATTCAAAGGGGTGTCAAAGTTAAAACGTTAGGTTTCATTCTATACCGGCAAGACTTTTGGCGAGCTTCTTTTTAAATTCCAAGTCCACTATCCGTTCAATCATTATTCTTTGAGCTTGAGGAGAACCAGCTCCATGCATTGATTCCGTTCTATAACTGACCGCTCCTAAGCCCATACAGAGATTTTCTATTAACCTGAAAACTCTTAGCCTATGCTCTGTGGGTACTTTATCAACGCCTTTTAGGTATTTCTGAATGTATTTGCCGATTTTCGGATGTTTTAAGTCTCTTTCCGAGGGGGCAGTCACAATTAGTCCTCCAGCTATATCTTCCGCTAGTCGTGCTATTTCGTAAGGAAATCTTGTTACGTTAAGTTTGCATATATTCGCCAGGAGAGTGTTAACTTGATACGTTCCCGATGGTGTTTTATAGCCCTCTGCAGAACACGCTATTCCACACGCGTATAATGTCTCGTTTAGATGATTCATCTCAACTATCTTATCTCTTATATGGGAAGCCTTCTCAACTCCGTTATACTCCGCTATGGTTGCTGCGGCTCCAATAAGAACATCGCCGACACCTGCCTTACATCCACCGTAGCTCTGCCTATGATATGCAGCAAATCTTTCAACTAAAGCCGTTGTAAACTCGTATTCTTCAACCAT
The DNA here is from genome assembly GCA_038843545.1 of Bathyarchaeia archaeon. Taxonomy (GTDB): domain Archaea; phylum Thermoproteota; class Bathyarchaeia; order Bathyarchaeales; family Bathycorpusculaceae; genus DRVP01. Next base: position 1,561 of record JAWBRY010000078.1, on the reverse strand, counting down.
GAAAACTCTTTCCCATGGAATAAAAACGTCATCAAATACCACCATAGCTTCTTGTCCACTGTATTTAATGTTTCCCAAGTCCATCTTTCCCCTTTCCAGTTTTCTGGTGTCACATGACTGCCTACCATAAATGTATATTATCCCTTTCGCATCGCTTGGAACAGCAAATGACACGGCGTAATTCTTGTCCTTTTCCGTCATAGTCCTTGTTGGCATTACGATTACTTCATGACTATTTAAAGCCCCAGTTATGTGAACCTTTGCTCCCCTCACAATTATACCATCATCCCTTTTCTCAACTATTCGGAGGTACAGATCTGGATCCGCTTGCTGACTCGGTGAGAGACCCCTGTCTCCTTTAGGATCGGTCATGGCTCCACAACAGAATAAATCATTCTGTTGAACATACCTCAAAAATTCTGTAAACCTTTTATGATACTCGGTTCCAAGTTTTTGGTCCATTTCATATGTTATGCTTGAAAGGGTGTTTCTGGCTTACATGCCCACGCATCTTTGAAAACATGTGCCCGTTTTTTGACCCAAAACCCTTAACAATTTCACTTTTTTAATCAGATCTTCAATGCTTCTATGGATGTGGTTAAATCTATTAATTTTTTCCCCAGTTATGTGAGATTCGGCCGTTGCGAGATCCACATAGTGGGGGTTATGGGCTATGTCGTAAGTCTCCGCCGCGGCATTTATTGACGGCCTTATTATTGGATGATCAACTGGATTTTTTACATCCTCCCCAAGAAGGTAAACCTTAATCTTTCTCTTGCGTAAGCTCTCTATGTATTCCCTACCGGTTTTCAACGTCATTTTAAATCACCAATTCAATACACAAACACATTATGCTTAAACTTAAGCTGAAAAAGGTGTCGGAAATTTTAAGCATCATAATTGCTAAAAAGGGAATGGACACCTTCAGGCGACACGCCGATGGATATCATGCGAGGTTTTTCTTGTTAAAACATCGTTGGTCTTGCAACAACTGAAGCTTAATCCCCCATTAAGCTGCAAATCTATAGTTTGTCTAAAATTTCCCTTTCTATTTCTTCTTCGCCTATTTTGAAGGTTTCTGGTTCCTCCCGCTTCAAAACGGCTTTCAAGGCTTTTGGGCTTAGCTCCCTTACAAGCCGCAGAATCTCCTTTCGGGCAATTTCAAAATGGCTTTCAAGGAGGGCTTTGTTTTGATGCACGACTCCGGCAAGAGGGCAAATCTTCTCCATTTTTAAGTACCATTCAATTTTGCCGGTTTTGACGTTGATGTCGAAGGTTATGGGTCCGGCTACACATGTTTCGGGCTTAACTGGATGCACAACGCATCTGCGTGTGGCTTTGTCGTAGAATATGCAGTAGCCATCCGCTGTTTCTCTGGGGAAAGTGTATTCGCCATGCACGAAGGGGTTGTCGATTCTTATGCTATGCGTCTTCAAATATTCTAGGATAGTTTTTTCTCGTTCCACCGTTATGGGTGGCCGTGCATCCCAGCAACAGCTTATCCTACATGAACCACATACGTTGAAGAAATTTTCCTGTCTCTCTTCTTCGGCTTGCATGT
>JAWBRY010000077.1:0-5838 GCA_038843545.1 Bathyarchaeia archaeon | reverse complement strand
AAACACTTGGCGGATACGGCTATTTAGGCGAGTACCGCGTTGAAAGATACCATAGAGACGCGAAAATAACTGAAATCTATGAGGGAACAAGCGAAATCCAAAAGCTTACGGTGCTCAAATACCTTCTCAGAAAGTTCTGAAAGTTTCCAAAGAGTAATATAGGCTTAAAAACAAAAAATGTTCGGGTGGAACGATATGAGTAAAGCCTACGAAACCCTAAAAGTTGAAAGGGAAGAAAACGTTTTGTGGCTTATCCTCAACCGTCCACATAGGCTTAACGCCTTCAACGACGTTTTGATGGAAGAGCTTGCAGACGCCTTGGACACGGCTGAAAGGGATCCATCCATAAGATGTGTGGTGATAACAGGCGAGGGCGACAGAGCTTTCAGCGCCGGCGCCGATATCACCATGTTCCCAAAGGCTACACCGGTAAAGGCTGAAGAATTTTCCAGGCTGGGACAGAAGGTTTTCAGCAACATAGAAGAGATGTCGAAACCAGTCATAGCGGCCATAAACGGCTTCGCCTTGGGAGGAGGCTTAGAGCTTGCGTTAGCATGCGACTTTAGAATAGCTGCGGAGCATGCGGAACTGGGAAGCCCAGAAATAAACTTGGGCCTTATACCCGGATGGGGTGGAACCCAAAGGCTTGTTAGAATTGTCGGTTTGGCGAAAGCTAAGGAAATGGTTATGCTGGGAACCCGACTTAAGGCTGAGGAAGCGCTTAGGATAGGCTTGGTCCATAAGGTTGTGCATTATGAAAAGCTTAGGGATGATGTTCGAGAACTAGCCAAAAAACTAAGCGAGGGGCCGCCGATAGCCTTGAAGTATGCAAAGTTCGCCTTAAACTTTGGGACTCAAGTGCCTCTCGAAGCTGGGCTGCGCATAGAGTCTGGGCTTATGGCTTTAACGTTCTCCACCGAGGACTTGAAAGAAGGCGTAGAAGCTTTCATGTCCAGGCGGAAACCCGAGTTCAAGGGAAAATAAACCAGCCTCTTCCCCTCCTTTTGTTAGAGTTTGTGTGCTAGCATGGAAGTGGCGTTATGAGGAAAGTGGCAATTATAGGTGTTGGAAGCTCGAAATTCGGTGTTAGAAACGACGTGAACGTGGCAGAGCTAACCTTCGAAGCCTTTAAGCCCTCCATCGAGGATGCTGGAATATCCCCCAAAGACATAGAGTTTGTAGCTGTAGGTTCCACTGGAGCAGGAGCATGGTATGAAGAGCTTCTTCCCGCCGTGGTTTCAGCCGAATACTGTGGCTTAACGGGCGCTGGGCTTGTGCGCTGCGAAGCTGCATGCGCCAGTGGAAGTGCGGCATTCACAACAGCTTACTGGGCTGTGGCAAGTGGGCAGGCGGAAATAGTCTTGGCTTTAGGCGTCGAGAAAATGAGGGAAATTGACACGCCAACTATGATGGAGTGGATTGGAAGGGCTGGCTACTACCTATGGGAGTTCCACAATTTCGGCGTAACCTTCCCGGCTTATTACGCCTTGTATGCAACCGCCCACATGGCTAGATTTGGCACAACCGAAGAAGATTTGGCGTTGGTGGCTGTTAAAAACCATAAATATGCTTCAATGAACCCAATAGCTCATCTTCAGAATAGGATAACCGTTGACGATGTTTTGTCTTCGATGGTTATTGCTGCGCCCCTAAAACTTTTTGACTGCTGTCCAGTGTCTGACGGCGCTGTTTCAATAATTCTCGCTTCAGAAGATAAGGTGAAGGAGTTTAAGATCGATACGCCTGTCTGGGTTGCCGGAATAGGTTATGCTTCTGGAACAGCAAACATGAGCAAAAGGCTAGACTATGTAGGGCTGGAAGCAAGCGTCTCGGCCTCTCAAATGGCTTATAAAATGGCTAAGGTTACGCCGGAACAGCTTGACGTGGCATTAGTCCATGACTGTTTTACGATCGCAGAGATAATGGCTTATGAAGACCTCGGGTTTTGCAAGAAGGGCGAAGGCGCTAAACTAATCCGGGAAGGCCAAACCGAAATAGGTGGAAAAATCCCAGTAAACATTGACGGCGGTTTGAAGGCAAAAGGCCACCCCATAGGCGCGACGGGATGCTCCATGATATACGAGTTAACGAAACAGTTGAGGGAGGAGGCCATTGAAAAAGGGAGGCAAGCACCCATGAAAAATTACGTTGCACTAGCCCACAATGTCGGCGGAACAGGCCACTACTGTTACGTTACGATCTTGAGGAGGTGACCGCGTGGCGACCATGCCATCCTTAAAATCAAGGGAAATAAAAATTGTGCAGGACATACCCATAAGCAAGACCTTACACTTCTGGGAGGGCCTCAAACAAGGTAAAATACTGGCCGCAATATGTAGGAAATGCGGAAAACTCTATTTTCCACCAGTTGCAGACTGTTCTCAATGCTTAGCCTCCGACATGGAGTGGGTTGAACTCAGCAATGAGGCGACCATTGAAACCTTTACACACGTTGTCGTTAGGCCGACAACTTTCCAGCATGAAAAACCCTACACCGTGGCCATTGGCAGATTAAAGGAAGGCGTTCGAGTGCTTGCTTGGCTAACGGGCTTTAAACTTTCAGAAATTAAAGTGGGCATGAAAGCCAGACTCGTAGCAAAAATTACTCCAGAAGGAAACCCGACATACGAGTTTACCAGACCAGCATAAGTGGAAACCGAAAGGTTTCACCCATGGAAAGTATTATTACTTTCAAATGGCGTTTATTTACTAGTTAGGGTCTGTTATGCCAAGAAAGAAAAAGAAAATTGTAGAGGAAGGGGAAAAGCCTGAAGAAAAACCATGGTACAAGTTTTATTCACCGGGCGTTAGAAAACACATAGACTATCCAGAAATACCTCTTCATGAATTCTTGAAGAACTCGGCCCAAAAATATCCGAATAAAACAGCCATCATTTACTTTGATAACAAAATAACTTACAAGGATTTAGACGTGCTTGCTGATAAGTTTGCAACAGCCTTGGTCGACTTGAGTGTAAAGAAAGGGGACAGGGTCGCCCTATTTCTGCCAAACACTCCCGAGTTTGTGATCGCGTATTACGGTGCGTTAAAAGCTGGGGCTGTTGTCACGGCAATCAGCCCCCTCTACAAGGAGCGGGAGGTTGAGCATCAACTTAACGATTCGGAAGCCGAAACCATAGTTGTACTGGACCTCTTATACCCTATTGTTGAAAAAGTTTGGGAGAAAACGAAACTTCGGTGCGTCATCGTTGGAAGCCTGAAGGATTATATGCCAACATTTAAGGCTGCCCTTGGCTCTTTACTTGGTAAGATTCCTTCACGCAAAGTGGAGCGTAAAGCGAATGTCTTCTTCTTCAAAGAGTTAATGGCAAGATATGAGGCTAACCCGCCAAAGGTCGAGGTTAATCCAAAGGAGGATTTAGCCGCCCTACAATACACTGGTGGAACCACCGGTATTTCTAAAGGGGCCATGTTAACCCACATGAACCTTGTTTCAAATGCCGTGATGTGTAAGGAGTGGCTGCAAGCTAACGAAGGCGAAGAGGTTGTTTTGACTGTGCTTCCGCTCTTCCACATTTATGGCATGACAACAAGCATGAACGCCCCAATATGTTTCGCTGGAACAATGGTTTTGCTGCCAAGGTTTGACCCTGTAGCCGTTTTACAAGCCATTCACAAACATAGGGTAACAGTGTTCTGCGGTGCACCTACCATGTATGCCATGTTATTAGCTCATCCAGACCTCAAAAAATATGACTTAACATCAGTGAAGTTCTGTATATCTGGCGCGGCACCTCTCCCGCCGGAAGTCCAGAAAAAATTCATGGAGGTTACAGGCGGTGTTTTGGTTGAAGGATACGGCCTTACAGAGTCTTCTCCCGTGACACATGCTAACCCCCTTGACAGAACCATGAAAACCGTAAAGATAGGCTCCATAGGAATACCTTGGCCCGACACAGACGCCAAAATAGTTGACATAGAAACTGGTGAGAAGGAGCTTCCACCGGGAGAGGTCGGCGAACTAATAGTTAAGGGTCCCCAGGTTATGAAGGGTTACTGGAAGATGCCTGAAGAAACAGCCCTTGTTCTGAGGAACGGTTGGCTCTACACCGGTGATATTGGGAAAATGGATGAGGACGGCTACTTCTACATAACAGACCGCAAGAAGGATCTCATTAAGTATAAGGGCTACAGCGTATACCCAAGGGAACTTGAAGACGTTCTGTATGAGCACCCAGCCGTAAAACTCTGCGGCGTGATCGGCAAACCAGATCCGGTTGCGGGCGAAATTCCAAAGGCCTTCGTAGTCTTGAAGGAGGGCATGACTGCCACGGAAGAAGAGCTTATGAAATTTGTCAATGAAAGGGTTGCCCCCTACAAGGCGATCAGGGAACTGGAAATCAGAACAGAGTTGCCGTTAAGTGCCGTCGGCAAGGTTCTCCGCAGAGTCCTAAGGGAAGAAGAGCTGAAAAAGATGGCGGCTAAGACCTAGCCAAATCCCCCATTTTTATTTTGGGAGCTAACATTAAACGGGCTCGTTTAGGCGTTTCCCAGTTTTGCGGTCCATTCATTAACTGGTATGGCGAACTGCTTCTCCACAGGGTCTCTGTGAAAGCTGTTGTAAGTGCAAAAGGGCACTATTCTGCCGTCCGGTGTGGCATAGTGGATAACGCATTTTTGAACTCTGTCTAAGTCAAAGTTCCAGACATCCATGAAGTGCATTATGCCTATCATAACAATTCTCCGCATAAATTTTCCAAGAGCCTCATAACTCCCCTTAGTTATAACGTCCTTTAGCAAACTTCTAACAAGCGGCGACTTCACCATCGGCAGAAACTCCAACATCTTCATTTTCGCCATCGTCCTTTTGCCTTTCACGCCTGTGTAGTAAATGTCCCAGAAGATTTCCGCAAACTTGTCAACGTCTATGTACTGGGTTATGGGCTTGTATGTACCGTCCTCTTCGATAACAATGAAAGTTGCGGCTCCACACATGGGATGCATCGTAAACTCTGGATAAACACGGTTCTTGACGACTTCTATGCCCTTGGACACTGGCACGGGCCAGTTAACGGGGCGCCAGTCCCATCGAGTGATTTTTCCATCGGTCTGCTCCTCTATTAGTTTGATCGCATCTGGCACTGTTATGCGCATTTTCCGCATCTCGTCTCGGCGGGCTCTTCCAGCCATGGATATAGGTTGAATGTTAACACATCTAACGACATCGTGATTTTCTACGGCATAGCGGATTATATCGCCTAAGTCCTTGTCGTTCACGCCTCTTGCTAGTGTGACGACCAAAACTATAGAGTCCAACCCTATTTTCCTCGCGTTTTCTATAACCTTCTGTTTTATTTGGACGAGGTCTGTTCTGCCCCTCGTTTTCTTATAAATTTCCTCCCTTAGACCGTCAAATTGGAGGTAAAGTGTGCTAACCCCCGCGTCTAAAAGTTTTTTAAAGTAATCCACGTCTTCTGCAAGACGTAAACCGTTGGTGTTGACTTCCACATGGGTTATTCCAGCTTTTTTCGCTTCCGCAACAAGGTCTGGCAAATCGTTTCTTATTGTGGGTTCGCCGCCGCTGAACTGGAGCGCGTTGCAAGCCCACGGCTTGTTGTTTCTGAGTAGCTTGATCATGTTCACTATTTGCTCGTAGCTTGGCTCATAGACATAGTTCACCGCTCCTGCATAAGCAAAACAGACTGGACAAGCCATGTTACATCTGTTCGTTACGTCTATTATGCCCAAAACCGTGTGAGATTTATGCTGTGTGCAGAGTCCGCAATCGTAGGGGCATCCCTTAACCGGTTTCGTGTGGGGATTTTCTAATCCGGTTCCACCGTACTTGGCGTTATACCAGCCTCCATAAATCCATTT
>JAWBRY010000076.1:0-5865 GCA_038843545.1 Bathyarchaeia archaeon | reverse complement strand
ACTAATCATACCGGGTAAGGCAGCCCGCCTAAGCGGTGAAATAGAAGAACTAAGCGGATGGCAAGTAATAGTCGGCCCAAGAGACTCCTCAGAAATTCCCAAATTCCTACAAGAAAAATGGCAAAAACCATAAATGTGTGAAAATCTAGAACGTTATCCAATTTTCATTTTCAAGCTTTAAAATTGACCCCTAAGAGGGAGGCTGGAGAAAATAGGCTGGAACTGGATGCCATTTTCCCTCGCGCAATCGCCAAAAATCTATAGAGTGGTAGTGTTTTTGTGGCTTGTAGCTGTTTACAAATATGACGCCTTGGCGAAGCAGCGATTAAGCCGTATTGCCAATCGCATTCTTTAGGTTTCTTGGGAAAAGGAAATAAAGAGCAAATGATAAACAGCAAAAGAGCATCTCGCTATGGACGTCTTTAGGAGAAGGTGGGGTGTTTGGAGGTTTCTATAAGGCAGCTTGACGCCTTTTTCAACCCTAAATCCGTTGCTGTTGTGGGTGCCACCAAAAAAATGAACAAGGCTGGGCATATAATTTTGAAAAATTTTGTTGAAAATAAAAGGAGGGGTATTTTTAGGGGCGAAATTTACCCCATAAACCCCCATGAAGATTACATTTTAGGCCTTCCATGCTATCCAAGGCTTACAAAAATCATTGGAGAGCTTGATTTAGTGGTGGTTGTTGTTCCGGCAAATGTTGTGCCGGAAATAATGGGGGATGCTGCAGCCAAAAAAGTGAAAGCCGTTGTCATAATAAGCTCCGGCTTCGGAGAGATTGGAAACCATGAGCTTGAAAGAGAAGTGGTGGCCATAGCCAAAAAAGCAGGGATAAGGGTGCTTGGGCCCAACTGCCTCGGGGTTTACGACTCAAAAACAGGTGTGGACATGCTGTTTCTACCGGAAACAAAAGTCCTAACAACAGGCGAGGAAGTTGTCGCCACGCCGAGGCCGATTGCAGGAAACATCGCAATAGTAACCCAAAGCGGAGCCTTCGGGGCAGCAGCTCTAGACTATTTAGCCGGCAGACAGATGGGTGTCAGTAAATTTGTGAGCTTCGGCAACAAAAGCGACGTAGATGAGGCTGAAATGCTCCATTACCTTTCGCATGACGACGAAACAAAAGTAATACTCCTATACGTTGAAGACGTGAAAAGCGGAAGAGCATTCACAGAAGCCGCATCGACAGTCACGTGCAAAAAACCCGTAATAGCCCTAAAAACCGGCAAAACAGAGGCCGGAGCAAGAGCCGCCGCTTCCCACACCGGCGCCATAGCGGGCTCAGACCAAATATATGCTGCGGCCTTTGCCCAAGCTGGAATCATAAGAGTCCGCGATATGGAAGAGTTCTTCAACTCAGCGAAGGCGCTGGCCATGCAGCCACCAGCCGCTGGCAAAAACATAGCAATAATAACCGATGCCGGCGGCCCGGCGATAATGGCTGCGGACGAATGTGAACTTCAAGGGATGGTTGTCAAAAAATTCTCAGAGAAGACCCTCCAAAGGTTTGAGAGACTTAAGGAGGAAGGAAAAATTCCAAAGTTTGCGGCAACCATTAACCCCGTAGATCTGACAGGCTCTGTCACGTCGGAAATGTATGAGCTGGCAACTGAACTCGTGTTCCAAGACCCGGAAGTCCATGGCGTAATCCTTTTAGGGCTGCATCATACCCCAGCCCTTCAAGAGGACTTCGTGGATAGGGTGGCGGAGGTTGCCAGCAAACATGATAAACCAATAGTTGCATGCGACATTGGAGAAACTGAAATGGCCCTCCACGTTCGCTCACGCTTTGACAAGTTTGGAATCCCAGCATACACTTCTCCAGAAGACGCCGCCAAAGCCATGGCTGCCCTTGTCCGATACGGGCTATACTTAAAGAAAAGGAGCGTCTTTAAGGAGTATATACAAAACTTCCTAAAGGAGAGGTGCAAATAACCTACTCGACCAGTATGTCCAGAACCACGAGGTCTCCATCCTTAAGCCCAAATTTCTCCCTCAAATTTATGGGCACAACAACCTCTAGCAAATTGTCCGGATAACCCTCAACCTCAGGAATCACGACCGCCCCTTCCACGGAATCCATCACGCGGACTTTGAAACATTTACCGCGGCAATATCCATCTTCAGGCACAATAATTATCGAGTTTGTTTTCTCCAACACCTTCTTAACCCTTTTCCCATATTCATCAAGCTTTAAATTTAGTGTCCCTGGATAGGGAGCAAAGCCTAGTTTTCGCCTAACCTGCTCTTCAAACCATGGAAGCTTTGTGAATTTCGTTCCCTCTCCACTTCCTGAAGAGACACGTCCTTCGATGCGAATTATACGCGTTGAGCTTTCCATTTTAGCTGAACCTTTTGAATGAGTATGTTAAGCCTGTTTTTGCTCTTTTAACCAGCCCGCCACTTTTCTGAACATGGGATTTGAAGACACATCTATTACGGGAACAATGATTTTCTCCCTAGTCTCAATCAGAGGCTGATACTTTGGCATAAGAGAGTACCCTACAAAGGTCCAGTAAACCCGCTTGTTTTCGACAAGCGCCTTAGCCGCGGTTTCCGTTGTGGCAGGGAGCGGAAAGTAGAGGAAAACAACTCCCTCAGCCCAATATAGTCCAGCAGTCTTCCCACCTGCAATTATTGAAGCAAACCTGGCAATATCCTCGGGGGTGGCGAAAAAGTTTCTCTCCATGATAACTATTTCCCTAAAAGGCTCAAACCTTACATCCACCGCGCCCTCATCCATAAACGTCACCTTTAAAGGTTTGAAAAGTTTCCCCTTTTTAGCCTTGCCGTGAACTAGAAAAGGTTATAGAGCACAAGCTCTAAACCCTTTCCACCATGAACGAGGGGTAATGAAGTGGCCGAAATCCGTGTGGCAATAGTTGGCGTTGGCAATTCTGCATCCGCCCTTGTTCAAGGCGTGGAATACTACAGGAACGTTAAAGAAGGGGAAACAGTTCCGGGATTGATGCACGTCAACTTCGGCGGGTACCACGTCCGTGACATAAAATTCGTCGCAGCCTTCGATGTGGACAAAAACAAAGTTGGGAAAGACTTGTCAGAGGCTATATTCACAAAACCGAATTGTTGCGCAAAATTCGCCGAAGTGCCAAAAATGGGCGTGAAGGTTCAACCTGGCCCAGTGCTGGACGGTGTAGCCGAACATATGAAGGAAGCCTTCAACGTTTACAGCGAAAATGAAATCAAGCCGGTGAACGTTGCCAACACGTTAAAAGAGGCTGGGGCGGAGATTCTGGTGAACTATTTGCCCGTTGGAAGCCGAAATGCCACTAGATTCTATGCTCAAGCCGCCTTAGAAGCGGGATGCGCCTTTATCAACTGTATCCCAGAGTTTATAGCTTCAGATCCTATATGGAGTCGAAAATTCGAGGAGAAGGGGCTCCCAGTGGCCGGCGACGATATTAAAAGCCAGCTTGGCGCAACCATACTACACAGGACCCTCGTACGCCTCTGCGTTGAGAGAGGGGTTGTTGTTGACGAAACATACCAACTGAATTTAGGCGGGGACACGGACTTCCTAAACATGACTGTTGAAGAAAGGCTTAGAACAAAACGTGTAAGCAAAACAGAAGCAGTTAAAAGCATGGTGCCCTATGATCTGCCCACACGCATAGGACCATCGGATTACGTACCCTTCTTAGGGAACAAAAAGATATGTTACATTTGGCTCAAGGGGAGGAAATTCGGCGACAGACCCCTAACAATAACGGTTAAACTTGAAGTGGAGGATTCGCCTAACAGCGCGGGAGTTGTTATTGACGTGATAAGGGCCGTAAAATTGGCATTAGACCGAAAGATAGCTGGGCCTCTAATAAGCATATCATCCTATGCTTTTAAGCATCCACCAGTTCAAGTTCCAGATCCAGTGGCAAGGGAGTGGGTGGAAGAGTATATCGAAGGCAAAAGGGAACGTTAACCCAGTTTTAACTGATTGAATTTAAAACCGAAAGAACATCATAGAGGCTTGATATCCACCTTAAATAGGCGTTTAAAGCAGCCCGCAAAGCCACGGTGTCCTTTGCCTCAACTATTAAAACAAGATGTTCTCCCTCAACCTTCAGCTGCGCCTTAGACCTTGCGGTTGCCGGTTTCGCCGCCTCTGGAGCTAATGCGCGATAAACCACTTCTAATTTCTCTTTCGGCTGTACCCTCAAACGTACAACCGCGCTAGCCTTCATGGGTTAAATCCCAGATAAGGTGGGATATTCTCATTCTTGGCCCTATCTCGACGTTTTCCGGGAGAAGCCTAAAGGTAACAATTATCTCACCAGCCCGATTTAACTTAAATTGCATTACCGCATTATAGGCTCCGCATTCCCCCTCCCCATGTATTATTGGAATGTTGAAGAAATTTGAAAGCGCCTCCTCAAACCTGCTGACTTCCTGCGAAGCGTTAGGCGACGCCAATATCGCGGTAGACTTTATTCTCCTTCCCCTAGGCATTGTTCCAAACTCTCTTTGAAGCTTAACGCCTCTTAGATAGATCAAGGGTGGTGTGGGTTGCAGTTTGTCCTTTTCGAGTTTAAAAATCTCTATCTTCCCGGGGCCTCCCTTCCACCTGTCTACGATCACAACTTTTTCAGCTTTAAGTTCCAATGCCTTTGCAGCTAAACCTTCGAGGCTTAATTTCCCGCGGTTTATTCGTATAACGTTTGGTATGGTTTTAGAAATGTCTTTACAGAACGTTCTAATTCTTCTAGTCGGCCTCCTGGACGTTGTTAAAAGTATCAAGTATTTTCAAGCCTACTCTTCTTTAGTTCCCAAAACGGTTGAGGCTTCAGATTCTTCAACAGGCACACCCTTAGCTATTCGCTTGGCAACGGTTCCAAGCTTTGTTGTTGGCGTATACGCTCCACCAGTGAATGTGAAGCCGCACTTTCTGCATTTCCAGACGCCAACGCTAATCCTTTTTACTCTTTGAAGACCACACTGGGGGCATTTATGTTTCTTCCGCAACTCTGTGACTATTTTCACGTAGCGTTTCCTAACGGTTGCTCCATAGCGGGCTCCTAAGCCTCTAGCAGGGCCCACTTTTTTGGCTCTTTTCCCCATTTTCACCATCCCAATTTCTTCCTTATTTCTGAGGCCTTTTCTCTAGCTACCTGAACGGCTTCAAAAACCTTTTCGGGCGTGAAATACCCGCTTCCGCCCTTTTGAACAGCACAAATGTTGCCATCGTCATCCGTTGTTATGGTGAGTCTCGCATCCATAATATGTTCCTCCTCCAGCCATGGATCAACAACTAACTTGTCGTTTATCTTTGCAAACGTGACAGCCACTGGATGTCTTCGCAGAGGTAACGGTGTGTAGCCGGGTTTTACCTTTACATCGCCATTCTCAACTTCATAATTAAACACTTTTGTGTTTAGCAGAGCCGCCAGCGCAGCTAAAGCCGAAGCGTCAATCAAGTTTCCATCATGATTTAACACGTAAATATCCACAAATATAACAAAAACCTTCTTACTGGGCACTATACAAAGCTTTTCAAGGTCTACGGCTTTTGACTCCCTTATGCCCCGGTCAACAACCCTCGCCAACTCTATAGAGTTTTCGTCGGGCGGTCCAGGTTCAAAAGTGGGTGAAGCCAAAGGAACAAGCTCGGCGTTGACGGTTAACACTCCCTCGTTAGGGGTGTCCGGGAACGGTTCACCTATTTCAATTTTAACTCCAACCATGACTTCTGTTTTTCCAAGAAGAACTCTTGCGGAACCTTCCGCCCTTTCAATTATTCCTTGTTCAACTTTTATCTCACGGTAGTCGTTTAATCCCCGCCCATCGAGTCTCTTCCCCTTAGCTATAAGCTGCGCTATCTGCTTCTGTTTTACACGAACAACTGTTAGATCG
>JAWBRY010000075.1:0-5985 GCA_038843545.1 Bathyarchaeia archaeon | reverse complement strand
GCACGCCGGGATGGATGAAGGCTTTACCGCTGTCCACCCACTCCTTCACCTGCTGGTCAACAGCCATCCGCACTTCAGTGTCAATCTCCCTAGACTCCGGTCCGCCGAAGAGAAGCGAGAAAAGCCCGCCTGAACGCTGCCTCGCGTTCAACTCATCTAAATCCGCCAACGTCAACATATAAACGAACTCCTTCTCCTTCAACACTTTGCCGCTTGGGCGGGGAACCTTCCGCCTAGTGTCCACGTCGTAGGTTTTGCCCTTCTGGCTTTCCATGCACAGTCCAAGGTTTACAACCCTGCCTGTTTCAGCGTCAATTTGGATCACGTGGCCTTCAGATATGCCCTCGGCTATTATCTGCTGGGCTATGGAAGCGCCTGCTTCAATGGTTTTTTCCTCCTCCCTTGTCTTCAGGGTTAGTCTAACGCTTTCCGGGATTTTCTGGTAGGGGTTGTAGGGGTGCGGAGCCGTTCGAATGTCCACCATGGTGACCTCGCCCTCGTAGACCTTCCGCATTTCATGGATTTCGACGCCTATGCATTTCCGTATAGCCTCTATGAGAACCTCGGTTTTCTTCCGCTCAGTGCTGTAGATTTCGCTGCCGCTCATCTGAATGAACGGCACATTCTCGCCAAGCTCCTTGGAAATGGCCACGGCTATGGCTGTTTTCCCAGTGCCGGGCGGACCAGCCAAAATAATGCATTTTCCACTTAGCTTGCCCTCCTTAATCATCTTCACAACTAGGCCTGCGGCTTCTCTGGCTTTTTCCTGTCCAACCATGCCGTCCTTAATCTTGACAGCTTTCAAGTTTTCGTCAAGGCCTAAACCCTTAATGTGAGTGTGGGCGCCTATGCGTTCAAACCTCGACACCGGGGTGGTTGGCAACTCCCGGATGGCTGCCATCAATTTTCACCCCAATGGAAACCTTAAAACCAGTTTGCAACAAACAGATTTAACCAGAAAGCACTTCAATAAAAATTTACCGCTACACATTGCCCATTTCCCTTCTATCCAAAAGGTAGTTGAGCACTGTTATGCATGCCGCAGCCAGATAAGGCTTTTTCCCAAGGGATACTTTCTCTCCATAACGCAGCGCATAAGCCTCAACCTTTCTGGGCAAGCCCACGTGGTCGCCTAGGACGAACACGGGGTTTTCGCCCATGCTGACTTCGCTTACGTCTATGCCACCCTCCTCTAAGACGTAGATTTGGGCTTTTTCAGCTTTCTCCCTCAAAAGGGCTTCAAAACTAAGCTTTTCCGTTGAAACACCCGGATGGATTTTACCAGCCAAAACCTTCTTTAAAATGTTTGTCCAAGTCTGCTGGTCCGTTCTCACATCGTGAAGCGTTGCCCCCTCCACCTTCAAATGCACAGGAGGCGACGGTGGGCCATTCAGCACCGCGTGGAAAACCACGTCCTTGCGGATGGCATGCGACAAAAACAGGCTTGCAACGACACATTCATAAACGATGTCTAGACGCCCAGCATCATGAAGGTTTGTCCATCTCGAATCCGTTCTACCTAAACGAGAATACAAAATAAATTCGCGCACGGGCATAACCGTAAACATAAAAGCCATAACTGCTATTTAAAAAATTTAAAAATCTCATCACGCCATAAACGATTTAGATGGTTTTCGCATGCATCCTCTGATTAAAGAACAGATGGTTAAGACATGTTTCCCATCAGAAAAAGTTGACATTTCAATCTTGCTGCCTATGCACAACGAGATAAAAAACATTGAACGATGCGTTAGCGAAGTGGAGAAGAAAGTCAAGTCTCTTTTCCGCTCTTACGAAATTATAATAGCTGAGGATGGAAGCACGGATGGTACAGACATTATAGGGGCGCGTCTGGCTGAAAAAAATCCTAGATTGAAATTTCTACACTCGCCCACCCGCCTAGGCAAAGGAAAAGCAATTAAAAGGGCAATAGGTGTAGCAAAAGGAAAAATAATTGCCTTTATGGATGCGGATCTTGCCGCGGACCTTAAGTGCCTACCAAAAATCGTGGAAGTCGCCCAAAAATGCAAAGGAATGGCCGTGGGATCACGTTATGTCCGCGGGGCTTATGTTGAGAGACCTCTATCTAGAAAAATTCTCAGCATAGCATACAACTTGTTTGTAAGAATTCTATTTAGAGATGGTATACTAGACCACCAATGTGGGTTCAAGGTAATCGGTTACGAATTAGCTCAAAAGCTTCGCAAAAAATGTGAATCTGACGGTTTATTTCTGGACACAGAGATGATCATTCAAGCAAAGAGATTAGGATACGAAGTAGTTGAGGTGGCCGTCAACTGGAGGGAGCCCAGGGGTAAAGGAGAGTCAAAGGTCAAACTTTTCGTGGACGCGTTAAACATGGGGATAGACTTGCTGAAATTTAGATTTAGGTCTTTATCCAGAACAACTTAATGGATGATGATTACATGTACGCGGACAGGTTTGCCACGAGAGTTAAAGGGTCTTTTTTGCGGGTCATTTACCTTATAAGAAGTAATCCACTGATCTTTGGCGCATACTCCATTATTTTAGGCATTGGAACTTATTTTAGATTATTAGTTTTGTGGAGTTACGGGGTGCTTCAATATGATGAAGCAGCCCATAGTGTCGGCGGAATTTTTTTGTACAGAATTTTTGTTGGCGGCTTACCAAACGTGTGGGATTATCTTTCAAGTTACCCCGCGATTACAGGAAGTTTTTGGTTTTATCCATATGGATATAGCGTGTTAACTAGTGTATGCTTCCCCGTTCTTGGTTTTTCGGAGCTTGCTGCACGTCTTCCAAGCTTTATTTTCAGTTTCTTGATAATCCATGCCACTGTTTGTCTTGCAAAAGAAGTGGAACCCGAAAACAGAGTCAGCATTTTCTCTGCTTTTTTCGCTGCAATATCTTCCATGATCATCGTTGTTGGCAGCGGGGCTATGGTCGACGTCCCCCTTGTCGTCTTAACGACGTACTCGCTTACTTTCTGGATTAGGGGGTTAAAAAGTCGCAAGAGTGGAGATTTTTTGAGAGTCGGCATCCTTGGAGGGCTTGCCAGTCTAATGAAGCCCATTGGATTTTTCGTTTTGATTTTTATATTATTTTTTGCACTGCTAATGTTTGCTTTTCTCAGCGATCGTCTATTCCTTACAAGAAGTTTTTGGAAGGGCGTTTTAAGCGGATTTGCCTGTTTTTCTACATGGTGGGGATCAGCTCTTATTGTAAACTTTATAGTCAACGGTTGGATCGGTGCAGAAGCAATAAAAGGGGTCTTGTATTGGTTCAATTTTGGAGGAATTTTTGGAGGATACATTCCACCATGGGATAGCCCACCATGGTACAAAATCGAAGCATGGGACTATTACACTAACGTGATAATTTATACTATGGGCCTCATGCCTTTCGTCTTTTTTTGTGTAGGTTTTCTTTCCAGGTTGAAGTCGAAAAAACTGCAATTAGTTGACGCCATACTTACTTTGTTCTCCCTCACGTTTTACATCCTCCTAACATTCGTATCCAACAAAAACCCGAGATACATCATGCCGATATTGCCAATTCTACATGTTTACGCAGCTATCGGGCTAAATTCCATTTATACGGGCTTTAATGGGGAGAGGGATCCGTTGGATTTGACAGATTTTAGGCGGCTTAAGAGAGCTGTTACTTTGATCATTATCGCCGTAACCATGATTAACGGTTTTCTGCCACTGCAACGGGCCATAACAGCAAATCATGTCCCAGGGAAGACGTACGGGTTTAATTCTCCGGTTAAAGACTGTTTACGAATTGTCATGAATGATGGGGAGAGTGGTTTACTGTTGATAGACAGTGAGGACAACCTCTTCAACGCACCTGTAATTACATTCTATTTAGCCGCTGTAGACCAAAATGGGCGATATGGTTGTCACTTAAGCCCCTCAGAGCCCCAAGAAATTTTAAATTTGACTTTGGGAGGGAAAAAGGTTAGGTATGTTCTTATCCGAGATCTGAATTCCAGTGTTGGCAGGTATGTATGCGCCCATCCGGAGCTTTTCATGTTCCTAGGAAAAGTTGAAAGCGACTACATAAACATTCACATTTACAAGGTCAAGGATTAAAACCTCATAGTGATTGCCCGTATTTTAGCTTAAGTTCAAGTTTTTCTTATCTCTAGGATTTCTTGGTAAAGCTCTTTTAGGATTTCGTTGTAGTTGGCTTTACCTTGTTCAACCAAGTCCATTAACGATTCAAGCCTTCGCGTTGTTTCCTCGGAAGTGTATTTTCCAAAGTTCTTGCAGAGGTACATGTAAACCCTGAAGCCCAGCGGTGTGCTGATCAGCTTATTCTTCCGTTCAACAGCGTAGTTTCTTTCAAGAATCGTGGAGACGATTTTCGCGTAGGTGCTTGGTCTCCCTATGCCCTTCTCCCGCATTAGGGCTATTACCTCGCCTTGTGTTAGGGGTTTGGCAGCCGGCACGGACAGGAGCCTTGCAAAGGTTATGGCATATTCGCCTTCCTTCACGGGGTTTGCCACTTTCACAGGCAACACTGCGTTAAAGCCTTCGGACACTATGCTGACGGGGTTTTCCATGTAGGCTTCATTCCCATCCACTAAAACCCTAAACTTCTGGTAGAGAAGCTTGGCTTCTCTCATTTGGCTTGCAATAAACCGCTTGAATATTAAGTCGTAAAGTTGGAAGTGGTCGTGTGTCAGCCTTTTCGGGAAACGCAGAAGCCCAAGGGATATTAGGTTTTTCAGCCTTTCCACGTCGATGGCTCTTGTTGGTCTTATGCATTCGTGGGCGCCTTCCACGGCGTATCTTCGGGGGGTGAAGAGGGATGGATACTTCTCTTGGATGTATTCTTTGGCTATGCCTATGCCAACAGTTGAGACTGTTGTGGCGTCGGTTCTGTGGTATGTGCATAAACCCACCTCAAACAAGTCTTGGGCAATCATCATTGTTTTTGCGGCTGGAAAACCAAGCCTTGCTGAGGCGTCGCGGAGCAATGTGTCCGTGGTGTAGGGCGGATGCGGATGCAATGTGCGTTCTTCTGTTGCCAGATCCACTATTCTGGCTTTGAGGTTTTTCAGTTGTTCCTCGAGGTTTTTGGGCGGAAACGGCAATGTTGGGTTTTCGATGGAAACTTTTAAGCCGTTTGAAAGCACAGCCGACAAGACCCGCTTTTTCCTTCTCGACTCATTTATTCGCTCTATTATCCAGCCTAAGACTGGTGTTTGAACCCTTCCGGCGGACAGCCTATAATTTCGGAAGCGGTGCCAAAGTTTTTGGCTTAATTCAAACCCTATCCAACGGTCTTCTATTCGGCGGACAAGCTGGGCCTCCACCATTCTCAGGTTGATTTCACGCCTTTCCTTTATGGCTTGGAGAAACGCCTTCTTGGTTATTTCGTGAAACTCCAGTCTTTCAATGCGCTTGTTCACCGGGTAAAGCGAACAGTAAACGTCGTAGGCTATCTTCTCCCCCTCAATGTCCGGGTCTGTTGCGACGAAAACACGGTTAACTTCAAGGGCTATTTTCCTCATAGCCTTAACAAGCTCCTTCTTCGAGTAGTATTCTTGGCTCTTGCATTTTGGGCAAAAATCAAGTCCCGTGAACTGTTCGCCGCATTTCCGGCACTTCTTGATGAAGTCGTATATGGGTGTGAAGCGCTCTCCTTCAACTTTTACGCCGTGGAAGCCCTCGCCTAAAACGAGGTCGTAGATGTGTCCCATGCTTGCCACAATGTTGAGCACAAATTCCCCGGCACTAACCTCATAAACGGTTATGTTTTCAATTTTCCTTTTGAAGGGTTTACCGAAAAACCTCGAAATGGTTCTTGCCTTCGTTGGAGATTCGACAACCAACAAAGCCGTCTTAACGAAGTCCTTAAGCCTCTTCGATATTCTGCCTTCTCTAATGTCCCTTATGGTTTGGCGGTCCTCGTCTACCCCCCTAAACCACCTTTCAACAGCCTTCAAGCTGAACTTGGTCGGTGAGAATTCGCCAAGCATGAACTCCAACT
>JAWBRY010000074.1:2308-6070 GCA_038843545.1 Bathyarchaeia archaeon | reverse complement strand
GGACTGGAACCTGAAAGGTTGAAGCTTCTGCTTGTCGCGCCAATGGAGGAGAGGGACTTCAGTTATTACGCCAAGGAGTTCTCCGAAGAGGTTTGGAAGCTTGGAAACTCCCCCTTAAGCAGGGAAGAGATTGTTGCCAACCTTACAGCGGCTAAAGAGGCTGCCTCCGCTTTCAGACTGCGCGTCTTGCTTGGAAGGGAGGAAGAGCTTACGGAGTTTATGAACGCCTATGGCGAGAAAATTCCAGAGGAAGAGTTTGACGCGTTACTGGATGACGTCGTAAAGGCGGAGTTCATCCGCTACAAAATCCACTATTTGACGAGGATCAAGCCCCGATCCGTCAGGGAGCTTGCCCAAATTCTTGGATTGAAGCCTTCCGCTGTTTTAAGGCATATAACGAACATGAGGCGGAAGGGTATGATAGCCCTCGACAGGGTTGAAGGTTACACACCATTATACAAGGCTTTGGAGGTGCGATAAAAATGGCGAACGAAAAGGTTGGCGCAGTTCTAGTGGTTGGCGGCGGCGTAGCCGGAATACAGGCTGCTTTAGACTTGGCTGATTCGGGCTTTAAGGTGTATTTGGTTGATGAGTCGCCGAGCATTGGAGGCGTTATGGCTCAGCTTGACAAGACTTTTCCAACAAACGATTGTTCCATGTGTATTTTGGCGCCTAAGCTTGTGGCCGCTGGAAGGCATCCTAACATTTCGCTTATTACGAACAGTGAAGTGCTGGGCCTGAGCGGCGAAGCTGGAAACTTCGAAGTAAAGATTCGAAAGAGAAGCCGCTACATAAACGAGGAGAAATGCAACGGCTGCGGGCTTTGTGCACAAAAATGTCCCGTTGAAGCCATAGACACCTACAACAAGGGCTTAACGGACAGAAGCGCCGTCTACGTTGAATTCCCACAAGCAGTTCCGTTACGCTACAAAATTGACCGTGAAAAGTGTATTGGGTGCAGAACATGCCAAGAAGTTTGCAAGGCTAATGCCGTCGAATACGATCAGAAGGACAGCGAAATAACCCTAAAGGTGGGCGCGGTGATTTTGGCACCCGGCTTTGAACCCTTCGACGCGAGGCTCAAAAGCGAGTATGGTTATGGGCGGTATGCAAACGTCGTCACAAGCATAGAGTTTGAACGCATCTTGAGTGCTTCCGGCCCTTATGGCGGAATCGTTTTGCGGCCTTCGGACGGGGAGATTCCGCGCAAAATCGCCTTTGTCCAGTGTGTGGGCTCCCGTGATGCCCAGCTTGGAAACATTTATTGTTCGGCTGCATGCTGCATGTACAGCATTAAAGAGGCAATAATCGCCAAGGAACATGTTCCCACAAAATTGGATTGCACAATTTTCTACATGGATATAAGGGCTTATGGCAAGGAGTTTGACGTCTACTACAAACGTGCTCAAGAGGAGTATGGCATTCGCTTTGTACGTTCAAGGGTTGCAAGCATAACCGAGGATTCGGCAACCGGCAACCTGTTCGTCCATTATGTGGGTGAAGATGAAACTCCAAGGATTGAAGAGTTTGACATGGTTGTTCTTTCTACCGGAATGCAGCCACCGAAAAACGTGGAAAAGCTGGCTAAAGCCTTGGGAATAAAGCTTAACAGGTACCGATTCTGCGAAACAGCCACCTTCACACCGCTGGAAACTTCAAAGCCCGGCGTTTTTGTTTGCGGAGCATTTAGTTCACCTAAAGATATCCCTGAAAGCGTCGCACAAGCGAGCGGTGCCGCAGCCAAGGCCATGGCTATAGTAGCTTCTGAGAGAGGCAAGCTTGTCGCTGTTAAAGAGTATCCGCCCGAACGCGACGTGAGTCAAGAGGAACCGCGTATAGGCGTTTTCATTTGTCACTGTGGCATAAACATTGGCGGAATCGTGCGAGTTCCAGAAGTAGTGGAGTACGCTAAAACTCTTCCAAACGTTGTTTACGCCGAGGATAACCTCTACACATGCTCAGATGACACTCAAAAGAGGATTAAAGAGAAGATTAAAGAGCACAACCTAAACCGTGTCGTTGTGGCTTCATGCACGCCAAGAACTCACGAACCGCTTTTCCGTGAAACAGTCCGAGAGGCTGGCTTAAACCCATACTTGTTTGAAATGGCTAACATCCGGGATCAGTGCAGTTGGGTGCACGTGCACGAGCCAGACAAGGCGACAGAAAAAGCCAAAGACCTCGTCCGCTCTGTTGTCGCCAAAGCGAGACTCTTGAAACGGCTGAAAAACCCGACGGTGAACGTTACGCCGGTAGCCCTCGTCATAGGCGGCGGCGTAGCCGGAATGACCGCTGCGCTGGAACTAGCAAACCAAGGGTTTGAAGTTCACCTCGTTGAACGTGAGAAGGAGCTTGGTGGACACTTAAGAAAAATCTATTACTTATTAGAGGGTGAAGACCCGCAGGAACACTTGCGGAAGCTTGTTAAAGCGGTTATGGAGAACAAACTTATCCACGTTTACCTTGGCGCTGAAGTCGTTGATGTAAGCGGTTTCGTTGGCAACTTCAAATCAAAAATAAGGTTAAGCAGCGGCGAAGAAAAACAAGTTGGGCACGGTGTGGTTATTGTTGCCACGGGCGCTGTCGAATACAAGCCCAAAGAATACTCGTATGGCGTAGACCCGCGTGTCTTGACTCAGCATGAGTTGGAGGAGAAAATTGCCAAAGGTGAGTTTAACGCCAGAAAAGTGGTTATGATTCAATGTGTTGGCGCTCGAAACGAGGAACGCCCCAACTGTGCACGGATATGCTGTGGACAAGCCATCAAAAACGCCTTGAAAATTAAGGAATTAAACCCAGACGCTGAGGTTTACATCCTCTACAAGGATGTTAGAAGCTACGGCTTTAAGGAGGAGTATTACCGGGAAGCAGCCAACAAAGGTGTGCTCTTTATAAACTATTCAGACGATAGAAAACCCAAAGTGTCAAATGAGGGCGGCAAACTAAAAGTATCCTTCTACGAACCAGTGTTGAAGCAGGAAATCCAAATGGAGCCAGACCTTGTCGTTTTAAGCGCTGCAACAATTCCAAACCCAGATAATAAGCGGATTGCTGAAATGCTCAAAGTGCCGCTGACGAAGGATGGCTTCTTCTTGGAAGCCCACATGAAGCTTCGCCCAGTGGACTTCCAAACGGACGGCGTTTTTCTCTGTGGAATGGCGCACTCGCCAAAGTACATTGAGGAAAGCGTTTCTCAAGCGTGTGCAGCTGCAGCACGAGCAGCCACAATCTTATCGAAAAAGGTTCTCGAAATGGAGGGAATTGTGGCAAGCGTGAATGAAGATTTATGTAGTGGATGTAGAATTTGTGAATTTCTATGCCCCTACAGCGCGATTGAAATGTTGGAAAAAGAGGGCAAAACAGTCGCACACGTGATTGAAGCCCTATGCAAGGGCTGCGGCGTCTGCGGAACGGCATGTCCAACAAAAGCCATAACCCTCGGCCACTTCACAACTGAGGAGATCCTCGCCCAGGTTAGGGCGATCTTGCGGGAGATGGAGGTGACAGTTAAATGAGCAAAACGCAAAAAAATTTTGAACCGAAAATTGTCGGCTTCCTTTGCAACTGGTGTGCTTACGCTGGTGCAGACTTGGCTGGCGTAAGCCGAATCCAGTACCCGCCAAACATTCGAGTTATCCGCGTTATGTGCAGTGGAAGGATAGATCCAGCCTTCATCCTTGAAGCCCTAAAAAATGGTGCTGACGGCGTTTTGGTGGCTGGCTGCCACCTTCCATCAGACTGCCACTACCTTAGCGGCAATTT
>JAWBRY010000074.1:0-2294 GCA_038843545.1 Bathyarchaeia archaeon | reverse complement strand
AGAGTGCTCAAAGATTTTGGGATTGAACCCGAACGTGTGCGGCTGGAATGGATCTCCGCCAGCGAGGGAGACAAGTTCGCAGCCGTGGCTCGGGACATGGTTGAACAGATTAAAAAGCTTGGTCCAAACCCGTTGAAAATGGAGGCGAAGAAATGAGCGAGGCAAAAAGCGAAGCTCGTGAATACGCCCCGCCGGTGATTAAAGCCGAAGAGCTTGACCCCAAATTCAAGTATAGGATAAGCAAGATGCACGGCGCAGAAAAGATAATGGCTTGCTTCCAGTGCGGTACATGCACGGCTGACTGCCCCATTGCCAGATTCAGCAATTTTTACCGCCCACGCCGCATAGCCCGCATGGTTCAGCTAGGCTTGAAGGACAGGCTTCTGTTAGACAAGGCTTTGTGGCTTTGCTCCTCATGCTTCACATGCGTTGACCACTGTCCCCAAGGCGTGGAAATAGCAGGCATAGTCCGCGTTCTACGGAACATGGCGGTTGCAGAAAAGAACATTCTACCCCTCGTCTACAAGGAGTTAGCCACCAACCTAATGAAAAGCGGCTTCGTATATGAAATCCCAGAATCAAGGCTTCAAAAACGAGTTGAGCAAGGACTGCCGCCGCTGCCTAAGCCAAACGTAAACGACATCATGAAAATTTTTGAAGCTACTGGTTCCGCGAGTCTACTTGAAAAGGTTCAAACTATTGTGAGGGTGGAGAGCAAATGAGCAATCCTAGATATTTGCTGTTTCCGGGCTGTGTGATTCCCTACAGGCTTTCAAGCTATGAGATTTCAGCCAGAAAGGTGCTTGCCAAACTCGGCGTGGAAATCGTGGAGATGCCGGAATACAACTGCTGCGGCTACCCCATGGACGTTATAAACCATGATTTAATGTTGACTTTGGCGGCGAGAAACCTCTGTATAGCCGAGAAAGCTGGTTTGCCCATAATGACGCTCTGCAACGGTTGTTTCTGCAGCTTGAACGAAACCAACAAACTATTGAGGGAGGATAAGAAGCTTCGGGAAAAGATTAACAGTTATCTTAAGGAAATTGGGATGGAGTTTAAGGGCACGACGGAGGTTAAACACTTAATCTATGTGCTCTCTGAGGATGTTGGCTTTGAGAAAATTAAGAATGCTGTCACGAAGCCTTTAACTGGCATTCGTGTAGCCCAGCACAGCGGATGCCACGTTTTAAGACCCCGCAAATATGTGGGGCGTGACGACCCTGAAAATCCGATGACCCTCAAAGAGTTGATCAGGCTGACAGGGGCTGAATGCCTAGACTACATGGATGAGACCGAGTGCTGCGGCAACCCGATCATAGGCGTTAATGAGGATGTTCCCTTCCAGATGGCTAAGGAGAAGCTTGAACATGTGCGGGCTGTGGGTGCCCAAGCGCTTATAACAGTCTGTCCCTTCTGTCACATTATGTTCGACTTGAACCAGCCCCGCATCGAAAGAGCTTTTAACGAAAAATTCAATTTGCCAGTTCTCCATTATCCGCAGCTCTTGGGGTTAGCCATGGGCTTTTTGCCCGATGAACTGGCCCTAAACGAGCTTAGGGTCAAGCCCACTGAACTGTTAAGTTTAATTAGGTAGGTGAAATGGTATGGCGAAACAAAAATTGAAATTTGCCTTTTATTGGGCGGCGAGTTGTGGCGGATGCGAAATTGCTGTTTTAGATATTAACGAGAAAATCTTGGACGTGGTGCAAGTCGCTGACATAGTGTTTTGGCCTGTCGCCATGGACATTAAATACAAAGACGTGGAGAACATGCCCGATAAATACATTGACGTTTGCTTTTTCAACGGCGGAATCCGTAACAGCGAACAAGAACATATGGCCAAACTCTTAAGGCAGAAGTCCAAGATTCTGGTTGCTTACGGTGCTTGCGCCCATCTTGGCGGCGTACCCGGACTGGCAAACCTTCATAATAAGAAGGAAATCTTCGAAAAAGTCTATGCCCAAACCCTTTCAACAGACAATCCGAAGGGAGTTTTTCCCCAGCCAAAAGTGCAAGTCAAAGAAGGCGTGCTGGAAATCCCCGAATTCTACGACACCGTGAGAACCCTTGACCAAACAGTGGAAGTTGACTACTATGTCCCTGGATGTCCGCCAGCTGTGGAACGAACAATATTCGCTTTGGAAGCCATAGCCAAAGGCGAACTCCCACCAAAAGGCTCTGTTCTAGCACCGTTAAAGTCCGTCTGCGACGAATGCACCAAAAATAAGTATAACAAGAAAATATCGCTGATATACCGCGTCTACGAGAAAGTTCCATACCCGGAGAAATGC
>JAWBRY010000073.1:0-6077 GCA_038843545.1 Bathyarchaeia archaeon | reverse complement strand
TTCTAGGTGGTGGCTGTTCGTTTTCTCCGCTCATTTCATCCCCTCGAACTGTTTTTTCAACCCTTCAGCAAAGGCTTTTGCCAACTGTTCATCTTGGAAATCATAATGCCAAATAACGTCAACTCTACCTGTCCCTTCTTTAAGCTTGATTTCAACCTGTTTAAGCCACTTGGAAAGCATCTGCATTCCGGCTTGGTATTGTTCAGGGGTTAGGATTGGAGCTTCACCCATTTTGACATCACCAATGAATATTTTTCATTGATTTATTAAAGGTTTGCTATAAGGTTTAAAAATTTTGAGTAGGTGTTTCGGTAGCTGTATTTTAGGCTGTTTTCATAGTTTTTCTCGCCTTTTTCTATTGTTTCTTGCGGGTTGTCTAAGGCGTAGAGAACTGTTTCAGCGAAATCATCCAAGTCCCAAATGTGTTTCTTATAAATCATCATTGGATGCTCCGCTTTATATTCAATATGGCGGTATGGGACCAAGTATGCACATTTATCGTCGACTATCTCGTTCATCGGCGGTGCATCAACACACACTACTGTTTTATGGCAAGCTCCAGACTCTATAAGCGGTATGCCGAAACCCTCACAGAAAGAGGGAAGAAGAAGTAAGTCGCAAGAGTTTAGCCAAAGAGCAATATCGTGTCTAGACTGGTGACCAAAGTTTCCTATTCGAACTACCCAATGGCTTAGCTTGTACTTGTTTATTATATAGTCTAGCGGAGGTTGACCCAATATTGAGTTTTGAAAGAACCTGCTGTCAGTAGATATTAGCAGAACCCAGTCCTGTCTTTTATCTTTAACTTTTGCTAGCGCCTCCAACATTTGCGGTACGCCTTTACGCGGGTCAGCGTTTCCATAATACAAGAGTATTTTATGCCCTTTCCAGTTTTCTCTGAAAGCTTCAACCTCTTGTTTCGACACTTGAAATTCTGAATGCACTATTCCATGAGGGATAACGGCTTTTGTTTCGATTCCAACTTTTGTCAGCTCTTCTTTGCAAAAGTTTGAGGGCACAACTATCCGTTTGTTGAAGGTTTGCCTCGATTGGTCAGTTATTTTTGGTTCTCCTTCACAAACGCCATAAAAAAGCGAACGTTTAGAATAGTATGACTGAGAATAAATTTGAAAGTACTTAGCTATTGCGTCGCATACAGTCATTGTTCCAATCATCACGTCCCACGGTTCAAACCCCTTCAAAGGGTTAAGTCTTGGCATGTAGAATGCTTCAAAGTCTAGGTCGTAGGTTTTGATGTTCTGCTCGTTAAAGTATTTTGCGAGAACCCTGTTTACTTCGCTGAAGCTTACTGCTCTGTGAACCGTAAATAGTGCTACTTCCATTTGAACTCTCTAATCACAGTAGTCAGCAACTGCATAATCATAAGAGTTACCATCACAGAGAAGGCGATAGTCATCATTACTGTAGATGTTGTTTCAAGAAGCTGCTCCGTTTCAGTTGACAACGCTAAAGTTATTAACGTTGGGCTTTCATGGGTTATTGTAAAGCAAATTTTGTCGTCGTGTCTTCTCCACGGTATTGGCATACCGTTTTTAAGAACGTTTTTCACACGCCAAGTTGCAGGAATAACGAAGCAAATGTGTTCCTCTGGAATGTCGCTGTCAATGTCTATGTCGAAGGTCGGATGGTACCTTCTAATGTAGTCTTCGCACTGCCTTGCAACTGCCTCTGGGTCGTGAACCCATCTGCCGAACCATTTGAAAGCCCCATGGAAGCATAAGTCTATCTCTTTAATGTTGCGTTTAACAACGGTGATTTTAGGCGGGTTCAAGTTTTCAAGGCATATTTTAAAGTACATTGCCTCATCAAGTTCGCCTTTAACAAAGACCAGAAAGTCTGGAAGGGGGTCTCCTTCATGCCACTCCCAGCAAGCGGGCAACTGTGGAAAGCCGGGCGGAGGCATCCATGGAGGCGGTTTCCAGTATAAAGGTATGGCTAGGGACACCCCAATCATCACTTCTTAAATTTTTCTCATTCCTTTTTAAATGCTTCTTTAAGGGAGGACATCAAACCGCTCATCATGCTCATCATCATCATAAGCATCATCATGCTCATCATCACTGGCAGCAATTGTTCAGTAAGCATCTTTGTGAGCTGTTCAAAGCCTGCACCCTCTTTTGCTGGCGGTGCTGGCGCTAATATTTCAATCTCTTTAGTTATCGAAGCGTCAGGGTTAAGGTAAAGGGTGTTGTCTCCAATATGGCAATAATATGTTTTTGCTGTAAGTTTGTATTTTCCGGGGTCGGTCAGCTTCATCCAGCATCCAGCATTCATTTCATAGCCTACAGGCGGGTTTGTGCCATCTATTAAAAGTACACCCTCGTTTGCGGAAAGCTCATATTCCTTGCCGTTTACTGTAAGTTTTATGGTTGACGCAGGTCCGCCTACGTATATAATTGCCATGGCGGCTATCGGATTGTCCGGCGGCAACGATGCTATAACCTTGCCTATCAGACTGAAGGTGACAAGCTCGTCCGTCATCGCTTCGTTTGGAAGGTTGAAAGTTGTGATGTCTATGTAGGTTGCTAGTTGGGTTTCCGGCGTGATTTGAAGGCTTGTTTTTATTTCTGGTCGTTTTTCTTCAACGATAACTGCGGGAAGTTGAACCGACATCCTTCATCAGTTTAAATTTTACTAACCTTTTATTTAACGTTTGCTAACCCTTTTCGCTAGCGTTTCAGATGCCTTTTTAAGGGTTTTTTCTTTCACTTTTTCTGGTTTAACTTCTAGTTCGGGAACCCGCTTTCTCTTTGGCGTGGCGGCTTTAATCATGACGGTGAGAAGGGACAGCGGCATTATCAGCTTTACCGTTATGTTTATAAGGTTGTTAAGCGCTTCGTTTAGCATTTTAAGCGTCAGGTTTACTGCTTCAGCAGTTTCCTCTGCATGTGCTTCATCATCGCAAGTTGCCACAACCTTCATCATAAACTCGTCGAACCCCGAAGCGGCATCTTCCAGCGCTAAACCTTGAGTCACTGTCGTTGTTTCTTGACCTAACCCGAAATCTGCAACTGTAATGGCGATTAGAGTATATTCTAAGCCGGAGCCTTCGTCTGTAGTAAACATCATCGTCGTCAGTTGAGTAGCATCGTAGCCTACACCTTCATCATCTATAACCTTTGCCTCGTAAACTTCCACAACATCGTAGCCTACACCTTCATCTAAAGTTTCAATCGTCGGCGGAGGGGTATAATCTATTACGGCATAGACTTGAGTTGCCCTGCCCGGGAAATAAATGTCCCCAATCACACCGCTTGCTATCTGAACTCCTATTTGTAGTGCGTTTATTTCCTCGATTGTCCACGGTTGGTTTGTGTATGGATTATTAGTCCATGTTTGGTTGTAGTTCGTGTATGTTGTCGGAGGATAAACTGGAGGTCCAGTATAGAGGGAGCCGTGGGTTTTAATCAGTATTGCGACGGTGGATGGATATATTGAACTTTCGCTTCTACATCTTGCTACTACCGTGACGGAGTTTATTGTGCTTCCGGGATGAATAGGCGGGTCTGGGATGTTGTAGAGGTCGCTTAGCAAGGCATCGCTTGTGGGGGAGCTACGTACGTATGTTGTGTCATCGTCGGGTGTTTCATCGTCTACACAGTCCCAATTGTACGTTGCCCCTACGGGCGTAAGCTGTGTTAGGTCGCCCGCGGCGTTTGGTCTCAGAGTTATTGTTGGCAAGGTTGCACCTTAACATTTTAGGTTAGCCTAATTTTGCAGATGGCAATCCACGTTCCTGAAGATTTTGTACCCATATTCTGCACAAGTCTATTCAGATTTACAGCCGCATCTGAGTTTCCATTTGCCACCGTCATTTCTTGCCACGCGAAGTTCGCTTCGTCCCCTCCGAAGGTTGATTGGAAAACAACCCGGTAGGTTGAGGGGGAAACGCTTGTGTCTTCCTCCACAACTGGGAAGCCTGAGTCCATGCCTTTATAATACTTATTTGTCCCTTGAAGTCCCGTCTGGTCTCGGCTGGCTGCGGCTGTTCCATCTCCAACCCCTATATGGGCGTTCGCGTTGTTCCATGGAGTTCCAGTTCCGCCTATGGCAAGCGTCCATAACAGTTGTATTCCTTCTCTTAAAAGTATGTTTTTCGTCTTCTTAATCACTTCGTAGGGTTTAACTCCTGCTTTGAGAATTTCTTTCTTGCTTTTGTAGTCTCCCTCGTATTTCTCAACAATCCATTCGACGTGTGCCTTGCAAGATTCAGACATTAAATCACCGAAATCAGTTTACATGTAGGACAATTTTAATCTTACTATTGGTTAATTTTTATTTCATCCACGAGCCAAGATGATTGTGGCTAAACCTAGTCCAACAGAGTATTCTATGATGTCGCCAAGCTTTTCTTTAATTGGTTCTTTGTCAACGTATTGATAGAAGAGGAATGTTGCGAGAAAAACGATGGGCAAGTTTATACTCACCTTGCAGGACATCACTGTTAGTGCTCCGTAGAAAGCGTGTATTAGTTCTGAGCCTACCATTTTCCAGCCTAGCCGCCACCCCTTTTTAGCTCCGAACAGTTTGATGGCTAAACGTCTGAAGACGCATCTCGATTCTGGCGGGTTCTCCTCAGTGTAACATACAAGAACATCTGCATCGTGTTTTATCAGAACTGCTGAGACGTATTTGCCCTCGCTTACAAGTTTCGCGGCTAGTTTTTCAGCCAACGCCTTGGCTTGTTCGTATGCTTCACGACAGCTTCTCCCTTCTAGCCTAGCAATTATTCCAACATTGGCGAACTGTTTAAACTCATCGAGGGCTTCAGTGGTGAAGGCGAAAACGTCAGTATAGCCCCAATAGACTAGACAGTCTTCTGCGTAGGCTTTGACGCCGAGTTTTTTGGCGCTGAGGCATGCGCAGGTATAGACTTCCCTATCGCATAATAGCTTGGCGTTTTCCAAGTCTACAACCTTTTCTGTTTTTGAACCCCATAAGCAGTCTTCGCTTCCATGGTTGTAGAATATGAAGATGTCTGGGTTCATCCTCAACGCTTCTTCAACTTCTCTCCTTGAAACTGTTCTGCCGCTTAAATCTATAACCACATATCCCTTATCTTTTAATCGGAGACTAACCTCTCTTGACCACTCGTAGCTATAGCTTGTGGCTTCATCAAACTTAGGTGCAACTAAAACTGCCAACCTCATCTTTACCAGCCAGAGCCATTATTTTCCTATGGAACTCTTCATTCTCCTCAAAAAGTTTTAATGCGTTCTTTAGAAAGTTATCCACCAATTTCCTAGTTTCCTTATCTAGTTTTTTGTGGTTGTTAAGCATGTTGGCAAATTCCTTATAGGTGTAGGATTTTGAGCCTACAAAAATGCGCTCGTTAGGCTTGCTTTCAGCCTCAACCTTAAAAGCCTTAATGATTATTTCAATCTCCCGCACATTCCGAACCTCCGCTTAGTCTTTTAAGGGTAAGATTAACAGCGCGCTCAACGGACTGCTTTTCAATAAGGTGTGTGTAAAGCAGTATTAATACGATTCCTAAAATTATCAAAATTATGGATGCTGTGAAGTTTGACTGGAAAAGGTTGGAGGCTGCCACTATACACGCGACACCTACGGTGAAAAGCGCCGTTTTAGATGCAGTTTGAAACGCTCCCATATCAAATCATACTTATAAAACATGAACGTATTTAAAAAAATTGTGGGGAGATGGGGGGGTTATTCAGTTACGCTAGCCTATTTTTTCGCTTATCCCGTGCATCCAGCGCCAGAAGACTTGGGCTAGAAATATTATAGCTGTCCAAACGAAGCCGAAGAAAACCGCCACTAAGGCTATGTTGTATAGGTCGGTTGTGTCCAAGGTGGGCGTTGTGAAGAACTTTAGCAGGGCGTAGATTGCCGACAGGATTATGCCCACGACGAGAGCCAACGTCTTGGTTCCGACGTGTTCAACTTTTTCTTGGGACATTTAGGCTCTCCATTAGGTTTAGGGATTTAAAGCTGAAATAAAAACGTTGCTTACTTATCGTAAGACTTGCGACAGTCACCCGCTAGCCGTTATGGTTATGTAAAACTCAAACTGCTCAATACCTGTTATATTTTCG
>JAWBRY010000072.1:0-6143 GCA_038843545.1 Bathyarchaeia archaeon | reverse complement strand
GCTTAGAGACTTATTGTCTAGGCGTTTTCACAAAAGAGCAGAGGCGAATAATCGTTAAAGGCGGTGGAGAAAAAAGGTTTCCAGAAGAGGCTAAAGACCCCTATGAAAGAATTCTTTCAGCTGCGTTGTAGATGTTCATGCATCTTCCACGAACAAAACCTATCAGCGTTAGATTCGCTTTTTTGGCAACTTCTATTCCGGAATTTAAGGCTGCCGCGATCGAAGCAACAATAGGCACGCCAACCCGTGCGGCTTTAAGCACTATGTCCGCGGACAATCTGCCACTCAATGCGAGGAAACAATCGCTGAAACACACGTTGTTTAGTGCTGATTTTCCGATGGCTTTGTCCACGGCGTTGTGGCGTCCAACATCCTCGGCGAAAGCCAAAAGAGCTCCATCAGCCCTATAAACGGCGGCGACGTGCACTCCCCCCGTTTTTCTAAAGGTTTCAGCTATGCTGTTTAAGTCTGCCACGCATTTTTGTATAGTTTCGGCTTTAACTTTAACCGTCGATTTGGCAGGCTTGAGCATCTTCAAAATTTGAGGCTGGTAGGGGCCTCTGCAAGCCGACGGTATTATGCGGTGGAGACAACTTGAAAGCTTTAAACGCCTTTCAACGTTTATGGTTGGCTTTAGGCTAACATGGCATAAGCCGTCTTCCTTGAAGGCTACCTCTTGGATTTCGCTGACAGCCTTAACAATGCCTTCGGACAGCAGGTGGCCCACAACAAGCTCTTTAAGGTCCGTGGGCGTACAGAAAACGGTTAAGTAGGGTGCCTTATCCAAGAAAATGTGAATGGGCTTTTCCACAGCCACAATATCCTCGATTTTATAGATTGCTCCAGCCGCAGTATCAACTTTAACAGCTTCCACTTTAATTAAATTGGATACCCCCTCTCTATTTTTTCAGCTCTGAAAGTACAAAGTTGACTATTTCGTCTGCAATGTTAATGTGGGTTACGGACTGTAAGCCCCGCCAACCCGGTTGACTGTTAACCTCAACCACCAGTGGGCCTTTTGGGCTTTCAAGGATGTCCACGCCTGCAATCTTACATTTTATCAGCTGGGCTGATTTGACGGCCAGCTCTTCAAGTTCGCCGCTAAGCTTTAAGGGTTCTGGACGGGCGCCTTGACTGTAGTTTGTTTTCCAGCTGTTGGAGACGCGGCGCATGGCCGCAGCCACACGGTCGCCTATAACGAAGGCTCGGATGTCTGAGCACCCGTGGGGTACAAATTCTTGGAGGTAAATTACGCCATGATAGAATGCGATGGCTCTGAAGGCTGTGTAAGCTACTTCCGGATCATTTATGCGGGTGGAGCCAACCCCCCTTGAGCCGAATAAGGGTTTGACGACAACGTCTCCGCCGAGCTCGTGAAAAGCCTTCAAAGCTTCGTCAGCGTCCTCCGTGACAGCGGTGCGCGGCACCGGCACACCTGCGTCCTCTAGAATTGCCAGCAAGTCATATTTGTCTACGCAGTGTTCGATGGCTTCAGGCGGATTAACCACATAGAATCCTAGACGCTCAAGCCTGTAAAGCACGTCCATGCGAAAAACGATCTCCTCCAATGATCCGCGGCCGATAGGCCGTATGATTAGGGCGCCTAAGTCTTTTAGGACGTCAACGCCCCGCACGTTTAGGTATGGTTTATAGCTGACGCGGGCGACAAGCCATGGAAAACTAAAACATAGGTGGGGGATGCCCCGCTTCTCCAGTGCCATGCGAAGCTGGGCTGAACTGTAGGCGTTTGGGTTTCGCGTTACAATTCCAAACTTCAAGTTAAACCGCCTTGCTTGATGTTTAACAGTGAAACTCGTGTTTGGCTGAACTCTTAAAGTTTGCGTGCAAACCCTTCATGCGACGGGGAGCGAGCAGCCAGCTAGAATTTGTGGGTGTATGGTTTCAATTCCACGGCGTTTTGCGGTTTTGCGGAAAGCCCAACCACTAAATATGCGCCATTTTCGTTAAAGTATGGAGGCCCCCTTCTCGAAAATAGGGTTAAGATTTTTCCGTTATGGTTTATTTTGTAGCCTTTCATGCACGGCTCATGGCCTCGGACAATTATTTTCACGCCAAAACGCTGTAAAGCCGCGTCAGTTACTTTTCGCCCAAAGAGTTTTCCGGCGCCACGAGGCGAGGCGCATGTTTCGCTTATGGCATCGGTTGGGTCGCTCCACAACAAATCCTCCAGCAAACCTTCTCTGGGATGCCTTGTATGGGCGTAAGCTAAATCCTCCGGCGTTTTTGCTTGGGCTGGCGGTCCGCCATGCACCATTAAATAGCGGTCTTCCACAATCACCGCGTTATATAGGCGGTTAAAGAGTTCGCGTACACGCGTGTAGGCTTCCTCCCATCCAACGCCAAACCGCGCCTCAAACTGCCATGGCAAGTCGTGGGGTGAAGCCATAAGGTCTTCCGGCCCCTCATGGTTCCCCCGAAGCAAGATCACCTGCCTTGGAAACTGGAGCTTAAGCCTCAAAAGAGCGTAGTACACTTCCGCCGAATAAGGGCCTCTATCCCCATAGTCGCCTAGGAAAATGGCAACTGCGTCTCGGTTTTGACCCATTTTCTGGACAAATTGGCTGCCGTTTAAAACGTCTATTAGGCTTTCCAAGTCGCCGTGCAAGTCTCCCACAACCAAAGCCTCGCCAACAGGCGGAAGTTTCACCAGGCGCCCTACAACCTCTAGGTTTCCAATTTTCCCATTTTCGCCTTCGAGAAGCTTAACGGCTTCCTCTACTAGTTGACAGAACTCCTGACATGAGGCTTCTAAGGCTTCCTTAACTACTTGTTTAAGCTCCAAACTTTCAGCCTTAAACAGCTATGGTTACTTTACGTCCACAAGATTCTAGAATATTCTTTTCCAGAAGGTTTTTTCGACTTTCCATTTTCTCCGTCGTCTCTTGAATATTCCTCCTTATGACGGCTATCTCAGACTCTAACTTCTCCAGCCTCTTCTGCAAGTCCTTAGCGTGCTCCAGCAGCTTTGCCATCTCGTTTTCGGCCTCAGCAACAATTAAAGACGTTGAAAGCCGAATTTTTTGATTCTTCACCTCAACACATTTACGGTGTAAGCTGGTAAGCGAATCCTTCTCCACAATCTCTGTTATGGCCTGTTTCGCTTTGCGCTCCTTGTCTTCCTTAAGTTTAAGCTTTCCCTCGGATATCGCCTTGGCCGTTTTTTGGAGAATCTGCCTCAAAAGCGGGTAGTCCGCTTTTTCCGCTGCTAAAGCCTCAAAGGGGTCTGCCAAATATTCGTCAAGCTTTTTCACCTCTTCTGGTGTTAAGCCGCTTCCGGCGCCGTGCATGGCAAGGGACTGAAGCTTCAATAAAGGTTTTTGTAAATGCCTAAGGCTATGCGCAACCTCTCTTCTCAAGCTTTCCATGGCTTCGTTTATTTTGGCCAGCTCAGCTAACCCGCCGCCCCTTTCCAATTCAACTATTTGACGCCGTGTCTGAGTTAGTTCCCCTTCTAGGCTGGCCCTTTCGTTTTTAACCCTTTCATATTCTTCTTGCAGACTTGCCAGCCGACTCTTTAAACCCTTCAATTCCTCAATAAGATGGAAGATTTCCTCTAAAGCCTTGGCTTTCATATACTCCTTCGTCATGAAAGTGCTTAACTCTTTAAGGGAAGCCTTTGCATCCTCAAAAACCCGTAGAAACTTTCCACGGTCCATTATGAAGAAGGGTGAAATCCTTGGAAACCAGTTCCGCACATCCACATCCATAACCACATAAACTTTTTGAGCGGAGCCTACAAAAGCCTCCACATCCTTGAAGGATGGTTTTTCAGGAACCCTAAGGGACTGAACCCGCTCCAAAAAAAGTTTAGCCAATTTGTTTAAGGCTTGAGCCCGTTTAAAAGTGCGGGGATTACGCTTTTCAATTTCTTTTCGACTGCTTTCCATGAGCATTTTGCAAGCTTCAATTAAGTCTTCATGGGCTTCATCCATTTCCCTAATAAGTCTTTCAGCCTTCGCCTGAACCGGCGATAATAGGGATGCTGTCTGATTTTCAAGCCAGTCTTTAAGCTCCGACAAGGGAATTTCCAGACGTGTAGACAAGGTTTGTCCCAAATATATGATAGGTGATAGCTCTATTTATTTTCATATTTGAATACTCATTTTTGAGTAGCTACTCTTAAATAATTAGAAACAGAAACAGCTTCGGGTCCAAAATGAACACAAAAACCGTTGCATTCACGTTGATGATGGGCGCCCTTGGAAACTTACTGTTCGCAGTCTCCTATCACGTGGGACAGCTTGCGCCCGGAGTGGCATTAGACTTTTCCCTACTAGCAGCGTTCATCGCAGGATTCTACGGCGGACCATCTGTAGGACTTGTTTCAGGACTTTTGGTCGGAATCCTCCCCGGAATAATGTTTGGCCCTATGGGCATGGGGTCCTGGTTGGGATTAGTGGGATTGCCGCTTGGGAAGGGTTTAACAGGTTTGATGATCGGGGTTCTTGCGAAAACCTTGAACATGGGGCGAAACAAAC
Organism: Bathyarchaeia archaeon; assembly: GCA_038843545.1. GTDB lineage: Archaea > Thermoproteota > Bathyarchaeia > Bathyarchaeales > Bathycorpusculaceae > DRVP01. Next base: position 1,644 of record JAWBRY010000072.1, on the reverse strand, counting down.
ACTCCTCCATTTTAGCGGTTCCAGCTACGCTTTTGGCTTATGTTCCAGAGGGCCTCTACACGTATGCTTACTTCGCATATTTGATGCCCTTCTTCCTTGGAAGCGGAGGAGCAGCCATTTTCGTCTACTACATTTTACCGAAAGCCTTGGCGGAGGTTGTTGTAATGAGCTTTTTCATGGCTGCATTGGCGGGAAACAAGGGATTCAACGATTTCCTGAACAAGTTTTTCTTGGCAACACCAATTCACACCGGGATTAAAGCTTCAGAAACTACTAAATGACTCTTTTAAGGCGCTTAGGTTTATTTCTCCAGCCCTAAACGTATTTCCAGTCTTCAGATTATTAACAATCACTACTGCGGGCGCAAAGATATTTGGGTCGATTTTGTAGAAGTCGTAGCCCGCCGCCTTAAAAATCTCTAGGAAGGGGCGCCCATAATCCTTAGAGGCTTTCGAAGGCGCTTTTTCCACAGTTTTCGCCAGCTCCTCCTCGTTTTCGCAATTCACCACGTAGTAAGTTATCCCGCCATACAGGATGGCGTCGTTAGTCCTCGCCATTGCCTTAACAAATTTTGGGTGAACAGGCGGTATGGGAGCGCATCCCCAAGCATAAAGAATCACGTTAGGGTCAAGGCCAAGCTCGTTAAGCTTATGGATTCCAGTTTCGACAATACGTCCGGCCACCTGCGTGGCGCCTGCAATGCTGGCCGTTGGCGTCAAGATTATGGCTAGGCTTTTCCCCTTTACTTTGCAGTCGCGGGCTAAGCGTTCTATGAGCGGTTCCGGCGGATACTTGTCGGTTTCTAAAATCACCACGGCCTTGTCGCACTCGTCTCTGTAGCCTATGCGTTCATAGATTTCTTTTGGTTTTTGGGCTATGGCTCTGGCCGGCCCCGAGCCAATGGCGAAATAGTCGCCCTCCTTAATGTTCCAGCCAGCGAACTGTGAGCCCAAAGTAGCTATGGCCGGATGGTCTGTGTAAACGAATATTGATGGAAGGTCAAGTTCGCCGTATTGCCTACAAGTTATGCGGGCTTTTCCACATCCGCCCATGCAGATTTCCGTTATTATTTTACCCGCTTGGAAACCACCCTTCGCGCTTATGCCTGCATCCACCAGTAAAGCGCCGTTTTTCGCCCTTTCAACCTTCACGCCATAATAGTCAGCATTTTCACAAAGCTTTTCCAGAAGCTTCCAGGCCAAAAGGTTCACACTTAGACTTGCATTCAAGCAAAGATGGCCCCCATTTTTAGAGAAACTTTTCATAGTGGCTTAGGTGGGGGTTCGGCTCCTTGGCAACGAAAAGCCTTCCACGACCGTTTTCAGTTAAGTCGCCGATGAAAAGGTAGAAGGGCGCCTCCACAACTTCGCCCTCCTCGATTTTAACCCTCTTCCTCACGCCTTCGATGGTGAAGGTGGGCATGACAGACTCTATGCGTCCGCCAACTATTATGGTGCCATCCACCATGCATGCGCCAGCCCTTGACTCGCAGTCTCCCTGCACATAGATTGTTCCGCCCTTCATGCGGAAACCCACAAACTGGCCTGCACAACCATAAATTTTGATCATGCCTTTTTTCATGTGGGCTCCGGCTTCGCGGCCAACGTTTCCATGCACCACTATTCTTCCGCCTTTCATGCCTTC
>JAWBRY010000071.1:0-6363 GCA_038843545.1 Bathyarchaeia archaeon | reverse complement strand
CTTCGACTCTTCTGAAGTCGTATGGAACTTTGCCCTCTAAGGGCACGTCGTATTCCCTTGTTGGGAATTCTGAGGCTTTCCTTGCTAGAACAAGCCAGTTATATTTTTTGGCTATCCTGCCCTCCTTCACCATCGGAGGGTTTAAACGTTCAAAAACGCCTTTATAGACGCTTTCCGCTTCAACGGAAATAACCCAGAAGGGCAGATACATCAACGTCTTCTCCACAAATTTTGCCTTTTTCGCCAAATCTGGTGGTTTGAGAAAGCCAGCGTTCATCCAGCTTTTGACGGGTTCCTCAACGCTTGCCGGATTATACTTGTTGAGAAGCATGGAATGCTCTAAGATAAACGCCTTTCCAGTTTCAATAACCACGGTGTAACCGCAGTACCTGCATGTGGCGATGATCTCGCCTGGCTTAAAGGAGATTGGCGCCCCGCAGTGGGAACACCTCAACTCCCTAACTATTGACATTTCCCCGTACCTTCAGCTTTTCACGTCTTAGGATTTCCCTTGCAACGATAACTCCGGAGGCGGAAGCCTGAATCAGCCCCCTTGTGACTCCGGCTCCATCCCCTATGGTAAAAAGGTTCCTTATTTTTGTTTCAAGCGAGTTGTTAAGCTCAAGCCTTGAGGAGTAGAATTTCACTTCAACCCCGTAGAGCAATGTGTCTCTTGAATGAATTCCTGGGGCTATTTTGTCTAGGGCTTCAAGCATTTCCCTTATGTCGGCTAGGTAGCGGTATGGCAGAACAAAGCTTAGGTCTCCGGGTGTGGCGTTCTTCAAGGTTGGGGTTACAACGCTTCTGGCGATTCTATCCGGCGTTGAGCGTCTACCAGCCTCTAAGTCGCCCAAACGCTGAACCAGAATGCCCCCGCTTAAAAGGTTTGAAAGCCTAGCCAAGTACTTCCCATAGGCTATGGGGTCCTTGAAGGGCTCTGTGAAGGATGTACTTACCAGAATTGCAAAATTTGTATTCTCAGTTTTCCGCTCTGCGTAGCTTTGTCCATTCACTGTTAAAACGCCGTTGTATGATTCGGTTATTACCTCGCCGTAAGGGGCTACGCAGAACGTTCTAACTTGGTCGTCGAAGAACTTTGAGTAATAAATAAACTTCGGCTCGTAGAGAACATTTGTTAACTCCTCCATAACAGCGGCGAGGACTTCAACCCTCACGCCCACATCAACGGGGTTGTTTAGGGTTTTTAAACCCAAGGCTTGGGCTTCCGCTTGAAGCCATTCAGCGCCCCCCCTTCCAGGCGCCACGATCACATATTTTCCGAAGAATTTTTCTCCGTCTACAGTTTCAACACCTTCCACCATGCCGTTCTTCACGATGAGCCCCTTAACGTCTTTCCTCATTTTTATTTCAACTTTGCCTTCAAGTTCCTGCCTCATTTTCCGGAGTGTTTGGGCGCACCGTTCCGTACCCATGTGTCTAATCTTTTGGGGCACAAGCCTTAACCCTGCCAGGGAAGCTTTCCTTTCTATTTCCTCCACTTTTTCCACATCGCCGCCGTAAACATGTTCCGGCGCGCCGAAACGGATGTAGATGTTGTCCACATAGTTTATCAGCTCAACCAGTTCTTTCTCTGAAACATACTGGTTTAACCAACCCCCCACCTCTGTTGATATGGTTAGTTTGCCGTCGCTGAAGGCTCCAGCTCCACCCCAACCGCAGAGAAGCCCACATGGCTCGCAGTTTACGCAGCCAAAGCCCCTATTTGCAGGACATTTCCGCTGCTCCAGATCTGGACCCCTGTCAAGCATTAAAATGCGTAGATCAGTCTTGACAACCAGTTCAAGGGCTGAAAATATTCCAGCTGGACCAGCCCCAACGATTACCACGTCGTACTTCAAGGCTTTATACCCCTTCAAAGCCCAAAACTACATGTGATAAGAGGCATATATCTTTAGCGAATACGCAGTTTAAAGTAAAAGAGGCTTAAGCTTTAGTGGAGTGGCACTAGGCAGAGGAGTTTCACGATTTCTTTTCCATTATTCCTAAACTGGTGTTTCTCGTTTGGTGGAACAAAAACCACGTCGCCCGGCTTGAACCTTCTCTCGCCCTCCGGGCCGACAACAACGCCTTCGCCTTCAAGAATAAAGACTTCATGCTCCCATGGGTGGGCGTGCAGTGGGCTATGTCCACCAGGCTCTATTTCAAAAAGTCTCATGGCGAAGTTTGGAGCCCCTGTCTCTTTCGTTATTAACCATCTAACCTTCAGCTTTAGAGCACCCTCTTCCCGGGCCTCTTCAGCCTTAACCTCGCTGTAGTGGAAAACCTTCATACAATTTCACCACCTTATGTTTAAAATCAACCTTACTTTACTCAGCAATGGTTTTTGAGGTTTTCTTCAGAGGCATTTCTACACCGTGACTTGACGGCTAGTCTTTTATGGCTTCAAGTATGCTCATAACGTTCCACAGCTTCACACGCGTGTACGGTGGCATGTTCGGATCCTGCAGAATCTCGTCTAAGATGGATATGGCGTTTGAAGCCCTCACGGCAGGCGTGAACTCCGTTGTCTGTAAGGCGTCCATCGAATCCTTCGCCGCCCTTCTAATGTTGCGTGGGGTGGTTGTGTCCTCGGAAACCTCAGCCAACACAGCTAAAGCCTGCTTAATCCGCTCCTCATACTCTTCAATCTTCTTTTTCCTAACCATGTTAACCACGCACCAAATTCAGAATATCAAGTAATCAAGTTATATAGGCTTTTATACCTATCCTTACTTGGAGGCCCCGTTTATGGCGCAAAGCACCAAACCCAATGACGAAGAAGCGTACATTAAACGTATGGCCGACCTGCTTCGCCAGGGTTCAACGCTCACGGAGCTTGCTTGTCCAGCATGTGCATCGCCAATTTTCAAGCTTAAAAACGGCGATTTATGGTGTGCGAAATGCGAAAAGAAGGTTATAGTTGTTAGGGAAGATGCGGAGCTTGTGAAGATAACAAGCGCCTTAAGCCTTGAAACCTTGGAGGCAACACTGCTGGCTAAAATTCAAGAGATTCAGGAGAAAATGTTAAACGAGACAAATGTGGAAGAGATTCAAAAACTTGGCGCCGCCCTCTCCGGGCTGCTGGAAAACTTAGAGAAAGTTAGGAAGGCGAAAAGGGTTTAGTGGCTCTTGGGCGCGTCCCAATGTTTGGCTTTTACGAAAACTTTCCAGTTCAAGTGCACCAAGTTAAACGTTTAACCGTCGCCGTCTCCAGAAAAAGGTTACAGCAGGCTATAGTACAGGCCTTGTATAGGCTTAACGGGGAAAACCTGAACCTTGAAACAATCGCAAATCCGTCAATTCCAAATTGTATGGTTATCTTCGAGTTCGGCATAGCGGAAAACGAAGCCTTCAACTACTTGAACCATGATGAAACGAAAAAGGCCCTTGAAAGAATCGGTGAAGCCCCCTTGGAGGTCTTGGATTTCTTTTGCGCCGTACGGTACTACAAGCGGGAGGGGGACAAAAACAAGCCGTTAAAGTTCGACTACTACATGCTTCGGCTAGTATTTAGCGCTAGCATTGTGGAGGTTCTGGTGTTCCATGAAAGGGGGCCGAGGCATATCTCGCCAGAAGACCTAATCAACCTCATAGTAGGCAGAGTTAACGGACTTTTTCCGAGAAGAGTGTTGAGGATTGTTTAGGCTTCTCTCAAACGTTCCAAAACAAGGGATAGAACTTCCTCCGCTACTTCCTCCTTTGACATGTTTCCATTAACCTTGACGAGTTCCCCGCTCTCAACGAGTTTCATGTAAACTTCCCGAACCCTACGCTGGGTTTCAAGGTTTTCCATAACCGACTTTTTGGGTTTAAGCCTCTGAACAACCGTTTCAGGCTCAACATCTAAGTAGATCGCTAAGTCAGGTGTTACTGCATGCTGGTTTATCCCCCTAATCCAGTCAAGGCTTAGGCCGGCGGCCCCTTGATAGGCCAGAGAAGAGTAGATGTAACGGTCTGAAACCACTATTTTACCCTTCTCCAAAGCTGGAAGTATCTCGCTTTCCACGTGTTCGTAGCGGTCGGCGGCGAAAAGCAGGGCCTCCACAACCGTTGAGACTCGCTTCTTCCCATGCAAGCAGTACCTTTTAATAAATCTGCCAATTTTCCCCCGGCTCGGTTCAGCAGTGTAAACAGCTTCGTAGCCCCTCTTTCTAAGCGTTCTCACCAAGATCCTTGCTTGGGTTGTTTTTCCGCATCCATCTAAGCCCTCCATGCACACGAAGAAGCCTCTCCTGTTCAACGTCTTGACCTCCGGCGAGCATTACACATTATAAAGGGAACCCCCATTAATAATTGTTGATTTAAACACGCGGAGAATGGGCTATGCCTAAAACCTTTTGGGGTGAGATAAAAGACCCCGTATACGGATATGTTTACATCACGGAGCGGGAAAAGGAGGTTATAGACTCTTATCCAGTGCAGAGGCTTCGAAGGCTTAGGCAGCTAGCGGGAGCCGAATATGTCTACCCCGGGGCGAACCACACGCGTTTTGAGCATTCAGTAGGTGTCATGTACCTGGCGGGCAGAGTGGTTGAAAACCCCAATATATCCCAGATGGTGAGCGAGGAGGATATGGAGGCTGTGCGGATTGCGGGACTGCTCCACGACGTGGGACACGGCCCATTTTCTCACGTGTTTGAACATTTGCTCACAAAGAAGCTTAATAAAACCCATGAAGACATGACCGTGTGGATAATCAAAAGCAGCGAACTAAAAGATGTTCTTGGCAAGCTTGGATACAACCCCGAATATATTGCTGAAATAGCCGCTGGATCCCTTCCGAAAGGCGAGAAGACTTTCCTAAACCAGATAATTAGAAGCTACATAGACGTGGACAAGCTGGACTTTGTTGTTAGGGACACGTATCATACAGGCGCCGAGTACGGTTTTGTGGACATTTTCCGCCTAATCCACACCTTCAACGTTTTAGACGGCAACCTTGCCGTGGACATGGGTGCACTTTCAACACTGGAATCCTTCATAATAGCCAGAATTGAATCCTTCAAAAGCATATACTTTCACAGGGTTGGGAGGGCTGCCCAAATAATGTTGGCAACAGCCCTTGAAAGGGCAGACGAGGAATTGGGATTGTCGGCCTTCAAAACGCCTGAAGAATATTTGGCCATGGACGACTACACGGTCTGGACCATGCTTAAAAACTGCAAAAAATCAAGCCCAATAATCAAAAATTTGGAAAGGCGTAGGATGCTGAAATGCGCTTACGAGCAAACATTCTATGTTAAGGATAAAACCGTCTCCAACATTTTCAGCGCCGAAGAGTTCCGTAACCAAATACGCGATAGAATTGCGAAAAACGCGAAGGTGGAGCCGGAAGCCATAATAATTGACGTGCCCACGGTGCCAAGCGTGCCGTATCACCACTCTATGTTCATGGAACCCATGGAGATCCCGGTTTTCAGCAAAACAAGAGACGGCAGAAAAGAGGTTAGGCGGCTTAGTGAAATCTCCGGAATCTTCGAGGTTTTGAAGGGCTTCATAAACATTTTAAGGGTTTACACAGACGAAAAGAACCGTGCAAGGGTGGCGGAGGCCGCTTCGAAGGTTTTAGGTGAAATTCCATCCTCGGCGAAAATATCCTACTAAAGTGGCGCTACAAATGACGAGTCAAATAGTTTTACGTGGTCGGGGAGTGGTCGAAGGAAAATACGCTGGAGAAGCTTTGGTTTCTACAAAACCGATAAGTTTTTTGGGCGAAGTGGACCCCGCCACTGGAAAAGTAATTGACAGGCACAGCGATCTCTACGGCGAGTGCATAAAGGATAAGGTTTTATGTTTCCCCTATGGGCACGGCTCAACCGTGGGCAGTTATGTGCTGTATTCTTTGGCGAGGAATGGGTTGGCGCCAAAAGCCATAATAAACCGTAGGGCGGACCCGGTGATAGTGGTTGGCGCAGTCATAGCCAATATTCCCATGATAGATCAGGTGGACATTAGCCAAATAAGGACAGGCGACTTAGTTGAGGTTAACGGTTACAGTGGCATAATTAAGGTTTCGAAATCCGTTAAGGCGGAAGGCTAGCAATGTATTTGACAAGGGAAGAAGAACGCATTTACGACGGCGAATGTGGCTGGGCGAAGCAGATCTGCATGAAAATACTGGTGAAGCTGGGCGAGCTTTTCGGTGCGTCAAGGCTTATCCCGGTGGAGTCCGCTCATGTTTCAGGGGTTTCTTATAAAACTTTGGGAGACGCACCTACCGATTTTCTGGAGGCTTTGGCGGACGCGGGCGAAAAAACAACCGTTGAAGCCACCTTAAACCCTCAAAGCCTAGACCCTAAGCATTTAGCTGGTAGGTTTCCAGAAAACCTTGTGAAAACCCAGCGAAGGCTTTGCGAAATCTTC
>JAWBRY010000070.1:5587-6533 GCA_038843545.1 Bathyarchaeia archaeon | reverse complement strand
AAAGGGAGGATTCATAATAACAACGTCATATTTTTCAAGGCTGATCTCTTCGGGAATTTCCCCGGTTAAGCTCACTACGCCTTTGGCTTTTTCGGCGGGTTTAAGATACATTTCAAGAGCTGTTTGTCCCTTAAACACGAATTTCAGGCCAGCTATTGAAGGAATGGTTCTGCCAGGCTCAAGTTCTGTTGAATCCCAAATTGCAACGTTGACTTTGTTAGTAAAATATTCTGGAGACTGAAGTGCAAGGTGACAAGCAGCAACATTCGCAGCAAAGGGCATAACATCCACGCCTAAAAGTTCATCTTCAACAAACCGCCTATGGTCCGCTTCGCTAAACCTTCTCTCCTTCTCTAAAAGATGTCGTTTTCTTCGATAAGCAGCAACAAGTAGGCCTCCGCTTCCGACGGCAAAGTCAGCGATCTTATAATCATGATTATCAATGGACAACCATGCAAGCAGCTCAGCGGCCAAGACGTTTGTGTAAAAGGCTGCAACTGTCTTCCTTACTTGAAAAGGAACCAAATCATGGAATATTGTTCCAAGTAAATCTCCGCCGACTTTTTCTGGAGACAAACCCTTGATAACGTTTATGATAGCTTTAATCTGGTCGGTAAAGCCTGACAAAATCCTCGACGCCACATCATAAGAGAAAACTGTCTTGTAATTCACATCCAAAACATTTCTGAAATAAACGTTTAAGTCGGCTGGTTTCTTAATCGCGTCAGCATCAATCTCAGGAAACTTTTCAGGCATCCTTCGAGAAAGAACATGGTAAAATAGAAGCTGATTCACCAACAAATACGCCGAAGCAAGCCTTAACGTTTCAACGGGATATTTTTGCTCTTCATATTGAAGAATGTTCTTAAAGACCTCTTTCCCGCCAAAAATATCCTCAAGCTCCCTCCCAGACAAGTATTTTAATGCAACCGTTATGTATTCCGCT
>JAWBRY010000070.1:0-5577 GCA_038843545.1 Bathyarchaeia archaeon | reverse complement strand
GTAATCGGTGCTTGGCTCAACGTATTCTGGGGGCGTGAGGACATGCTCAGCAAGTATTTTAGCAATTTCAGCCAAGGTTCCCTCATAAACTGCAAAACTCTTTCTAACATCCTTCGGCGGAAACAAAGCCACAACTTTAAACTTAGCCTCATAAGCCAACCTCATTAAAACTTCGGAGGGCATAGGCTTAGTGAGCTCTTCAGGATAAAGCACCGCAAAACCGCCCTTAATCCCCAAAACATCAAACCATCTAATGTAGTCGTTCTGAATTTTGGCTACTGCATTAATCAAATCTGACTCCTTAAACTTAGCCTCGATAGTATAGACTCCACCATTCGAGCACCAGATGTCTGGTTTTCTGACGCCACCTGGCGTAGAAATTGAAGGAAAAGACTCAGCCTTAACACCATACTTCTCCAACTCTTTAACGAGAAGATTTGTCACAGTGTCTTCGGTAGGCTTAGGAATCATTTTCCTCGAATATCTAATACTGACCTTTCAAATTAAAATTTACCACAGAACTGAGAACTGAGATAAGCGTTAAATAATGTGGATTGTTTAAGCGTAAAGTTGGCTGTGTTTTTCGGTTGCTTTAAAAAATAAATTGTAACGGTAAATCTTAAGAATTAAGACACGCCAATGTTCACAGGGCAAACCATGCCAGCCTTCCAACAAATAGTTTTAGACAAGACGCATCATCAAAACGTTTTTTGCTGCCGTTGCGGGCGGAAGCTTAAGCCTGGACAGAAGGTTTGGCGCCACCAAAGTAGATATGAAACACGCTATTATTGTAGACGCTGTTTTAAAGCCCTCTGGGTTTAAAGGATATCTTTTTCTTTCAAAAGGGCGGCTGGGACAAAGCATATTTCGCTATGTTTGCCGAAGCCTATGAAAATTTTTGCTGGGTCAAAGTGTTCAGGGTCTAACTTCTTAAGCTTCCAAAGAGAGACTTCGCACATAAGCCTATGCATGTTCTTGTAAGCCTCTGTTAAAACTCCAAACGTCCTCTTCTCCTCAGCCAAGATTCTACGGATTCTCTCTTCAAGGGGCATATCCTCCGTAATACGCACGTTCAAAATGGCTTCGCCGCTTGCCCGTCGCCACTCCTCAAGCTTATCCGGCTGCTTAACAATTTCTCTGCTTAACTCTGAAACAAGCATGAGGCTTTTGTTCACCGCCTCTATGTTTTTGTTTAGCAAGACGAAGGCTGTTTGTGTAGCTTCTTTTATGCCCTTTTGCGTCAAAGAATAAGAATGAGCAAGCCCTCGCTTTCCCCTCTCATTTTTCGAAATCAACTTTAGCTCATGTAAATAGTCCAGGTACCGCCTCAAAATCCTTGGGCTTATCTTCGTCTCTTTTTGAACTGCGCGGAAAGAGGCGGTTTTAAGCTTAAGAAGCGCCAGCAATACGGCCTGCGCTTTTTCCGGTAACATGGGTGTTTCACAGTGATACATTTAACGTGTTTTTTCCTTATAAGACCTATCATAAGACAAAGAGAGGTTTGAAATGTGCCTGCTAAAGAGAGACGAAAAATAATGAAACACGGTACATCAGGAGTTGTTGCAATACCTAAAGCCTACAGGGACTATCATGGCCTATGTCACGGCGCTGAGGTAACAGTTCTTTATGATTCTTTGTTGCTTATAGTTCCAAAGAGTTTGGAGGGGCTTCTCCAAAAGAAGGCAGGCCTCATCGACCAACTTCTGGGGCAAGGGGACATCAAAAATGAGTGAAGCTGCTGAAAGGATCACCAATATTGTGCAGAGAGTCGCCCAGCCTTTTCGCCTTCAACTTATCCGCGGGCAAAAGGGCGGTTACGGATGGAAAATAGACGTGTCCGCGGGAACGCGGGACGAGCTTCTGTATGAAGTTGACCTCATCGACACGTACCTGCGGGGTAGATACTTGGAAGCACAAACGAGAACAGGCAGCCTGCAACCGCCGGCACCAAATCCCAAGAAAGGAGGCGAGTAGCCCTGCCAACCATTAGCGAGGTCACAGTTTCACGAAAGTTCAACCTTGGCAATTATGAAATGATAGAGGTTTCATGGCATGCCTACGTTGCCGAGGGCGAGGATCCGGCAAAGGTCACCGCCCAGCTTGAGCAGGGCATATACGCATATATCCGTCAAGCCCATCCGGAAGCTTTGGCCTTAAAGCAAACGACTAATGCTAAACCAAGGCGCACCATAGAAGATGTTAAGAAAGCTATTCCTGAGGATCTGTTGCCGCTTTTGCGAATTGAGGACTCTACAGACTATTTTATTATTACACCGCGTCAATTTCTCGGAAGCGAAAACTTTGCGAGGGTCATGGATTCCATTAAGCCCCTTCATGGCGAATATGTAAGCGCTGGCAAGGAAAGCCACTTCCGGATTCCACTTAAAGCTTAAGGACGGGCGGTGGTAGGCGACGGTTTTACAGCGGAGCGGGCCTCTGGAGAGACCTTCAGAGCCTTGCGCCTCCACCGCGTGGCAGCCTGGGGAGGCCCCAGTAAATGAATGTGGGTCGTGCGCATAAAAGATTTGCTGACTGCCCATACGCGCAAATTGACGATAACGGGCTGGTGAACTGCCTGCGCGGCGACAGTCATGTCGGTTTCTGCAGGATTCCATGTCCATACGGAAGGGGTGAGAAAAGCGATGCAGCCGCTCATTGACGCCGCCCACCATTGGGACAGCTTAGGTTTGAAAATTGTGCCGCTGAAGCTTAGCTTAAACGATGAGGGTAAAAAAGAGCTTCAACCCTTGTGGAAGTGGCAAAGCGAAGCTTATCCAGGCTATGATGGGCTTGATTGGAACGGGGCTAACGGCTTCGCGGTTGTTTTAGGCCAGACGGATAAGGGTTGGCTCTGCTATGTTGACGTGGACACGGACGCGCCTGTGAAGGAAGATCCGTTCACGGTTTTGGTGCGAGCTTTTCCAGAGCTTCAGAATACATATATTGAGAAGACGCCGCACGGCTTCCACTTTTTTATTTATATTGACGGAACACCTGGGGGCAATATTAACCTCAAAGACAAGTGGGGGCTTGAGTTGCATGTCAATGGGCTGGCGGTAATGGCTCCTTCAAGCTATGAGGGCGGAGCCTACACTGTTTACCATAACGCGGAGATCATCAGCATTCCAGACTTTTATGAACGTTTTAAAGCCAAGTTTCTAGGGGTAGCCGTTAAAAAAGCCGTAAAGCAGCAGCGTTTCAAAAGGCGTAAAGGCGAAATCCGCCCATGCATAAGCTCAGCCCTTCAGAATGATAGGCATATCGCGCATTTAATGCGCTTAACCATAGCTGCTGAATACAAGGCTGCAGGTTATGATGACCATGCCACAGCTATGCTCTTCAAAAGCCAGGACGATTTCGACTATAACAAAACGTTGTATCAGGTGCGCACTGCAGATCCTTCCAAGGTTGCAAGCTGCGAAAACATTAAAGAGTGGGGCTACTGCCTAGGGCTTAAATGCCCACACTACACAGAAATTTTTGAAGTTACGCCTGAAGAGCTGCTGGACCATGAGCTTGAAGCCTTAAACGCCGTCAAGGTGCATCCGCTAATCGATTTTCACCCTGAAGTTGGGTTAACCATAGGCGGAGTCGCCCCGCATAAAAATCTAAAAGTCATATTTTTGGCTGAAAAGCCATTTCTGGCAAGCAGCGGGTTTTTCCAGTTTCGAGAAACCGTATCCCCAAACGTTCAGCTTGAAATGCTAAGATTCCCAGCCATATCGCCAGTTCATTTGGGGATAATGCTTCTCGAAACCAGAAACTACTTTAAAAACGGCAAAATCGATTTTCCATCCAAAAACGAGGTTTTTGATTTGATTAGTGGGCGACTGCACTACTACTGGTATCACAGCCAGCCTGAAGTTTACACGCTGATCTCATGTTGGATAATTGCAACTTACTTTCATCCAATGTTCGCCTTCTTCCCAGTTTTAAACGTGCAGGGCGGAAGAAAAACTGGCAAAAGCACTCTATTAGACTTCATTTTCTACACAAGTTGGAATCCAACAGGCAGAGAAACAGCCCTGCGAGAAGCAGACCTATTCAGAACAATCCAGGATGGGCGTGTAACATATATTGCAGACATAACCAAAATGAACACAAAAAGCAACCGTTATTGGGATTTGATAGACGTTGTTGAAATGGGTACGGAAAGGGAAGGCTGCGTCAGACGTATTGACAAGGAAACCGGCAAGCCTTTAACTTTTCGCACCTACAGCCCTAAAGCGATTGCGAGCCGCGAGAGCCTACCATTCCTTCCCAAGTGTATACGCATTATAACTGAAGAGCCCATGGATATAAGCGTCTATTCAAAACGCCGAGCTGAAATGCCGTTTGACCCTCAATGGAAGGAAATAGTTAGGCGTTGCATTCTTGCAGCCGTAAAATATTGGCGCGAAGTTTATGAAGCCTACCAAAGCATGGAGCAAACTCAAAGGTTGACCGGCAGAGCCTTCAATTATTGGCAACCAATTTTAGCCGTTTGCAAAGTTTTCCACCCTGAAGGCTTTGACGCCTTGCTCAAATATGCTGAGGAATACGCTGAAACCGAAAGCGAAGAAGACGTATTAACGGAGGTTGAAAAGGCATTACTCACACATTTCTACGGGTTCACAGAGGACGAGCCTAAAAGATTTCTCTTAAAGGACTTAACAGCCAAGGTTCGTGAGTTGACAGGCGAGCAGCACGTCCATCATGCCAGCGTCAGAAGCGCCTTGCGGAACCTCAAGCTTATCGCAGAAGTCAGGAACACAACGCAAGGGGTGAACTATCAAATTAATATTAAACGCGCCAAGGAACTTGTCCACGCTAAAAGACTCAATATTTCAGTCAATGAAAATGAAGCTGCGGAAAAGCAGAATACATGTGAAGTTTGCGGTCAACAGCCTGGCAAGCTGAGGCTGCGGGGCGGGGAGCATTACATTTGCGACAGCTGCGTTGAAAATTGGGAGGGCAATCTATAACGGAACCAGCAAGCCTTTTGAATCTCTTCATAAACGTGCCCGTTGTTGTGGACACGCCTGTCGGCCCTGTAACAGGCGTTCTACTGCGAGCTGATAGAAGCGAGCATGGAGGCGTAGGCTGTCTGCTGCTTGAGACCCGAAACGGCCGAAACAGCTGGACCTTAATTAAGGAGTGGATTTGCGTTAAGAGGCGCATGTGAATGGCCCAGGCTGAGGCTGCTGTGATAAAGGATCCGCAAAGGTTCAATGCTAAAGTGGCGAGGCTTATCCTGGAGAACCGCCTTTTCCAGCTTTGCCCCTCGTTATATGTTGTGAGCGGGCTCCACGCCCGCTATCGTGTAGCCTTCAAAAACGGCCGGTGGCAATGCAGCTGTCCAGGATTCCAGCAGTCTGGCACATGCACCCACGCCGAAGCAGTCAGCAAAATTGACAGTCTGCGGAGACAAGCCTACAGCAAGCCTTTCAGGGAGAGTTTGTAGGTTATGGTTGAGGTTGAGGCTGGCGGTGAAGGGGCTGCTTCCACAGAGGCGAATGCAAACGCGCCCTTAAAAGCATGCTTGGCAAAAAGCGGCTATAACAACGGGAAGTTGGGTTCGCCTAACCCAGCCGCACA
>JAWBRY010000069.1:2417-6590 GCA_038843545.1 Bathyarchaeia archaeon | reverse complement strand
ATTAAACGCAACATAGCGCCTGAAGGCTGCCTAGTGCAGATTACCGAGGCAGGCGTCAACCAGTTAAAGAGACTTTATGCAAACCTGCGCTTTCTGATGGAAACAGCCTACCCGCCCTCGATAACTCTTGAAGGCGTTGTTTTCACGGGGCTAGGCGAAGGCGCCTACTATGTGACAAGAGACCATTACAGGCGGCAGTTCATCGAAAAACTAGGCTTCGACCCCTACCCCGGAACATTAAACCTAAAACTGTCGTCGGACTACGACGTTAAAACCCGCATGGAGTTGGAGGCTTACCCAGCCATAGAAATCGAAGGCTTCAAAACTGAAGACCGCACCTTTGGACCAGTGAAATGTTATCCAGCCATCATAGAAAACAGAGTTAAAGGCGCGCTGGTGGCAGCCCTAAGAAGCCACTACGACGCCTCGGTGATAGAGCTAATCGCCCCTGTATGCCTAAGAAAACACCTAAACCTAAAAGACGGCCACAAAGTGAAAGTTGAAATCCTAACCTTGCCATAAAACTGCGCCGTCATCTCCTCTTATAATGTTCGATAATTTTCTGTTTTATCTTCGATGAGCTGTCCAACTCGTCTTCGCTGAACTTGCTGATGCGCACAACCTTTATGTTTAGGCCTTTCTCGCGGATATAGTCCCTTACGGCTTTCTCCATGCCGTCTTGGTCGTGGCCCACGGCTATTATGTCCGGCTTAATCTTTTCGACGACCCTGCCTATGTCGAAGTCCTCATAGCCCAAAATGGCCTCATCCACAACCTTCAAGGATTCCACAAGCGCTCGCCTCTGGTTTTCCGGCATAACGGGCTTGGAGCCCTTCCGCCTTTCAACGGTGCTGTCCCTAGCCACAATAACTATTAACTCGGCGTTTTCCCCGCCAGCCTTTTTGGCTTCCTCCAAATATCGGACATGCCCAAGATGCAGCAAGTCAAATACTCCAGAAGCTAAAACCACCTTCCGCTTTTTCAATGGCTGCTCTCCTTTCTCGGCCATTCAAACTTCACGGCTCCCAACATTTTTAGGGCGTCTAGCAAGCCTTCACAGTAAGCCACCGAGGCAAGGCTTACATCAAAACGCTTGCCATCCCTATAATATTTTGCGTCTTGCAAATAGGCTTTTGCCAAACCAACAACCTCCAGAACAGCCTCTCTTGACAAGCGTAAACCGCCTCCGCCTACGGTGATTTGCAGTTCGCCCAAAGCACGCTCGGCAGATGCAATATACTTTGAAACCAGCTGTTCGAGGGTCACTCCACAAGCCTCCTAACGCTGGACGGTGCCTTAGCGAAGGCTATTAGGGCTTCAGCCTCCATGAAGTGAAGCTTCCCGGGAAAAATGAGGCTGTAAGGTGGACCGCCAAAATCATAGTTCAAAAGTTCTTTGACAAGGTCGGCTTTAACCGTTGGGTTGGGGCTTCCAGCCCTCGCAACGCCCACAACAAGCGTTTCCCCGCTGATAACGCCAAGCCGCTTTTCCTCCTCAACTTTCAAAAGCGTTTCAAGAGCTTCCTGAACAGTTAGGAAACGTTTTTTCTCCACGTCAATGTCCAGCAGGCAGAGGGTGTGAAGCCCTAACTGCATGTTTTGGGCCAAAACCATGTAGGGGGTTTCGGAAAAGTTCTCTGGAAAAGGGATGGTTACACTCTTGCCAAACTTGTAGTTGTGCAAGCCGCACAAGCCCATGACAGCGGAAACTATGGAGGCGCCGTGGACGATGCGGGTTTTTATTCCACGCTTCTGGGCTTCAAGCCTAAGCGCCACATGCGTGGTCGCGATAAGCGGGTCACCGGGAACAAGCAGAACCGCCTTTCCCTTGCAGGCGGCTTCCAAAACAATCTGTCCATTCTCGTCTTCAAGCTGTTTTCGCCAAACAACCACAACCCGCTTGCCAACAAGCCCCTCAAAATTCTCCAAGGAGAAGCCGGGCATAAAACTCGTGTAGGCTTCTAGGAAGACGGCGTCGGCTTTTTTGGCTTCCTCCAAGCCTTTTAGGCTTATGCCAAACTCGTCATGCAAACCCAAACCAACAAACACAAGCTCGCCCAAAACCATCCCATCCACATACCAAACACACAAAACTTAAAACAATTTCCAAGCAGACTCAACCGCACAACTCTTATTAACACCAGTCTAAAATGCATATTCTAGAACACGCCAAATGGGCCCGTAGCTCAGTAAGGTAGAGCGGCGGACCAAACCGCTGCGCGGGATGGGTTGAGGCTCTTAACCCGTAGGTCCCGGGTTCAATTCCCGGCGGGCCCGCCACTTGGCTGTTTTTGGCAAAACCTGAACAGATAACCCTTTATAGGTGGCTTTCTTGTCTGTGTTTGAACTTGAATGGTGAACATTGACGAGCTGATTAACGCCATAACTTCGAAAAACCCTTGGGTTTCAAGGGAAACCATACTTGAAAGGCTTGAGGAGGAGCGTAGGCGTTCGGGCGGCCTCATTTCAGATGATGTTTTGTTGAAGATTGTTGCCGCCGAGTTCGGCGTTAAACTCGCCGACACAGTTCATGTCCCGTCCATAACTATTGGCAGCCTTGTTCCCGGTTTAAGCGACGTTTCAGTGGCTGGGAGGGTTATAGCCGCCTATCCCTCTAGGGGTTTGGATGAAACCGCCCGTTCAAGGTTTGCAAGCCTGCTGGTTGCCGACAAAAGCGGCGTGATAAGAGTTGTTCTGTGGGGGGATAAAGCGGAACTTGTGGATTCCGGAAGGATAAGAGCTGGACACGTGGCGAGGTTTTCCCACGGATATACCAGGGAGGGCCTTTGGGGAAACGTTGAACTCCACATAGGCGACAGGGGAGAGGTTGGAATCCTAGAGGCTGCCGAGGCTGAAGGCTACCCCACAATCACGGAGCTCTCAACAAAGGTCGGGGAAATCACACCACGCCTCAAAAACAAGAGGGTAAACATAATTGGAAGGATCGCGGAAATCACCCATGTGACAGATAAAGTTGTGCGCTTTGTCCTAGCCGATGAAACCGGCGAAATTGAGGTTGCAGCTTGTAACGAGAAGGTTGATGATGTTAAAAAATTCTTGAAGATGGGGGCCAACCTACAACTGGTGAACGTTAAAGTCAAAAGGGCTTCAGACGGGAGAATGGAGGCTCATGTGGACCGCCAAACATACATAGACGTTTTAACACAACCCAAAAAGGAGTTTTGGAAAATAGCTGAATTAAAAGAGGGCATGAAAAACATCAATGTCCAAGGCACACTGGCAACAAAACCCCTCAAAAGAAAAGTGAAAACAGCCAAGGGTGAAACAGTAAACCTCTCCGTTTTCGAAATAAAGGATGAAACAGGAACCATATGGGTTTCAGCATGGCGCAAAAACGCTGAAAAAACAGCAAACCTAAAACCAGGCCAAAAAATAATCATAAAAAAGGCTGATGTTAGGAAGGGGTTCGCAGACCAACTAGAGATAGCAACAAAAAGCACAACGATAATAGTTCAACCCCAAGAAGACGCCTAAACGCTCAGGTGAAGTGATGGATGCTGAGCTATATATGTTCAAATTTGCAATTTTTCTTTTAGAGGATTCGTTTATGCCTAGGCAGAAGATTGGAGGGAAAATCGGCATTTCTTTGCATCCTTGGGTCCCCCTCGATGTGCTGAGGCAGCGAAAAAGCTCTGCGGAGCGAGGGGACATCACTAAGCGCTGTGGTTGCCCGGCTTCCTTGAGAAGTGGCGAGGCAGACGGAGCAGGTGAAGATGCTAACAGCCACGAGTTTTTGAAGAGGGAATTCCGCAAGTTTGAGAGGCTACGCAATCTCTGAGGGAGATTGATCGGAAGGAAAGCTTTAGGACCCAGCTGAGGAACTCGGCTTAGACACTGAAAGGCTAACAAACATGGAAGAGGTTGTCGCCAAACTCCTAAACGCCTATGACGGGCCAACCGAAAAACTCCACACCTTCATAGACTACCTCGAAGCGGCCAAAAGCCTATGCGAAAAACAAGAAAAACTCACAAACATAAGAAAAAAATTTCATTCGCCCCGATCGAAGCCATAAAGCAAAAATTGACCAGGTTTACAGTCGTAGGTTCGATGGTGGTGCAGGGGGTGGGATTTGAACCCGCCACGGTGTGGAGATTTCTCCCGCAATTTCCCTTATTTTTCTGTTTTGAGCTTTTGTTTTGGCTGTTTTGTCTG
>JAWBRY010000069.1:0-2407 GCA_038843545.1 Bathyarchaeia archaeon | reverse complement strand
TCGATGGTGGTGCAGGGGGTGGGATTTGAACCCACGAACCCCTATGGGACAGGCTCCTGAAGCCTGCGCCTTTAACCAGGCTTGGCTACCCCTGCCCTTTTTCGATTTTTATTTTGTTTGGAAAGGTTTAAGAGTTGCTCTGCTGTTTATGCCTTTTGAGGTGTGGTGTTTGCCTACGCATGGTTCGCTTTCGAAGGCTGGTAAGGTTAGGTCTCAGACGCCTAAGATTCAGCCTTTGCCGAAAAAGAGTCCGGCGCCTCGTTTTAGGAATAGGCGGAACTATGAGAAGAGGGTTATGCTGCAGAGGAAGCCCGGGCAGAACTGGGTTTAGGCTGGGCCTTTTTCAATGTTAATGTTTATTTGTGCTTGTTGGCTTTGATACGAAATATTGTTTGGGTTTAACCTAAAAACACATGTTTTGTGCGGTTACCGTCGTGAATGGAAAGCGGAAGGTATTTGGTTTAATGTTTAAATTTTGAAGGGCCGTTTATACCGCCAACAAAGGCTGTGGAGGGTGGAGGCAAGGTCTTGTCTGAAAAGCTTACAGGGGAGGTTAAGCAGCTAGCCTTCCAGTCGGGTGCAAGCCTTGTTGGCGTCGTGTCTGCGGAAGTTTATGACTCCATGCCTAGGGTTTGGGTGGCTTGGAAGATTCAGGATTTTTCGAAGAAGGCTGTGGAGGTTTTGCCTGAAGCCAAATCTGTGGTTGTGTTGGGCTACCATGTTTGGGATGACATGCTTGAATTGGCTGTTAAGAAGGGTGGGGGGTGGGTTTACCCTGATACCTACCCCTGGAAGTGGCGGCGCATGCTGTGAAAAGCTTTCTTGAGGGGGGGGCTTTAAGGCGGCCTCGGCTCAGGGCCTGTCATATAAGCGTCTAGCCCAGCTTGCCGGTTTCGGATGTATTGGCAAAACACGCTCATAATTAACCCCGTTTATGGCCCATGGATCCGATTGGCCGCTGTTTTGACGGATGCCGGGCTTGTAGCTGATGAGCCATTCAACATTGACCTCTGCGGCGACTGCATGGAATGTGTTAAGGCTTGCCCTGTGGGGGCTTTAACCCCATACAAAATTGACGGCGGCAAGTGTCTTGTGGGCTTACGTATAACAAAGGGGGATATAAACGAAAGGTTTAGGTTTTACACGCCATCCTTCACGGAAAACGCCCATTTAATGTGTTTGGAGTGCCAAAAGGCCTGTAGGTATGGGAGGGAAAACCACACCTCGCTTTTCAAGCGGACGCCGTAATTCTGGTTTATGCTTATCTACAAGTCTACCCATGAAATATTTTGGTTGAACTGTCTGATGCGGGAAGAGGTTGTTAGGGAAATCATAGAGGCTTTGATGCTTATTCCTTCGCTTAGCCCAGACGATGTCAACCGTGTTAAGATGCGGGTTGCCGCCAAACACAGGCTTGAAAGGATTCCTTCAAACCCAGAGATTATTGCGGCTTTGAAGACTCCGGAGGAGAGGGCTAAGCTTCTGGAGGTTTTGCGGAGGAAAACAACCAGAACTATTTCAGGCGTGACCGTTATAGCCGTTATGACCCAGCCTTATCCGTGTCCCCAGCCTGAGCCATGCGCCTACTGTCCGGGCGGCCCGCCTTACGGGGTGCCCCAGAGCTATACTGGTTTTGAGCCTGCTGCCATGCGAGGTTTGCAGAACGCTTTTGACCCGTATTTGCAGGTGAAAAGTCGAATCGAGCAGCTTAAGGCTATAGGCCACAAGGTGGACAAGGTTGAGCTTATTGTTATGGGTGGAACTTTTCCAGCCACGCCCGAGCATTATCAAACATGGTTTGTTAAACGTTGTTTGGACGCCTTGAACGGTGTGGACGCGCAGAGCCTTGAAGAGGCTAAGCGTTTGGCGGAGACAAGCCCCATCCGCAATGTTGGCATAACGGTGGAAACCCGCCCAGACTGGGCTAAGGAGAGACACGTGGACAAAATGCTGGATATGGGCGTTACACGCGTCGAGCTTGGGGTCCAAAACCCGGACAACGAGATTTACCGCCTTGTGGGAAGAAGGCACACAGTGGAGGATGTGGTTGAGGCAACCCGCATATTGAAGGATTCTGGGCTTAAAATTGTCTATCACATGATGCCCGGCTTGCCCGGCTCAAGCATGGAGAAGGATTTGGCTGTTTTCCGCGAGATTTTCACTAACTCCGTCTACAAGCCGGACATGATCAAGATTTACCCATGCCTTGTCTTGAAGGGGACGAAAGCCTACGAGTGGTATTTGCGAGGCGAGTACCGGCCTTACACAACCGAGGAGGCAGCTAGGCTCATCGTTGAAGTTAAGAAGATGGTTCTGCCATGGGTTCGCATAATGCGCGTCCAACGCGACATACCAGCACCGCTCATAGTGGCGGGCGTGAAAATGAGCAACCTCCGTCAACTAGTCC
>JAWBRY010000068.1:0-6863 GCA_038843545.1 Bathyarchaeia archaeon | reverse complement strand
CCGGCGACCAACAGGTTATGAGCCTGTCGCTCTAACCTAGCTGAGCTACGGGCCCACGTTTGATAGAAAACCATGTGCTATTATGAAAGTTTTACGGTTTAGCCCCGCATCGGCTTGGTAAATCTTTTTCATAACGTTAGGCCTTAAAGAGAGTTGGTGGGGCTGTGGGCGTCGAGAATAGAGAGAGCGCTGAGCGTTTACTGACGGAGATGATGAAGGAAGCCGTTAGAGCCTTTCATAGGAGGCTTCTCGTCGTTTATGGCGAGGAAGCATTAGACGTTTTAGCTTACATCGTTTCAAAGCATCAGACCTTTAGGGGTGAGGGCGACGAAAAAGTGGTTTTTGTGTATGATGAAGAAGAAAAAGCAGCGTTGTCCGTCTACAATGGCTTGATAGAGAAACTTGAGGCGATGGATTATCTAACGAGCAATGTGAAACTTTACACTTATGAGGATACCCACCGAATAATGGGAACCACCAACGACATACTAATCCTAGACATGACTAGAGGCGCGAGGCCTAACGACCTTGGAAGGCTCATCGAAACGGTTAGGGGCGGTGGACTGGCTATTCTTTACAATCTAGACTTGAAGGCTGAAAAACCTTGGAGAACAGGCACCCACAAGAAGCTTGCTTCTCCACCATACACTGAAAGCGACTTGAAAAATAGGTTTGAAAAGTTTTTTGTAAGGAAGATTTTCGAGCATCCGTGTGCGTGGATTCTTGAAAACTGGAAAATCGTTAAAGGAGAACTCCTAAACCCGCCGAAAACCGTAAGAGAAAAAGCTTTCCCGCCAAGGAGGAGCAGA
The DNA here is from genome assembly GCA_038843545.1 of Bathyarchaeia archaeon. GTDB lineage: Archaea > Thermoproteota > Bathyarchaeia > Bathyarchaeales > Bathycorpusculaceae > DRVP01. The sequence continues at coordinate 6,054 of JAWBRY010000068.1, read as the reverse complement.
ATCCCCCAGCCTATTTTTAGGCTTGCCCTAACCCGCGAACAGATGGAAGCCCTAGAAACCTTCGAATTTCTCGACATTAAAAAGAAGGGCGTGATTGTTCTGATATCCAACCGTGGAAGGGGAAAATCCGCTCTCCTTGGGCTTGGAGCGGCAGCCCTCCTCGCCTTAGGCTTTGAAAAAGTGGTTATCACAGCCCCCGCATGCGAGGAAGTTCAAACGGTTTTTGAGATGGCTGAACGGGCCCTTTCATCCTTGGGCGAGAGGGTTAAACGTGAACGCATAAACGGCTTAACCTACAAGCTCATATGCAAGAAAGGCACGCTGGAGTTTATACCACCCTACAGAACTGTCGGCGAAATTGCCGACGCAGTTCTCGTCGACGAGGCAGGAGGAATTCATGTTTCGCTTTTGTTTAGGATTGCTGAAAAATTCCCTAAAACGGTTTTTGCCTCCACGGTGCACGGCTACGAGGGTGCTGGCAGAGGTTTCTCCCTAAGGTTTTTGAAGTCCCTCGAAAAGCTTGAAGACGCTAAGCCCCACATAATCGAGCTAGAAGAGCCAATAAGATACGCGCCTGAAGACCCCGTGGAAAAGTGGCTCTACGACACCTTGCTGTTAAATGCTGAGCCAGCCGAGTTGGATGGCGAACAAATCCGCCTTGAAGAATGCAAATACGAGGAGCCAAACCTAGACCTTTGGTTTGAAAAGGATGAGGAGCACCTCCGCCAGTTTATAGGCATATACGTGCTCGCCCACTACAGGAACAGGCCGGATGACCTGCTAAGTCTTGCATATGCACCGCACCACTCAGCAAGGGCTGTTTTCTCCGGTTCAGGCAAGGTTTTGGTGGCCTTGCAAGTTGACGAGGAAGGACAGATGAGCGAAGAGCTTGTGGATCAGGTTTTGAAGGCTAAGCCTCCATCCGGCCACCTCATCCCCTCATGCATTGTGAAGTATAATCCGCAGCACAGAGCTTTTTCAAAGCTCAGGGGTTTGAGGGTTGTTAGGATTGCGGTTCATCCAGAGCTTATGGGAAAGGGCTTGGGAAGCCTAGCCCTTCATAGACTTTGCGAGGAAGCTGAACGTGAAGACTTCGACTGGGTTGGAGCCAGCTTCGGCGCTAACCCTGAGCTTGTGGATTTCTGGCTTAAAAACGGGTTTGTGCCCATTCACATAAGCCCAATGCGGAATGTGGCATCTGGAGAGTTCAGCGTCATAGTTGTTAAACCCCTAAACGAAAACACACAAGGCATGGTGCGGGAAATCCACAGAGAATTCAAGCTTAGACTCTTGGACGCCTTGCCTGACACGTACTTCAACCTTGAACCCCAAGTGGCAGCGAGGCTCCTCAAAGGGCAGAACTGGACAAGCCGCGAAGTTTTTCCACTTTCCGAGTCTCAGCGGGGCAGACTCCTCCAGTATTCTGAGGGAAACCTTGCCTACGAGGGGGCGTGTGACGCTGTAAAGCATCTTTTGAAAGCCCATTTCATGAGCTCCGGTGAAGCCCGACTAGATCTAGACGTCGATACTGAGGCTAAGCTCATCGCAAGGTGCCTTCAAGCCCGCTCTTGGGGTCTCGTGGCAAGAGCATTCAAAACCCAGTCAACCAGCCTAAAGGCTGAGGTGCGCTCCCACATCGCCAAAATTGCAGCCTTCTATGGCATTTGAAGGGCTGATCAAAACAATTTTAAGGACACGCCTCTGATATTTAGGATTATGGAAGGCTTCGGCGTTAAAACCCCGGAACTGAAAGTTTTCACTTTGCCAACGTGTTCAAGCTGCCATGTTGCCAAGCAAATTGCTTTCGAAGTTGCCAAGAAACTTGGTTTAGCATTTCGGGAGATAAACATGGACACCAGAGAGGGCTTGGAGGAGGGAACACTTTACCAGATAATGAGCGCTCCAAGTATAGCTCTGGGCGATGAGGTCATCGTTGTGGGGCGACTAATTTCAAGGGAAAAACTCGAAGAGGAGGTGCAGAAAAGGCTGGCAAAGTGGCGTGCCAAAGCCTTCCCCCCAGAAAAGCCCTAAGAGCTGACCTTGCTTGGCGGAAAGCGAAATTAAAAAAGCCTTAACAGTGTTCAATTACGCTGAAAAATTCAAAACAAGCCTCATCGTAGCCTCAAGCCTATTAGAGCTTTTAGGCGAAATAAAGGGGGAGATGGAGCTGGCTGGCGCCGAGAAACTGCTCGTCGCCTACTTTAACGCGTTAATTTTGGAGGTTAACATTGCGGCTAACGCCTCAAAAGTTGAAGGGTTTAGAGAAATTGCCACAAACCTTCAGAAAGCCATCGAGTATGTGAGACAACACAACCCCCAAGTGGCGCAGAGGCTAATTTCAGAAGCCATTTCCATGGCAACCACCCAAGGCAACTGGGCGGCGCAAACCCTTAAAGAGAAAAACCTAATCTAGTTGGCTTTTGTGCAGGCTTTTAGCCTTTCATAGTGGAAGAGGTACTCTTGAGCGTAGCCAGCATATTTCCCAAAATAACTCCGCCCAAAAAAGCTGAGCCTTTCATATTCCGCCTTCGACAGCGACTTTTTAAGCGAAATTTTCCTAAAAAATTCGTCTCCAAAATGGTTTGCATAATACTTCATGAGCACGCGTTTAACCCAGACGTCCACGGGGAAAGCTTCAAGCTTTTCGAGGGAGAATAGCAAAACACAGTCAGTCACTTTTGGGCCGACGCCAGACAAAGTGAGCAGCGCTTTTCTGGCTTTTTCGAAAGAAATTGCCTTCAACCCTTCAAAGTTGAAATTGCCGTTTGCAACTTTTTTGGCTGTTTCCACCACGTATTTTGCTCTGTAGCCTAAGCCGCAGCCGGCAAGCTCTTGGAGGCTTGCCCGTGCAAGCCTCTGCGGAGTGGGAAAAGCATAGAAAACGAGGTTATCGAAAACCGTTTTTTCTCCAAATTTTTTGGATAGATTGAAGAGCATCCGTTTTATGGCGGGTATGTTTTTGTATGTGGCGCAAATGTAGGATATGAGGCACTCCCACGGGTCTTGCCGTAGAATCCTCAACCCCGCAAGGGCTTTAACCGCCTCTTCCACGTGTCTGTCTTTTGCTATTTGCTTAAGGATTGACGGCAAATCATCCCTTAGCCCAAAATATTTTTCCACAAAGTCTGGGCTTATATTTTCAAATTCTAATGTGTTGCCTTTTTGCCGAACCTTGAAAGGCTTGTCGGCGACTATGCCATACCACCATTCGCCCCTTTTCTCCCAACGGAAGGCTTGCCCACAGCAGAGGGTTAAACCCAAATCAAAGGGCTGGTTTGGCGCTAGAACAATTCTATCCATGGCTGTTTCACTCTTCATCAATAAACATGTCCGGTGTGGGCGGCTCCGGCGGCAAGCCTTTGCGTTCGCGAATCTGCCGTATAACCTCGGCGGCTATGTTTTCTGGAACCTTTTCCCAGTGGCTGAAGGTACATTGCCAAAAGGCGTGTCCAGAGGTGGCTGAACGCATTTCAGCCGACAAGCCGAACGTTTCCGCAACTGGAATAAAGCCTTCAATCATTGTTAAGATACCTTTCTGCTGTGAAGCCAAAATTTTACCCCGTTTCTTGGCGATGATCTCTATGCAGTTGCCAACCCACTGGGCTGGAACCGAAATACTGATGCGGTAGACTGGTTCAAGAAGGACGGGTTTGGCGGTCAAAAAAGAACCTAATATGGCTCTGCGGGTGGCTGGCATTATTTGGGCTGGGCCTCGGTGCACCGGGTCCTCGTGGAGTTGGGCGTCCATAAGTTTAACTTTCACGCCTCGCATGGGCTCTTCGCACAGCGGGCCGGCTCTGCAAGCCCACTTGAAGCCTTCAATTATCATTTCCATTGCTTCTTGAAGGTATTGCACGCCCTTGGTCAAGTCTATGAGGATGTTGCGGTGTTCGTCTACCGCCCAAACGTTCCGTGCTTCTTCGGCTGGCCAGCCAGCCTCCCTGAAAAGTATGCTTCCAACTTGTTTTCGTCCCATTTCCTCGGTTATTTCGCCCTTCTCTATGAGGGCTAGGGCTTTCTCGTCTAATGGTTCAACTTGAACCCAGAACTTATTGTGCTTGTTGGGGCTTTTAGCCATGACTACTTCGCCCTTTCCAGAAATGCTTTCCCGGTAAACCACTATGGGCTTGGAGGTTATGAGTTCAAGGCCTCCGCCGTAGTCCTGCAGAAACTTGACGGCGATTTCTAGGTGGAGTTCGCCCATGCCGCTGAGCAAGTATTCGCCTGTTTCCCGGTTTATAGTTGCCACGAGGTTTGGGTCTTCTATAGAAAGCCTGTTCATGGCGTCCACTAAACGGGGCAGGTCCTTGGGATGTTGGGGTTCAACAGCTATTGTTATTACTGGTTCTGAAACGTATTTGATGCGTTCAAAAGGCACCATAACGTCTTTGTGGGCTATGTCCACCAGTGTTTCGCCAGCCCTAGCCAAATCCAAACCTAAAAGCGCCGCAATGTTCCCCGCGCTAATTTTGTCCACAACTTCCCTAAAGGCGCCCATATACATGGAGACTTGCTGAACGCGGTAGTCTTTGCGGACGCCAACAAGATAAACGTGGTCGCCTTCTTTAACGGTGCCCGAGAAAAGCCGTCCAGTTGCCACTAGCCCAGCGTGGGGGTCCATCTGCGCCATTGTAATGCACATCACCGTCGGCCCATTGTCATCGCAATTCAGCATAGCCTGTCCAATCTCAGAGTTTAGGTCGCCCCTCCATATTCTTAGAAGCCTATACCTCTGGGCTTCGACGGGGTTTGGCGTGTTCTTCACAACCATGTCTAGGATGGCGTTATGCAACGGAACAAGCTCCGCAAGCTTCTGGTGTTCGCTGCTGATGTAGGCTTCGATTATGTCGCTGAACTTCAAACCCTTTTCTTGGGCAATTTTAACCGTGAAGCCCCAGCGATGCAAAGCCGAGCCGAAAGCCACTGTTTCCTTTTGGGGGTCAACCTTCCACTTATCCTTAAACTCCGGTTCGCCATAAACCTCTATTAGGCTGTTGAAGTCGCGGATTATCCGCAAAAACTTGTCCTGAATCTCGCTTGGCGTGAGCCTCAGTTCTCGGATTAGGCGGTCAACCTTGTTGATGAAGAGAACGGGACGCACTCTCTCTTCTAGGGCTTGCCGCGTCACGGTTTCAGTTTGCACCATAACCTCTTCAACCGCGTCTACCACAACCACTGCGCCGTCAATAGCCCTTAAAGCCCGCGTCACCTTGCCCGTAAAATCCACATGCCCAGGCGTATCAACAAGATTTACAACGTACGGTTTTCCGTCAACCTCGTGGAGGAGAGAAATGTTCGCCGTTTTAATTGTGATCCCGCGTTTCTGCTCCTCCTCCAAATAGTCTAGGGCTCGGGCTTCACCGGCGATTCTCGGCGAGAGCAAACCAGCCTCGGCTAGTAGGCTGTCCGTCATGGTGGTTTTTCCGTGGTCTATGTGAGCGATTATACCAATGTTACGAATATTCTCTTTTCTATCCATTAGCTTGAGTATATCGCCGGTTTGCCTAAATCTCGGCACAGCCTAAAATCCCCGTGCAGCAAGCCAGTTTCCGCAAGCTTAAAGGACAAGGTTCCATATTCTTAAAAGTATTGTGGGCTCATACAAAAAGTTAATATTGCCCAGTTCTCACATCCATGTAGCCTAAACCGGCAGTGAAACCATAATGCTTGCATTTAAGGCAAAAAGGGACCTTTCCATTCACCAGCTTTTTCTAGCGTGGGGTATGTCTAGTCATGGGGCGTTATAGGCAGATAGAGGAAATTGTAAGGTTAATGACCCAAACCGAGCGGATCAGAAACACAAGCATCATCGCCCACGTGGACCATGGGAAAACCACCCTTTCGGACAGCCTCTTGGCAGCAGCCGGCATAATAAGCGAGCAGGTGGCCGGCCAGAAGCTTTTCCTAGATTCTTGGGAGCTTGAACAGAAAAGGCAGATGACTGTTTTCGCCTCCAACATAAGCCTAGTCCACACCTACAAAGGCGTCGACTACCTCATAAACCTGATCGACACGCCTGGCCACATAGACTTCAGTGGAAACGTCTCCAGAAGC
>JAWBRY010000067.1:2949-6912 GCA_038843545.1 Bathyarchaeia archaeon | reverse complement strand
AAGCAGCCTAGGGTCGAACGTGAAACCTTTAAACCGTTTGATTCAACGCATGCTTGGCGAGGTGGGCGGCATAACAGCCATGAAAGACCCAACCCGAGGTGGTTTAGCCGACGCCCTAAACGAGTTCAGCGAAAAATCCAACGTAGGCATCCTAATCTACGAGGATAAAATCCCTATAAAGAACGATGTTAGGGCAGCCTGCGAAATGCTGGGTTTAGACCCCCTCGAAGTGGGGAACGAGGGAAAAATAGTCATAGGCGTGGTGAAAGAGAAAGCCGAAGAGCTCTTGGAATTTTTAAGGTCAACAGAGGATGGGGGGGAAGCCGAAATAATAGGCGAAGCCACAAACGCGTTTACAGGCGTTGCCATGCAAACAGTCGTTGGCGGAAAAAGAATTATTCCAAGACCGGTTGGAGACCCCGTTCCGAGAATCTGCTAAGAGCTAATAGAAGGAGGCTATTTGGATTTTCTCCATAGGTCTGAAACCCTTCCAACCTTGACAAGCCTCCATCGTCCAAAAAAGTCCTTTTTGTAGAAGTGGAAAAGCCCGCAGCGGGTGCACTGCATAACCCGGCGGTTCTTCTCAAAATCCATCTCATATAAAACCAAGGGCGAACCACAATCAACACATTTGCCCGAATAGGCCCGGCCGCTTTCTCCGCTCATTACAACACGCCCCTTTGCAATTTGGCTTTTCCAATGTTTAAGCTTAACCGGTAGGAAAACAGGGTTAGCTATGGCGAGGGAGGTTGCGGCGGCTGTTGGATTATTGTCGGCTGGGCTGGGGCTTGTGTTGCTTTTATGGAAAAGAAGCCTACAGCCATAAGTATCCATGAAATCCAAATGACTATTAAGCCTATCAGAACTATCGTCAGCACTGCGCCTATAAGCCAGACCATACCAGCCGTTCCGAACATTTTCTCACCAGACCGGGCGGAGAGGGCGTCTAACGATTTCCTAAATAATACAGCCGAGACTATGACAGATATTACCAGAAGCAAATAGGCGCCGAGAAAAGCTCCGATAATTTGCTGGAAGTGTTCCATAATGAACTGCCGTATAATCTGCTGCATAGCCATTGGGTTACTAACGTCTAATTCCATGCCTGTCAATTCCGCAACCAGTGGTGATAAAAGCATCGCAAGGACGGCTACCACCGCCACCATGCCAACTATTACCGTTATAAATCCATAAAGGGCGTTATTGAAAATGCCTCCATCTTGGTAATGGTCTGCGAAACCTTTTAGGGCTATCAACACTAAGATTGCTCCAACAACCAGCAAAAACAAAGTGTATGGGACTCCCAACACTCCAAGAATGCTTAAAACCATTAGTAATGCGCCAACACCGCCTAGAATTCTGTTTGATTCAAGACTCACCTTTCAAACCTCGCTTAAAGCGATTCTTGTTATGTCATATTTCCAGATAAAAGCTTTTACATGATGGAAGATTTCGCCCAAATTCGGCATGTTCCCTCTATGCTCACCATACATGCGCCAACAGGCTTTTGTGGAGTGCAAGCCTTCATGAAAAGCGGACATTCCGTAGGCTTGATTTTTCCAATCATGACGAGGTGGCATTGGCATCCGGGCGGTAGGTCTCTACCCCGCGTTATGCGTATCCCAAACTTTTCTCTTGCATCATAAGCTGCAAACTCCTCTTTTAATTTGAAGGCTGAAGAAGGCAGTTTTCCTAGTCCACGCCAATGGCTATCTACCACGTCAAAGGATTTGTGCATGATTTCTTGGGCTTTGGTATTGCCTTCCCAGCTTACAGCCCTAACATACTCGTTTTCCAATCTCGCCACGCCATCTTTAAGCTGTTTTAGAACCATGTAGATGGCAAATAAAACGTCTAATGGTTCGAAACCAGCCACCACAGTGGGCATGCGGTAGGCTTTTGGAAAAATCTCGTAAGCCTTTAAACCGATAATAGTGCTCACGTGTCCGGGGGCGATGAAGCCGTCTATGGCGAAAAATGCAAACTCTTTTTCTGGCTCCTTTTCAGCCATGCGAACGGCGTCCATGGCGCTGTAAACAACCCTAACATCGGCGCCCTCAGCCTTAACATCTAAAAGAGACTTTTCGGATCCCGGAACCCGCAGAACATCCCCAAAACACATAATGGTCACCCCATTTAAAGCAAGAGCAATAGCCTCGTCCACCTCGGAAGCCGGTGTGACGCACACGGGACAGCCCGGACCGGCTATAACCTCAACCGTGGGGGGCAGCAAACTTCGCAAGCCGTAGTGGGTTATGGTCCACTCGTGAGTACCGCAAACATGGCAAATTTTCACAACATCCTTTTTCGGCGCTGTTCCGCGTATTTTCTCAACTATGCGTCTAGCCAAGTCGGGGTCTCTAAACCTTAAATGCTCAAACATTTCGGTCAACAACACACAATTTATTTTGTTTCAAGCGAGCTTTCAGCTTCTAGAAGTTCACGCCACAACCGCAGTGTTTCTTCAGCTTCTTCTTGGCTTAAAACTTGGATGGCGTAGCCGGTGTGCACCAAAACATACTCGCCAACTTTTACCTCCACCAAGGATACGTCAACTTCCCTTAAGACGCCTCCTCCAAAGTCCACTTGGGCTTTGCCGTTTTGAATTTTTACAATTTTTGCTGGAATGGCCAAGCACATGTCTTTTCGTTAGAAAGGCAGACACACGTCAATAAAATGGTTGCGTTTTAAAATTGAAAAGTCCAGCATAGACTGCTTGCCCAAAGGACAAGCCACCGTCGCCCGGTGGAACAGCCTCGTGAACGATAAAACGCAAGCCAGCCGCCTCAACTGTTTCCTGCATGATTTTGGTGAATATTTCATTGCATGCAACTCCACCCGAAAAACCAACAACTTTGACGCCGTTTTCCAAAGCTTTTTCTACGGCTAGTTCAGCTAGGCCTCCCGCCAGATATGAGTGGACATAAAAAGCCAAGTCAGCAACGGCGCGTTTCTCTTGATTTTCAAAAACTTCGACAAGCATATCCGTGGTTTCCAGAACTGCGCCCTTGATTATGGGTTTTAGTTGAAGAACGTCTCTGCCTTTTATTGCCATGGACTCCAGTTTCATGGCCGGTTCGCCCTCGTATGTGCGTTCATGGCACAAGCCCAAAACTGCGGCGGCAGCGTCTAAAACCCGCCCGCAACTTGTCGTCTCAATTACGCCACGTCCCTTTTCCAGTTGTTGAAGAACAAGTCGGATTTCATTTTCACCGTGAGGGAAATAGTGCTTGTTTTGCATAAGCCAGTCTTCCACATTTAGTTTTTTATGTAGAATCCCAGCTGCCATTCTGAGCGGGTAGCGGGTTGCTAGGTCTCCGCCAACCATGGGCTGTTCTTCAAGGTGGGCGACACGCTTCACCTCAGAGGAGCAGCGTGAAGCAAAAATTATTTCTCCGCCCCATGCTTCGCCGTTGATTCCGTAACCATAGCCATCGCAACATACGCCTACCATCTCGTCAACGCCATGTTCAGCCATCAAGGCGGCAATGTGGGCGAAATGATGTTGCACTTGGACCATGCGCCAGCCATTACGGACTGCCAATTCTTGGGCAAGCCTTGTTGTGGTGAATTTCGGATGCAAGTCGCATGCAATAACCTCAATTCTGCTGTTGGTTAAGCGGGCCAGGTGTTCAGCAGCGCTCTTAAGAAATTCGCGAGTCTCCACATTTTCAACGTCGCCAATATGCTGAGATATGAAAGCCTTGTTGCCGTTCAAAATGCATGCCGTGTTGTTTAGTTCGCCGCCTAAGGCTAAGATACATCTGTCAGCTTTTTCCCGCAATATGATCGGTGCTGGGGCATATCCCCTCGAACGTCTGATGAAAACTTGTTTTTCGCCGTGCACCCGCACCACTGAGTCATCACATTGGTGGGCAATCCGCCTATTATGGAAAAGAAAATAGTCAACTATGCCCCCGAGCACTTTCAAGGCTTCGTCGTCATCTTTAACAATTGGCTGAT
>JAWBRY010000067.1:0-2853 GCA_038843545.1 Bathyarchaeia archaeon | reverse complement strand
CACTATTGGGCGGGTGTAAGAGGTTAAAAGTTCAGCCTCTTTAGGGTTCACTTCGGCAAAAGATTTAACAGCTTCTAAGCTTCGCGCCATAATGGCAAAAGGCTTCTGCCGTCTATGCTTAACCCTTCTAAGTCTTATCAAAGGCTCATCTAACAACGTGGACGCTGCAACATGGAAACCGCCATAGCCCTTAACAGCGACAATAGAGCCTTCAGAAATCAGCCTACCAGCTTCTCGTATCGGGTCATCACATGAGAGTGTTTCGCCACTACTTGTTGTCAGATAGGCTTTGGGACCACATTTTGGACAAGCCACCGTTTGAGCGTGAAAACGCCTGTTCAATGGATCAGCATACTCGCTTTGGCAGAGACTGCACATTGGAAAATCCCGCATAGTCGTGTTTTCCCTGTCATATGGAAGGCGTTCAAAAACCGTGAAGCGTGGACCACAATCCGTGCACGTGATAAAAAAGTAGTCATGCCTTGGATTGCCTTTATCTCTAAGCTCCTTTAAGCATTCGTCACATATAGCCACGTCCGGGGGAATAACAGAACCAGAAAGTTCAGCTTCATCAGAACTTTTAATGATCCTAAAATCCTTGTATTCGTGTTCTCCACTAAGCTTGGTTGTCACTATTTCATGGATCTGCGCTAAGGGTGGCTTCTCATTCCTTAAGGCTTTAAGGAAACCGTTTATGGCATTTTCTTCACCTTCAAGGAGAATTTCCACACCAGCGTCGCCCATGTTACGAACATAACCTTTCAAGCCGTTTCTCACGGCTACACGATAGACGAATGGACGGAAACCCACACCTTGAACGATACCGGTGATTTTAACTTTTACCCGCACCCCACACTCATCTCATAGACTTACTGGGTTCTAAACACTATCAAGACACGCGGATTTTAAGGTTCATGTTCCTAACCTTACTACAGAATAATCTCAAATGGTGTAAAATAGAAATATGGAAACATAAAGTACGATTAAGGAGACCGCTAAGTGATAAAAATGTCATTAGAGCTACATAATGCCTTGCAGCAATTGGCTCTCCTTTTATTTGGACTCTTTTTCCTCTTTATTTTTGCCGCAACCTATTATGCAAGGTTGGTTCGTAAAAAATATCGTCGCGTATCACTTATTGACGCCAGATTTGTCCTATTTGTGGTCGCAAGATCCTTCGGGAGAGATACACTAGGATATTTTTCTTTTCCCTTATCTTTTTTCGTCTCTTCGCCATTATGAAAAACATCATCCAGACGTTTCTTCAAACGCTAGGAAAGCCAGAATTATCGCAAGCCTATCAATAAATAGCCTACTTTTTGGCATTGTATTGTCTTTAGCTCTGCGGCCCTTAAACAGAATAGCCGCTACATTGCCTTTAGAAATGTACCTATTTTGTTTTATCATGGGCTTTATCAGCGCTTCAATACTGGTTTGGTTTTTGGTGGCACTGTTTCTTTACAAGGTTCTGCCAAAAACAACCAGTCCACGCGACCTTACCTAGCGGAGTCAAAGACTCACAACGTGTCTTTTTTAAGGTTTGTCAAAACACGTTGGCAAGTTTTGATTCAGTCAAGTTTTTTGTTAACAGATTTTTCAGACATTTTGGTGGTGTCTTTTCTCAGTTTGCATTTTGGCGATAGTGAAATGGCAATTTTTAGCGTAGCGTTTCGAATGACCGCTTTGGTGATACTTGCTTTAATGATTTTAGGGTGCATTGGTTTCCTTCTCACGCACGCCGAGATAACTAAAAGGATAAAGCAAAGATATTATGGCGTTTTAAAAGAAACCCTCGGAACGGAAAAACATTATCAGGCTTGAGTAATGTGTCTGAAGAAATAGAAGCTGTTTGAAAAAGCCCATCTTAGAAGTCTTAACCTCATGCTTTTAATATCCACGGTTGTTTTGGGGACGCTGAAATGCTAAAGCTTTATGGAGCAAAGTTCATGTTTCAGACTCCTTCCACAAATAATTGAAATAGTCTTTGGCGAGCCCAGCTAAACCCGGATGGTCAGACCATATGGCGGTTATTTCGCCTTTTTCGTCGGTGAAAAGCAGCAGCACTTCTACGCCGTCTGATATAGCGCCGCCGCCGAACATTTTACTTCTTAATCTTACTTCGCCAATCCGTGAAAAAGCCTTGTAAACGTTTTCGTTAAGTCCTCTTGAAACCATGAAACGCACTTGCACTTTTTCACCTATTAAAGATCGGAGAAGCGGGAAAAAATCCATAAGAAAATCCTCCTTGATGGAAGGAAAAGCTACCAACAGTTCTTCTCGACAGTCCTTAATCATCTCCTTAAACTTTGAGGCAATGTTCGGTAAACCCCTCAATATCCAAATGTCGTATTTCTCCTTGGTTTTAATTTTCTCGTAAAGTGGCGTCAACTCGTCAGCCACAGCCTTTTCAATTTGCATCCACTCGCTTTCCATAGCAGCTTTAGTAGCCTTCAACACTGCCTCAGGAGATTTTGGGAAGTATTTGCTAGGTCTTTTTCGGATAACCTCAATCCAGCCCTTCTTCTCTAAACTGTTAAGGATTTGGTAAACCTTTGAAAACGGGATTTGCGCCCCGTAACTTATCTGCTTGGCTGTTAGGGCACCTTTTTCCAGAAGTGTAAGGTAGGCGTTTACTTCGTAGTCTGTTAGCCCAACTTTCCGCAGTAGGGCTTTTATTTTTTCGCTCATGGAAGGGGAGTAATACTTTTCACCATATTAAAGTTATGGAAATTTTAATATAGCCTCTAACAGCATAGCCAAATCAACATCCAGAACCTAGGGATGGGAATGGTTGAAAGCCAAGAAACAGTAAAGTTTGAACGTTATTCAACAAGTGTTTGCCCAGAATGCCTA
>JAWBRY010000066.1:0-6916 GCA_038843545.1 Bathyarchaeia archaeon | reverse complement strand
CCAGCCGAAGTTCGTGAGGATGTTATCGCCCTAAGGAAACAATTTAACACCATCAAATACGGCTTCAACAGCATTGAGGAAGCTATGAAATATCTGGAGGAAGCCAACTAGACTGTGAGTCTGCTTTGGCAACATTTTAACTAAGCGTCCACCTTAAAGACGTGAACTAACATTTATCATAGGAAAGCTTATCAGCAAATTCTACGAATTGGAAAAGAAACGCATTTGACTGTTCAGTTGGGTTTAGGCTGGTGGGTTTGCCAAGAAAACTCGTGGAAAAACTGGATAGGCTTTCATCAAAGTCGGCGGTTAAATATGGAGTCTATTTAACCGCCGTTGCGCTTTTTTTCGCTTTAATTTTAATCCCGCCCATTTTGGGCATAATAATCAAGTGGGGGACGATGCAGGAAGTTTTCGGCGACGCTGAGCTTTTGACCCGCGCCTTAAACGCCGTGCAGAACTCGTTTACCGTGGCCGTGTTTGTGTCGGCTCTGGACGTGGCGGCTGGAATTCCCATGGCTTGGCTTATCGCCCGGGGCAGGTCGGGATGGATGAATGTCCTTGACTCTCTCGCCGACGTCCCCTTCATAGTGCCGACGGCTGTGCTTGGCTATTCGCTTCTCCTTTTCTGGCACAGGCCCGAAGGGATTTCAGCCCTTCTAGGAGGCTCGCTTGTCTCACCAGGATGGCTTCTTGTGGCCCTGCTTCATTTCACGTTCTCCTACCCTGTTGTTGTTAGAGTCATTGTGGGTGCACTGCTAGATTACAAGATTGAGTATGAGCAAGCCGCAAGAACTTTGGGTGCGCCGCCCTTCACCACAGCAAGAACTGTGACCCTAGGAATTATAAAGCCATCGTTAATTGCGGCGTTTATCTTAGCCTTTGCAAGGTCCATTTCCGAAACGGGTGCCACAATGATTGTTGCCGGAGCTTTTGAAAATGGACCCATATTCATTCAAAACACAAAAGATGTTTACGTGGGAGCCACAGTGTTCGTGAGCCTTATCCTCATAGTGATTTCATGCCTAATTTTTGCTGCAGTTCGCTACCTTGGTGGTCGGCTAAAGCTGCCAATGAAAGGGGCCTGGCCAACAATGGAGAGGAAAATAAGCTATTCTACTGCGACATTTTTTAGAAACGGCGTTACGCTTTCAATCTTCTTCGTAATTGTTTTGGCCCCCTCGCTTTTCGCTGCACTTCCAGCCTTGAAGGCTCTCCCGACAGAGGCTTTTCCAAAAGCTTTGTCCGGTGTCCCCCCATGGGATGACTACTGGCAAAGTCTTGTTTTATCATACTTGCTGGGAGCAACGGCAACCATCTTAAATGTTCTTATAGGATTGCCTATGGCCATAATTGTTGCAAGAAAGCGTCTTGGACGATTCTCATCATTGTTAAACACGCTTGTTGACATCCCAATAATTGTTCCATCGGTGGCGCTCGGCGTGTCCTTGAGGTTTTTCTGGAAGGAAACCGTAGCCTTCATACCGGAAATTTTGCTCCTAATTTTTGCACATTTGGCCATTACATACCCATATTTTGTTAGATCCATGGCTGCTGCGGTTGAAAGGATAAGCATAGAGTTGGAGGAGGCTTCCAGAACTTTGGGGGCCAAACCTTTATGCGTTTTTAGGACAATAGTGTTTCCTTTAACCAAGTATTCCATGTTTTCAGGCGCCATAATGGTTTTTACCAGAAGCGTAAGCGAGACAGGCGCCACGTTGGCCGTTACCCAGCTTAAGACTGCCCCGGTTGTTTTGGTGAAGTGGGTTAAGGGTGGAGTCACAGTTTCACCTTTAGAGGTCGGCTTGGGATGCGGTTTCTTAATATTGATCTCCTTCATAGTCTTACTAACGTTGAGACTTGTCGTTAGAGGCAAGGGAAGGTACTGAAATGCCTGACGTGCGCCTGGTCAACGTTACAAAAAGGTTTGGCAAAATTGTAGCCGTGGACAAAGTCAGCCTCCACATTAAGGACAAGGAATACTTCTCCATTCTAGGACCGAGCGGCTGCGGGAAGACAACTCTGCTTAGGCTTATCGCCGGCTTAATCGAGCCGGATGAGGGCGAAATATACATTGGCGATAGGCTTGTAAATAATGTTCCGCCCGAGGACCGCGACATAGGCTTTGTCTTCCAAACATTCGCATTGTTCCCCCACATGAACGCTTGGGAAAACGTCACTTATGGTCCAAGGGTGAAGGGCTTCGACATGAAAAAGGCTGAAAGGATAGGCCACGAAGTTTTAGAAATGGTTAGGCTTCATGAACGATTGGACGCTTTCCCCCACGAGTTGAGCGGTGGCATGATGCAGAGAATAGCCGTTGCAAGGGCACTGGCCGCTGGTGCAAAACTGCTTTTGTTGGACGAGCCCTTGGGACATTTGGACGCAAAGGTTAGAAACGAGCTTAGGTATGAGATTAGGCGCATGGTGAAGGACTTGGAGTTAACAGCCATACACGTAACCCACGACCAGTCAGAGGCTATGGCAATATCGGATAGAATAGCCGTAATGAAGAGGGGGAAAATTTTGCAGGTGGGCACACCTCAAGAGCTTTACATGAACCCTAAAACCATTTTCGTAGCCCACTTTATCGGAGGGGCAAATTTTCTTGAAGGCTTCATTGTAGAGGTCACGAATAAAATGGCTACGGTTGAGCTTCGAGGCGGGTTAAGGGTTCAAGCAGTTAACAAGGGCTTGAGTAAGGGTGAAAGGGTGATTTTAGCCGTGAGGCCTGAAGTCTTCACCATCAATAAGGGGGAAAGCCACGGTGAAAACTCGCTTTGCGGCGTGATTGAAAGGGTTGCCTTTGAAGGAACAAATATACGGTATGAGATTAGACTTGAAAATCAAGATTTAATCGTGGTTGTGACTCCATCCCTCTCCCGTGAATGGTTCACCATGGGGGAGAAAGCCACTGTGAGTTTTCAGCCGGAAAGTGCTCACTTATTCGCTTATCCAGAGGTTGGACTGCGGGAGGAGATGGCTGTTGAATAAATTGATAAGATGCTGCGACCATGTGGGGTTATGGTTGCTAGAAGATAGGGGGGTGTTGTTGAAATGGCTGAAATTCGAATAGATGTGTCTGAGTTAAAATCCGAAGGCGACGAGGTGATAAAGGAGTTGGCTGAGTTTCTCCGCGGAAAGACAGGCGTGGAAATTGAAACAGCAACAAATCAGATAACAGTGAAAGGCGAAGAGGGCGGTGTTTCAAAAAAGTACTTGCGAGTGCTTCTGCGGAAATATCTACACAAGGCGGAGCTCAAAGACTACTATAGGGTTATAATTGGAAAGGAGAACACTTTAACAATAAAAGAGAGAAAAATATCAGAGAAAGAATAGGCTAATCTGCTTTATCTTTCCGCCGGGCTCCGCGTTTCTCCTTATCCATGTTCTCTTGAAGATTGAAGATGTAATGCCTTGCTTGGTAGGCGTTTTTATGGGCGTTTTGGAGATCGCCACTTTTTAGAAGGCTTTGGGCTTCCTCAACCAACTCCTTAACCTTTAGCATGATGTAGTCTGTTTGCAAGTCCTTTGGGTTCGGATTCGGTTTGGACATTTGCACGTTTCGCTCGTTTTTTAATGTTAGGGAGAATAGGAATAAGGCGTATTCAAGTTCCGCGGCAACGTGCCAAAGGTCGTTCGAAAAGGCCTTTTCATCTCCGCTTTTTAAGGCTGAAATGGATTTATCTGCATGGTAAAGGGCGGACGCCAACGCCTTCGATATTTTGTCGTTGAAGGCCATTTTCCCCACTCGCTGTTGGTGCTGAATGTTTGAATCAAGTTTTTATCCGTTTCTCTAAGAGAAGGTTATCCTCTTCTTGCTATGGCGGTTATCTTCATCAGAACCGAGCTTTCCCACATAGGAAGTTCGGGTGGAGCCCTTTGAACTATATGGCGCAGGGAACCACGCTTATGGTTCAAACAATACCTTGTCATTGAAAAACTTTAAGAGTTGATCGCGCGTTCAGAGTTGCAAAAGGCTGGTTTGCTTGAAAATCGTGAGGTTCCGCTACGAAAACCATGAAGATTACGGTGTTATGACCGGCGACGGGAAGGTTATATCTCTGCCAAGTCTAGCGAAGCACCTAAACAAGAAACTGCCTAAAACGTTGGAGAAATTCATCGCTGCAAGCACCATTGAAAAAGTTGAAAAGATGATTTTAGAAGCTTCCAGAGAAGTTGTTGAAAAGGCTATTTTGTCTATGGACGATGTGAAGCTTCTCGCGCCTTTAGTGAATCCCCCAAAAATCATTTGTCTCGGATTGAATTATTGGGATCATGCAGCCGAATGTGGCGCTTCAATACCTGAAGAGCCAATAATATTTTTTAAACCTCGCACAACGATAGTGGGGCCGAACGAGAACATTGTTAAACCATGTTTTGTGAGGCAGCTTGACTATGAGGCTGAACTGGCCGTTGTAGTTGGGAAAAAGGCCAAGAACGTCCCTGTTTCAGAGGCTGAAAATTACATTTTTGGATACACTATTTTAAATGATGTTTCAGCCAGAGACATTCAATTTAAGGACAAGCAGTGGACGAGGGGTAAAAGCTTTGACACTTTCGCCCCTTTAGGTCCATGCATATTAACCCGAAAACAGATGGGGGATCCTTCAAACCTTTACATTCGCACATGGGTTAACGGCGAACTTCGACAGAACTCCACAACTAAAAACATGGTTTTCAACGTCTATGAGGTGCTTCACCACCTAAGCAGAGTGATGACTTTAGAGCCAGGCGACATAATTGCAACGGGAACACCGGCGGGTGTAGGTTTCGCCATGAAGCCTGAACCAAAGTTTCTGCGTGGAGGCGACGTTGTAAAGATGGAAATTGAGAAGATAGGTGTTCTAGAAAACGCTGTTGTGGAGGAGCCGTGCTAGCGGTTCGCTATTTCTCCACGGATATTGCGCTTTCGCCTGCCTCTTTTTCGACGCGTATAACGTGTTCAGCCTTTTCGGCAAAGGCTTCACTGTGGGTTACGGCTATTATCTGTTCTATGGCTTTGAACCGTGAAATGGCTTCAGCCAAGCGGTCTATGGAGCCGTCTTCCCTTCCGAGGCTTTCAGTTGGCTCGTCCAAAAGCAGCAGGCTTAAGCCATGCCCTGTTCTGGACTGCATTATCAACTGTCCCAAGCCAAGCCTATACGCAAAAGCCACTAATGTACGTTCCCCACCAGATAGGTTTGAAACCTCCCTTTCAACGCCGCTTTCGCTTATCACGTAAGGCGTGTAGGTTTCGTCGACCGTAACGTTTATCGGGGCGCCCTCCTCGCCTGTGAGGTTGTCAAGGATTTGCTGAACAAGATTTTTCAGGACTTTTACAAACTCGCTTCTAAGCTTCGGCTGAATGCTTCTGTATGCATCCCGGATGCTGCCTATAATCCCCACAATCCTATTTAATTTTTCCACATGCTCCATTTTTCTCTGAGCCTGGTCTATCCGTTCTTTGATATCGTCTAAACGTTTGAGCAGGTCGCCCTTACGGTTTTCCATGGTTTGGAGTTCAGACATTAATAGGTAATAGTTCTGGAACGCTTGTTCCCTTTGTTTTCTTGCGTTTTCAAGCTCTGAAATGTCAAACCTTGAGATTTCGAAACGAATTCTTTCAAGCTGCGCTCTTAGCTCAGCCTCGAGTCTTTGCTTTTCCTCAAACTCCTTTGAAAGCTCCGCCAGAGCCTTGGATTCCTCATTTATACGGTTTCTTAACTCTTCAATTCTTGGCATTAGGCCTTGAAGGCTTGCTATGGCTGTGCTTGCCCTCTCTTTCAACTGCTGCAGCTCCTCAATCTCCCTTTGAAGATGGTTTAGGGTTTTCTGCCTATCGCTGTTCTCCCTCTGTATGCGTTCAATCAAATTATTTTTGTATTCGATAGTCAGTGGCTGCAGGCATAAAGGGCAACGATTCTCTGTTGAGAGGGATGAAAGCCTCCTCTGGTCTGCCTGCATGTTTCGAAGAGTTGTCTCCTGCTCGGCTTTTAGATCAGCGATTTGGCTATCGAAGGTTGACATGTATTGCCTCAAAACTTCAAGAGGTTGGTCTGCCGGAACCCCTATTTCTCTAAGAACCTCCCTACAAGACTTAGCTTGAGCCTCCATGTTGTTTAGGCGCTGTTTAAAGCTTTCAATTATAGCTTTTTTACCTTCAATTTTTTCGGCGACTGCAGCAAGAGAATCTTCAAGGCTTGTTAGTTGAGCTTGAAGTTGGGCCTCCCTTCTTTTACGCTCTTCTATGGAAGCCCTCAACTCCTCAAGCCTTTTCAGCCTCAAATCAGCTTCCTCAAGGGTTCTTTTGGCCTCGTTCAGCTTTCTGGAAACACTTTGGATATCAATTTCCAGGCGTGTGAACTCTTCAGCCATGCGGGTATATTCAGCATTCAGCTTTTCCAAGCCTATCACGTCTGGGTCTTTTTCGTAAACCCTTTTCTCCGCCTCGTATTCCTTCTGGTAGATGGCGATGTTGCTCCACGCTGCTTCAAAGTCTGAAAGCCCGAAAAGCTCGTCTAGACGTTTTTGCCTGTCCCTCGGCGGGGCGTCTATAAGCTCTTTTAGGTGTTCTTGGCGAACCCAGACTATTTCGCGGAAAAGATCCTTATCCAGCCCTGTCAAGGCTTTTAGTTGCTCTGCAACGGCTTCGCTTTTCACACTGGCTAAGAGGGTTTCACCCTCAAAAAGTTTCAGTTCGTCGAAGTCTTGGCTTATGCCCTTTCCACGCCTTTTAAGCCCCCGCGTTAGTGTGTAGCTCTTGCCGTTTTGGGTGAATTGGAGGATAACCTTGCCGCTTTCAGCCCCATCCCTCAACAGATACTCATAACTTCTACCCAAGGGGTCTCCGAAAAGGGCGAAGTCGACAGCGTAAAGGATGCTTGACTTTCCACAACCCAAACCGCCCACAAGGCAGTTGAAGCCCTTTGCAAAG
>JAWBRY010000065.1:884-6983 GCA_038843545.1 Bathyarchaeia archaeon | reverse complement strand
TTGCTTTTTCCCCCGCCTGTAAAGGCGAAAACGCCGAAGTGGTAGCGCACAAGCTTCTCGAAATCCACATATATAGGGATAACTGTATTGCTTGTCTGGAACATCTTTACAACGCCAAGCCTCGGGTCAAGACGGGCGTCTTCCACCGTTTTAGATGGGTCTACACCAAGCTTTTCAGTGATTTTCTGGTTATACATCCGGTTTATCATTTCGCTGTTTAGAATGTAGACGAGGCTGCCCACCACCGGATAGGAGAAGCCCTTAACAAACCTGTACTCGCAGTTTTTGCCTATCACCAGATCATAGTTTATGGGTACGGCGTCTATCTGGATCATCATTGTGGAGCGGTCGTCCGTCAGCCAATCCGCCTCCGACTGCTCGATAATCTCAAACTGCATTGGATAATAGCCATGATCAGACAATCCCCTAAGCCCGAAATGTTCGGGCCAGACACGGCTTATCTCCATAAGCGTGTAGCGTTCCTCGCCTAGAAGCGCTTGCTTAAAGTTTTTCACTGCAAGGAGCATGCCCTCTTCCAATAGCCCCATCAAGTCTTTCTGGTATTCCACTTTTATGCGGCATGTGTAGCGCGCACTCGTCCCCGCCAACTTCGACTCTTCTGCTCCGCCGAAGAAGCGGGGCACAACAGCGGCGAGTCTAGCCCGGAACCGTCCGTCGAAGTCTGTGAAGCACATGCTGTTAAATTTGTTCTCTTCTTGCAGCTTCAATGGTTGCTCGCCTCTCTCTAAAAGTGCTCATATAGAATATGAACTTTCTTAATTTATGGTTGTTGAGAATCCACTCGGCAGTCGTATCCACCACACGCTTGAATTGGCTGTAGTTCCACTTGGCGATTTTGTCCGCAATAAACAGGGGCGTGTTATGCCCGAAGGCTTCTGGAATGTTTGAAGGCGCCATAGCCACCAAAATTTTGCGCCGTCGCTAAGCTCGTTCCAAAACTCCACAGTGGTTTCAGGTTTATAGTCGTACTCTGGATAGACGAGGCGGTCTACGAGGAGAACGTTGCTCCGCAGCATTGGGTCTGTTTTGGCTTGGCTCAACTGCACATAGGTTTTAAGGAAAACCTTCTCCAAGCCTATCTTGTTTTTAATGGCGCCTGAAACGTAGCCCTTCCGTTTCTGCCTGTCCAAAACCATAGTCCTAAAGGCTGAATCATACTCTACGAGGCTCCATGGCGGCGTAATCTTGTCCGCGTTTAACATGCTGGCGGACTGGAGGATCATGCGGTCTGTGTTTGGCAGCTTCTCCAGCTCCTCTTGGGAAACATTCGCCTTCAAAAGGTCGTTGTTGCACATTATTGGGACGAGCTGCCGCTTAAAGTCTCTTGCAGCCGTGTCTTTTGTCACGCCCATTAAGAGAATGTGCCTGCTCCAGCATTCCTCCATTAACATGTGCAGTGTGAAAAGCGTTAGAAAAGCAACGTCAAGGGTTGTAAGCCAATGTTCTTTCCCTCCTTTAACAATTTTCATCGGATTGCCGGCTTCGGGATTTTCTGCGAAAAAGAACTTGTCGCCTATGCTTGTAGCCAGCTTTTTGACGCGTTCCCAAGTCCTCGCATATTTCTGGTTTAAGGCGTAGATTTCACCTTTCTCGGTTAAAATGCCCTTTTTCGCAAGGTTGTCCAGGGCTCTCTCAACCCTTTTGGCTCTCTTCTCATCCTTTATGTCGAACTCTGCGAGAATCTGTTTTCTTGTTAATGCTCCTTTCCGTTTAAGTAGGTCTATTATGGCGTAGCGTAGGTAGTCCGCCCTTGGAGGGGGCAAGCCTAGACGCTGGTTGCAGATCAGGTGCCGCGCAATGGTCAATTCGTTGACGTCTATAGGCTCTCCGTCCACTTCACAGCCTAAAATGTTGCTTTTCACCTCCCACAAGGCGCGCTTCGAGGTGTCGTAGAGGAGACTTGCCCTCTCAATGGATAGGCTTCTGTCCAAAATTATTATTCGAACATTTTGTTCGGGGTCAACCGCAAGCTTGTAAGCCAAATAGTATTCGGCGAAAGTCATGATCCAGTTGGCGATGGTTGCATTGTTTATGATGGACTCTTCAGTGAGCGGTTTTCCAAGGCTAACCTCGTCGGGCTGCGAGACCTCAAAAAAGGTTTGGTCCACGTCTGGAATCTCGTTGACGTAAATGGGCACCACGCTGGATATGCCGGCACCATGTTTGGCTGTTCGTTCATCATACTCGACGGTGGGCGGCTTATCTTCGTGAAAGATTATGGTTCCGGTTGAGGCGTAGGCGCCGCCGAAGAAAACCACAAGGTCGAAGAGGGGACGTGAATACATGGTTCCATCTATGCCCGCGAAACGCACGGAAGAAGATCCGAAAAAGTCCATTGCAGTTTCATACGCCTCTTTCGTGTTGAAGCCCGTTTTGATGAGGCTTGAAAGGAAGTTTTCGTAAAAGTTTTTTAGGCAAGAGAAACGCTGCTCGTAATCTAAAACCTGCATGGTAGCCCCAATCTTACGCATGTTGCACGTCCGCTTTATGGCGGCGCTTAAGGGCGAAAGCTGCACTAGTTTTCACCAGTCAACATTAAGCGTTCAGAGGGGTAAAAACATTTTTTTGAAGCTGAAAAAAGCCAATACGGGCGGCCCCCTCTCTAGAATTTTCAGAATGTTTTATATTGGTTTGCACGGCAAAAGTTAGCCTTGAAGGTGCAGAGTTGGCTGGAAAGACGGTTTTAAAACGTAAGCGCGCCAAGAGGCAGCGGGTTGAAATCGAAATTAGGCAAATGACCTTGGAAGACTTGCCGGAGGTTTGGCGTTTAAGCGAGAAGATTTTTACGCCCGCCCAGTTGCAGTTCACCTACCGCACTTGGAACATCAACGAGTTGCTCTCGCTTTTCCAAGAGGATCCCGAACTATGTTTGGTGGCAGAAGATGTAGGTTCGAAAAAGATTGTGGGGTTCGCCCTCGGCACCATTCTAAAACGGCCTCTAAGCCCGTGGACTTACGGCTACTTCCTATGGATAGGCGTTAAAAGGATGAGGCGGCGTCAAGGCGTGGGTAAGGGGCTTTACAGAGAACTGGAGAAACGCTTCAAGGAGAAGGGTGCCCGCATGGTCATAGTGGATGTAGAAGGCACAAACATGGCAGGCATGCGTTTCATGGAAAAACTCGGATTCAAAAAAGGCCAAACATACGTATGGTACAGCAAAGTCCTCGATTAAACTGGGACTAAAAAAGATCATTTTCGCCATGACCGTTGTCCTCACGCTCGAGAACGATGGAAAATTATTTATTTACCATCATGGAAAACCATGGTTATCGAGGACGTTGGAGGAAAAGTTAATGGGTAAATGTCCAAAATGCGGGACTCAAGTTGCAAACCCGAGAAAGAAGTGGACCATGGCTGGGCGTCCAGACAAGTCCGGTAAGAGGATGCAGCTGGAAATAGGGCTTTTTGACTGCCCCAAATGCAAGAAACCCTTCCGGGAAGTATTAAGCAAGAAAAAGGTTTAACACATAAACTTTATCGCAGCTGGCTTCAGCCATGCCGAAAACAAAGCAAAACTTTTGCCCCGACTGCGGAACAGAGGTAAAAGATCCCTACAAGACATGGGAGCTTATCGCCCCCTTCCCGGACAAGAAGATGCGGATAACCATGACAGTCTTCGGCATGTATGAATGCCCTAAATGCGGCAAGAAGTTTAAGGGCATAGTGAGCAAAGTTAAACTTGGCGCTGAAGGCGTAGAAATATAGCCAAACACGCTTCACACTCCCTCTTTTGTTTTCTCATTTTTCAAGCGTTAAGTTTTAGAGCTGGAAAAGTAATCAAGAAGAAAAGAGCTTACAGAAGGCGCAAAGTTGACGCTTGAAACCATTAAAAAGCTCTGGAGAAACGAGTACTTTCAAACGGCGGTAACAATAGCTCTACTCCTACTCATAGTTTTAGGCGGCTACTTCGGCGCCCAAGCAGCCCTAGGCACACCATACCCGGCTTTAGCTGTGGCTTCCGGAAGCATGCTTCCAACTCTAAACATAGGCGATCTAATAATAGTCCAAAAGGTAAACCCAACTGAGATAAGCGCTGACCCAAATGGTTTAACAGGCGACATCCTAGTTTATAGGAGAGGCGATGAGCTCATAGTCCACAGAGCCGTTAAAATTGAGAATAGAAATGGCATATACTACATTATAACCCGCGGGGACAACAGCGGCGTAAATGACGCCCCGTGGCCGTCAACGGCGCTCGTTGGCAAGGTGATAGCAAGAATCCCCTACATTGGAAACCTCCCCCTGCTGCTTCATTTGGAGAAAAACATGTACATCCTACTCTTAGTGTTCCTAGCGATCCTTATGATTCTGGTGCTGCTGCCAAGTCCAAGCAGAGAAGCAAAGCATGCAGAAGAGCTGGCTGAAAAGAAAATAGTGCCAATAAAGGTGGATTTGGACTTTGCACTCTACATAATCCTTAACATAATAATTATTGGACTCATAATTTTCAGTCTATATGGCTCTTACACTTTCTGGCAGCCCGGCGCCACTCCGCCCAGCGCAACCATTCGAGGCATGTACGCAGACCTACAATACCACAAAAACTTTTTAGATGTTTATGACGCAAACCTTTACCAAAGCTTCTTAATATATAGAATTGACTGCAAAACGAACACTGGAACACGGTTGGGAGTTTCAACATTCGCATGGTACCAGTTTTTCATTCTCATCATGATCGTTTTTAACGCTCGGAAAATTTACGGTTTCCTGAAGAGCTGGAAAATTGGCCGGAAAACATCTCCTACAACATAACGTGCTTGAGTCAGTCTTGTTATTGTTTAAAGTCCACGCGTTTTTAAACGGTTTCTTTCTGTTACACGCAAGGATGGAGGCAAGCGTTGCGTAGGCGATTCCGCCTATCACGTCAATTACATAGTGTTCCCCCAGATAGACGGCGCTGAACCATATTGTTATGGGGAAAACCAGAGCCGGCAGAGCCTTCTTCTTCCATGTTTTAAGGGAGAAAAAGGCTATAAGCCATGGATAAGCCGAGTGAAGGCTTGGAAAAGCCGCGAAGGGGTTAACCCCAATATAGTCGTAAATCGTTTGGAAAACTGGAACCTTTAAGTAACGGTCCACCTGGAAGAGCACACGGTCTGCTCTAACACCATACCACGGAGGAGCCACGGGGAAAACCAGAAATGTCAACAAGGCGCTGTACGTGCAAACAATAAAGGCAAGCGTGTAGTTTTGGTAGTGCTCCGGCTTGAAACGCCATAAGAGGAAGGCGAAAAACGTCGGTGCTATAAGATGCACAGAATAAAAAATTGCCCCCACACAATCTAGGATGGGCATTCTATATTGCTGTTGAAGCACAAGTGTTGGAATAGCCTTAAAAATCCACAACTCCACAGCCACAGGCTCAAGAACGTAAATGTATCTAGGAACAGCGACAATAAGCCTGTTCAAAGCTTCATAGGACAGAAACGATATAATGAAGGGTGAAAAAGTTTTCAGGAAACGGCTACCGCTTCCAATATAGGAAACGTAAACAAACAAGCAAAGAAATAGGGCTTCAGGCCCCGGGAAAATCCGGTGAGTTAAATAGTAGCCCAAAAGAACAGCTGTAAAAATGGCGGACGGCACAAACCAGTAGTTCGGCTTGTCAGCGCCCTTCAACCCCTCACCTTGTAATGCATTTGACCCAACATTGCCGAATTTAAAAATTTCGAAAACTCACCGGTTTTTATTGAAAAACCAGTATAAAAAACTTAATGCTTTTATAAAGGGTATTCAAAGACTGATACGTGTGGTGTTAAATGCCCAAGGTTAAAGCCGTAATAAACATAGAGAATGTGGTGGCCTCTGCAACCTTAAACCAGAAGGTGGACTTGAACGCTGTTGTTAAGGGCTATCCCGGCGTGGAGTATAGGCCTGAACAGTTTCCTGGACTTGTTTTTAGACTTAAAAGGCCTAAGACGGCAACCTTGATTTTCAATTCTGGAAAGATGGTTTGTACTGGAGCCAAATCGGAGAAGGAGGCTAAAAGGGCCGTTATGAAGGTTATTAAGGAGTTAAAGAGAGGCGGAATAATCATTATCAGCAAGCCTGAACTTAAAATCCAGAATATTGTGGCCT
>JAWBRY010000065.1:0-842 GCA_038843545.1 Bathyarchaeia archaeon | reverse complement strand
GAAGGTGGTTATACTGCTTTTTGCTAGTGGCAAGCTTGTCTGCACCGGAGCGAAGAGGGAGCAAGACGTATACGACGCTGTCAACAAGCTTCATGAAATGTTGGAGGGGAAGGGACTAATATTCTACGAGTAAACGCTGCGCATATGTAAAACTCTTAACGCCTTTTTATCCCTTTTTAACTTGTTTCAGAATTGTTTTCAGCTGTTCTTCGTTTATTGCACTTGTTTCGTAGAGCATTTGGGCTGCCTCGCTGATTTTTACGATTGCGTGAAGTTTAATCCCGTTTTTTCGGAGTTTTTCCTCGCCGCCTTCCTCTCTGTCAAGGAGAACAACAGCGTCGTTTACGACGCCACCCTCAGCAATAACGGTTTTAGCAGCTCTTCTAAGCGATAATCCTGTAGTGATAAGGTCGTCTACAAGCAGAACACGGTCGCCCGGCGCCAACACGCCTTCAACCCTTCTCTGTCTTCCGTGAAGGCGCACTCCTTTACGGATGTATATGAAGGGTTTTTTCAGGTTGTAGGCTATTATGGTGGCGAAGGGCATGCCGGCCATGGGGGTTCCTGCAACCCTTTCAAAGTTTCCCGTGCCTATTTCCTCCCTCACGAAAGCTGTGTATATATCGCATACCCGCTTGAAGACGTCTGGAAAACTTGGAACAACACGGAGGTCTACATAGTAGGGGCTTATTTTACCGCTGGTGAGCTTGAAAGCGCCAAACTGTAATGCGCCTATCTTGTTCAGAATTTTACAGACTTCAGCCTTAACGTCTTGGAGCTGCATTTACACACTACACCTTTTTCGAAACTTGGTAAACCTTGCCCATCTCCGGAATTAAACA
>JAWBRY010000064.1:3732-7032 GCA_038843545.1 Bathyarchaeia archaeon | reverse complement strand
GCCGCTGTTAAAGCCGGGGCGGACGCCATAACCGCCATAAACACCGTTAAAGCGATGGCCATAGACATTGAAACGGCCAAGCCAATCCTCAGCAACAGGAGGGGCGGCTTGTCCGGTCCAGCCATAAAACCGGTCGCCGTCCGATGCATCTACGACATCTACGAAAGAGTCAAAGTGCCGATAATCGGGTGCGGTGGCATAGTCGATTGGCGGGATGCCGTGGAGTTCATGCTTGCCGGAGCTTCAGCTGTCCAGATCGGAACAGCCATAGCCCTAAAAGGGCCAGGCGTTTTCAAGTCTGTGGTTGGGGGCATAGACTCCTACCTCAAAAGGAAAGGCTTTAGGAGTGTGAACGAAATTGTCGGCTTGGCTCACCGCAACTAACAAGCACCGAACAACACGCATCCTAAACGTGGAGACGGCCAGCCCAACAGTGAAAACCTTCACGTTCAAGGATGGACTGTGCGCCAAGGCGAAGCCCGGCCAGTTCCTGATGCTGTGGATTCCAGGAGTGGATGAGATTCCCCTAAGCGTTTGTGACGCGGACCGTGAAAAAGCAACGGTTTCGGTGGCTGTTAAACGGGTTGGCGAAGCAACTGAAGCATTGCATGCCTTAAAGGCGGGCGACTGGATAGGGGTGCGGGGACCCTTCGGAAACAGCTTCACTCCCAAACAGGGCAATGTACTGCTTGTGGGAGGCGGCGTTGGCATAGCACCATTAACCTTTCTAGCCAAGGAACTAGCCGCCCGAAAAACCTCAAAAACCACCGTGGTTGTGGGCGCCAAAACAAGGGCGGAGCTGATCTTCCTAGACAAGCTGAAGAAAATCTGCGGGGGAGAAAACGTGCTGGCAGCCACCGAGGATGGAAGCTGCGGTGTGAAAGGTTTGGCTTCAACCCTCACGGAGTTGGTGATGACAAAGGAAAAGTTTGACGCAGTTTACACTTGTGGACCAGAGCCCATGACGCGGGCGGTTTTGGACTGCGCCGAAAGGTTTGGCGTTTATGCTGAGGCAAGCCTCGAAAGGATTATGCGGTGCGCCATCGGCATCTGCGGAAGCTGTGTGATAGGCGAGTATCGCGTCTGCAGAGACGGCCCGATTTTCAACATAAACCAGTTGAAAAATGTTAAGGGCGAGTTTGGGGTTTGGAAACGCAACCTCAACGGAAAAAGAATACCCGTCTAACAACCCCCTATTGAAAGGACATGTGATTGAATGCCTCTTACACCGTTTCATCCATTGGCCTTCCTCTTCTTGTACTTTAGGGATAAACAGCGCGTAGACCCCTTGGCTTTAGCGGTTTCAACATCCCTCATCGACCTTGAACCCCTATACTACACTGTTTTGGGAGAACCACTATATCATAGAGTTTGGCATGGGTTTACACTAGCCCTAACCATATACCCCATCCTGGTGGCTGTTGGAGTTTACATAGCTGAACGCCTTTTCGAGGAAAAATTGTGGACCACCTACACTTGGTTGAGGCTTAAACCAGTCAAGGTGAGATATCCCATGCTAAACATATACTTGTTAAGCCTTTTCGGTAGCTTCAGCCACATAACCCTAGACATGTTCACCCATCCAGAAATGTTTTGGGTGTTCTATCCCCTTATTTACAGGAACCCTTTTTACATTCAGGAAGCGGTGGTGATTGTGGAAATAGCGGTGATTCTTTTGACGGTTTACTCGTTAATCTGCTGGTTTAAACGGTGATTCTTTTGACGGTTTACTCGTTAATCTGCTGGTTTAAAACCAAACAAAAATTTTAAGGCTAACATACATTATAATTAATGGTTGAATTGCGAGGGGGGCTGTTGAAGAAAGTTATTTACGTAACTGTCCTTGTGGCGGTACTATGTGGTCTATCATTACTAAAGGCGGCGTCTGTCAAGGCAGCTGAGCCTGGCTATACAAGGATAGACTATATGCCAGATCCTAACGTAACGATAACTATTGATGGAAAGTGGACCGTTGACAATGAATGGACAAATAATGGTGAAATTACATGGATAGAAGACAAAGTGATTTTTAGAAGCGTATGGATCTTTGTTTCGATGACCGAGGTTTACGACACGTGGCTTGTCGAATTTTTCACCGACAACACCAATGATACTGGGGATTATTGGCAAATGTGCATTGACGGAGACCAGAGCGGGGGATCCGCTCCTCAATCCGGCGATTATAGGATAGATATTATAGGTCACACCACCCTAAAAGTTTACCAAGGAAACGGCACGGGTTGGGTTGAGGTTACTCCTCCAGCCTCTATAGAATGGGCTAACTCCATAAGCGCCTCTCCAATGAACAGCACAGCGCACTGGATTTTGGAACTCAAATTTAAAAAGCAAGATTTAGGAGCAAACCCGACTTGGAACTTCCGGTTGGCAGTTTACGACGAAAGCGCTGATGAACTTCTGTCGTGGCCGCCCACCCCAAGAGATGTACCAGATCGCTATGGTGTTCAAAACTTCCAAATGAGTGTTGTTCCGGAAAGCTTAAACATAGGTGTCATGGTGCTGGTGGCGTCCGCCGCCGTGGTTGTTGGCTCTTACATGTTACGGAAACGCATGAAGACTCAGAGCTAATGGTAGACGAAGATCGCAGAACAAAATCACCATTATCTCTTCTTTTTATGTGTTAGAGTGGGAAAAGGGGGAAGGCTGTCTGTATTGGCTTTATTGCAGCAAAACGAATGAAGATTTTCTGTATTTTGCTGTTGTGTGATGTTTATTCAAAAAGGTTATATTTTGCTTGGTTTTGTTGTGTTTGCGGGTGTGTTGTGGTGAAAGGTGACTGCCAAATCAGAAGCTAATTTTGGCGCGTTGCTTAGCATGGATTATCGCCCGCTTGAAATTGAAAGGGAGATCCGCGAGTTCTGGGAGAAAAACCGCATACAAGAGAGGCTGATGGAATATCGCGAAAAAAGTAACATTGGCGTTTTGGGATGGGTTGAGGGGCCTCCAACCCTAAATGGCATACCCCACGTGGGCCATGCCAGAGGCCGCGTGATAAAGGACTTGTGGTTCCGGTGGAGGTCCATGCAGGGCTATTTTGTGCCTTTTTGGGCGGGCTGGGACTGTCAAGGCTTGCCAGTGGAGCTTGAAGTGGAAAAGTTGCTTGGTGTGCGGAACAAGCGGGAGCTGCTGGAGCGGGTTGGCGAGGAACGCTTCGTGGAGGAGTGTAAGAAGACGATTATGCGTTACCATAAGGAGTGGGTGGAGGCCGACCGCAAGCTCGGCCTATTCATAGACCAGAAAAGGGCTTACTGGACCTATAGAGACGAGTACATTGAGCGGGAG
>JAWBRY010000064.1:0-3706 GCA_038843545.1 Bathyarchaeia archaeon | reverse complement strand
TACCTTAAACGCGCATGGGAGCAAGGCCTCCTGGAGGAAGGTTACTATGTGGTGGCCTACTGTCCAGGATGCCAGACAAGCCTAAGCAGCGCCGAGGTGGGCTATGAAGGCTCATATGTGGAGGTGGAAGATCCATCCCTATACTTCAAGTTTAAGGTGGCCGACAAGCAAGACGAGTATTTCCTAGTATGGACAACAATGCCATTCACAATCGTGACGGACTTGATGTTGGCCGTGCACCCCGAAGCCGAATACGCCAAAGTGCAGGTTGGCGGCGAAAAATGGATAATGGTTAAGCAACGCGTAGAGCCAGTGATGCAGGAGCTTGGCATAAAAGGCTACAAGATAGTCGAAACGGCTTTGGGCAGAAGCTTGGAAGGCATAAAATATGATTATCCATTTAAGGATTTGATTCCAAAACAAGCGGAGTTGGACAAGCATCCTCTTGTACATCGGGTTGTCTGCGAGGACTTTGTGGATGTAAACACGGCTACTGGCGTTGTGCACCTTTCGCCGGGCAACGGTGAAGAAGACTTTGTAGCCGCCCAGAAGCGGGGTGTCCCGGTTTTCGCCCCCTTCGACGACGAGGTGAAATTCACAGGCGAGGCGGGATTCTTCCAAGGGGTTTTTGCAAGGGACGCCGATGCTTTGGTTATTGAGGAACTTCGCAAAAGGGGCTTGCTGGTTAAAGCCGACAAGATAAGACACGAATATCCAACCTGCTGGCGTTCCCATCACAAGTTGGTTTGGCTTGCTAGACGCGAATACTTCCTAAGGACGGACCGGATAAACGACAAAATTGTGGCTGCAGCGGAGAAAGTCGAATACTTCTTCGAAGCTCCCAAAAACCGGTTCCTCTCTTTCCTAAAAGAGGGCAAGCCATGGTGCATATCAAGGGAAAGAGTCTGGGGCGCTCCGCTGCCCATATGGGTTTGCGAGAAATGCGGGGCAAAAACCTTCATAGCGAGCAAGAAAGAGCTCATTGAAAAGGCGTTGGAAGAGCCTCCGTTAGACTTTGAACTTCACAAGCCGTGGATAGACCGCGTAAGGATAAGATGCGATAAATGCGGGAGCACCATGCACCGGGAACCCTTCGTCTTGGACACGTGGCATAACAGCGGAGCGGCACCATATGCAAGGTTCACGGATGAAGAATTCACCAAATACGTGCCAGTAGCCTTCCTCACGGAGGGCATAGACCAAACCCGGGGTTGGGCAAACTCGCTGCTGCTGGAGCATGTGATTTTGACTGGGAGGGCGGAAGCCCCCTACAAGGCTTTTCTTTTCCAAGGGTTGACTCAAGACGCTAAGGGCAGAAAAATGAGCAAGAGCCTAGGCAACATTATAGAGGTGAACAAGCTTCTTGAAAAGGCTTCAGCCGACGTTTGCAGGTTCTATTTACTCCGGAAGTGCTCACCCATAGACTTCATGAACTTCGATGTAAACGAGATGAACAGACGCCCATACCAAGTGCTCGCGACCTTTTACCACTTGAACAGGTTCTTCATACAAAACGCCGAGTACGACGGTTTTAACCCCCAAAAGCACACGCTGGAATGGGCGAAAAACAACGGTTTACTTAAAAAGCCAGACTTTTGGCTGCTCTCGAAACTCCAAAAGGCCATAAGCAACTGCACGGCGATGCTGGAGAAATGCGAGTTCAACACGGCGCTTGCGGAACTCGAGGAATTCGTTGTGGAGACGGTGAGCCGCCTATACGTGCCGATGATAAGGAGGGAGCTTTGGACAGATGACCCTGAAACCCTAAACCGCAGACTAGCCATATACGCAACCCTATGGCACGTGCTAAAAACAACACTGCTCCTATTCAACCCGGTAACACCGTTCCTATGCGAAGCCCTATACCAAAAAATCTACAAGCGCCTTGACCCCAAACTCCCAGAATCCATAAACTTTGAAAAATGGCCGGAGCCGGATGAAAGCCTCCGAAACCAAGCCTTGGAAGAAGAGTTTGAAATAATGTTGAAGTGTGTTTCGCTGGTTTACTCAGCGCGGCAGTCAGCAAAGCTCAAACGTAGATGGCCTCTAAGAAAAATGGTGGTTGTCGCTTCTGAAAAAGCTTGCAAGGCCATCCAAAGCCTAAACGACGTCCTTCTAGAACTGGCAAACGTGAAAGAAGCGGAATGCATGGAAAGTCTTCCAGAAAATGTTAAGGTTGAGGTTGATGCGGGAAGATGGATTGAAGCCTCTGAAAAAGGCATAAGCGTATACCTAGACATCTACAGGGACGAGAAGCTTTTGGGCGAGGGCCTCATGCGCGACGTAGCCAGGAGAATCCAATCCCTCCGGAAAGAGTTGGGCTTCATGCCAACAGACATCCTTGAAACAGTCCACGTGGCGGGCCTAGACGAAGAAGGCATGGAACTTTTGAAACCGTATATTGGCGAAATGGCGGAGCTAGTCCGCGCTAAAAATGTGCAGCTCCACAAAAACCAAAATGAGGTTGAAGCCAAATGGCATGAATACCCACTTGATGACAAGAAAGTTTACATCGCCATATCCTAAACCTCTAAGTACAGAGGACGGTTGGAGGTGAAACCCAAGTGGAGCGAAAAGAGAAAATAAAAATCACTTTTGAATCGGGTATAACTGTGACATGCGAAATACGATTCAATGAGAACCCGAAAACAGCTGAGGCCCTAATGAGGACTTTACCCTTCGAGGCAAGAGCCGAATTCTGGGGCAAAGAAATCTATTTTGAGGCGCCCTTTAAAGTGGGTCTGGAGAGGGCTAGGGAAATCGTGGATTATGGTGATGTGGCCTATTGGCCGGAAGGCCCAGCCATATGCCTATTCTTTGGGCCAACCCTTTCAAGTCCGTCTCCAAACGTGATAAAGCCCTATAGTTCAGTAAACGTGATAGGCAAAATCCTCGAAGACCCAAAAATCCTTGAAAAAGTTGAGGAAGGTGAAAAGCTTAGGGTTGAGAGGGCTTAGGCTGGCCTTAGGCCCTTAATTGGGCTATAACATCTTCAAGGGCCTTCACAACGCCTTCAATCTTTCCTTGAAGTTTGCCAAGTTTCTCTTGAAGCTCAGCTTTTTCCCGGCGTTCTTTTTCCAGTTCAAGCTTAAGCTTTTCAACCTCCTCCTTTGAAGGAGCTTCAGCCTCCTTAACTATGAAGGAGAGGACTCTCTCGCCGCGCACAAGCATCTCATATGTTTCCCTCACAAGCTTTCCAGCCTCAGTCTTCCCGGTTAAGTGCGCTCGCACTGTTTGTTCGCCCCTTCCAAGCTCATCGGCTATTCGTGGAACCGTCATGCCGGCTTTCTCCCTTGCGAGGGCTCCGGCTGCCACAGCCAAAGAGTCTATCCATGTTATTCGGTCTTTTGGGTCTGAGCTTCGCATTTTCTCGATAACATCCTTCCTTGAAACTGTGCCCAGTAATAGGACGGCTTCAAGCTTTTGGATGTCCTCTCTACCGAGCGGTCTTAAAGGAACCTCGATCTCGCTCATGCGCTTTCACCTCCCCCATCCAAAAAGCCTCTAGGAGTTATCCTAACTGTTTTATCCGGGTAGACTATTATACCTTTGCTTGTTATGTCGAAGGGGTGCCGCCGCATGGAGTGGCTTGTGCCCCTCATCTTCCAAACAATTATTGAACGTTTAAGTTCGCCTTGAAACTCGTCCAAGTCGAGCCTTATAATGCCATCGGCTGCATGCTCAACACCTGGACCACCGAAACCCC
>JAWBRY010000063.1:0-7003 GCA_038843545.1 Bathyarchaeia archaeon | reverse complement strand
AGGGGTTTGGCGCTGGCGGTTTCCGACGAAGAAATTTTCTCAGCAGAGAGGGAAATGGCGAAGTTTGAAGGTATCTTCGCTGAACCGGCAAGCGCCGCCACGTACGCCGCTGCCAAAAAGCTTGTGGATCAAGGGTTAATCGACAAGAGGGATAATGTTGCCTGTTTAATAACTGGAAGCGGTCTTAAGGCAACAGATGTCCTACAAGCCCTAACGAAAAAGAGGAAAATGGCTGTTGTTGGCCTGGAACTGAGCACAAAGGAGAAAATTTTGAGAATTCTAAGCAAAAGAGATGCGTATGGCTATGAATTATGGAAAGAGCTTGGAAAGGTCATGACAAGGGCGGCGGTTTACCAGCATCTAAACGAACTCTCAGGTAAGGGCCTCATCACAAGTTATGAAAAGGATGGGCGAAAGTTTTTCAAAATCACCAAACGCGGGAAAAAGGCCCTTCAAGCCTTCGACGACCTAAAACTTTTGCTATAAATTCAAACAGCTTAAGTGCAACGAAAACTAAAATAGCTAAGCTGCAACTATACTAAACTTGAAAGGCGCTGACCATGAAAAGTAAGGGGTTAACAAAAGAATTCAGCATTACTGCTGTTTTCACAGCCCTCGTCTGCATAGCCACAATCAGTTTTACGGTTTACGTGCCAACCACGAAAGGATATTTCAACATCGGCGAGACAATGGTTTACACAGCAGCCATCCTTTTCGGTCCCATGGTGGGTGCCCTTGCCGGCGGAGTTGGTTCCATGCTTGCCGACGTACTTCTTGGCTACTATTACTATGCTCCAGCAACGCTTGTTGTCAAAGCCGTTGAAGGATTTGTTGTTGGTTTCCTAAGCAGAAAGGGGCAAGTCCTTGCTAGAACATATACAAAACGTGAACTGAAATTTTTCACCATTGAAATGGGTGCTCTTATCGGTACGCTTGTAAGCCTTGTGGGCTTTTTGTATTACAGCGGTTTTGCTGAATTTTACTCAAGCATTGTTTCCACAGAAAATCCCGCGTCAAGTCTTTTTATTCCTGCAGAGTTTTGGTTCGGGATAGGCGCGCTTGCGATTTTAATGATCATGCTTCTCGCATTTGTTTCCGAGCCAGAATACGGTTTAACAGTTGTTTCATGCGTTTTTGGAGGACTGTTAATGGTTTTTGGCTACTTCCTTTACGAACAGTTTTTCCTCGGCGTTTTCGCCCTCGCCGAAGTTCCCATAAATATTGGACAGATGACCATCGGCCTTATTATGGCAACACCACTAGTAAAAGTTGTTAAGCGCACCTTGCCACAACTCAAGAGCTAGAGGAGAGAGGAAAATTGAAACTTCCAACAGGCAAAGTTCCCCCTGAGATACTGAAAAAAATTGTTTTCAAAAATTTGGGAGCAAAACGACGCGAAGTCATTCTAGGGCCTTCTGTCGGCTTCGACGGTGCAGTAATAGACATCGGCAATAAATCCTTGATAGTTTCCATGGACCCGATAACGGGGTCTGTTGAACGAATAGGGTGGCTTGCAGTTAACGTTAATGCTAATGACATTGCAACTTTTGGGGTTGAACCAGCATTTTTCTCCTCATGCATTCTACTGCCCGAAAACGCCGATGAAAGTGTGGCTAAAACCATATGTTCACAAATGAATGCAGCTTCTCAAAAACTTGGGATAGCCATTATAGGCGGACACTGTGAAGTCACTCCTGGCCTAGCAAACCCCATAGTGATTGGATGTGCCATGGGTGTGGCTGACAAGGGAAGGTATGTAACTGCGGGTGGAGCGAGGCCTGGTGACAAATTGATATTGACAAAGAGCGCTGGAATTGAAGGAACGGCGATTCTTGCAACAGAACGCCACGATCTGCTCTTAAGAATGGGCTTTGACAGCAGCCTATTAAAGTCGGCGCAGAAGTTTTTCGAAAAAATAAGCGTTGTTGAAGAAGCCCTAATAGCCTTTAAAACCTGCGGTGTGAACGCAATGCATGACCCCACCGAGGGAGGAGTTTTAGGCGGCGTTCACGAAATGGCTGATGCATCAAAGCTTGGCGTAAAAATTTTCGAAGATAAAGTTCCAATAGCCGAGGAAACTCTTGAAATCTGCAACTTCTTTAGAATAAACCCACTTCAGCTAATAAGTTCCGGAGCGCTGCTCATCGCGTCAAAAAATGAACAAGCAGAAGAAGTTTTAAAAGAACTAGGTCGAAACAACATAGAGGCCTCGATTATTGGTGAATTCCTAGCCTCTAAAAAACAGCGACTTCTAATAGGGAGAGACGGCGATACAAAGCCTCTTCCTCGTCCGGAGAGCGATCATTTATGGCTTGCCCTAGCAAGGTATAAGTAAACCCGAAACACACCTTGGGTTTTCTATATTGAAGAATTTTGGCGCCTTTTATCCAGATTAAATATGGCACGTGAAAAGGCGGAAATTTTTAATGTAGGTTCGGAAGACCAGATAACCGTTAAGGAATAACTGACACTGGTAAAAGTGGAAATGGAAATGTTCGATACGCGTTTACAGACGGCATTGATTATAAAGAGGTGGAAGGGGGACGTAAATTTTATGCAATCAAGTGCCTCCAAACCTAGAAAGTTAGGCCGGAAACATGTTGAATAACTACTAAGCTATGAGTGACCGTTAAGATATCTTGAGGGATGATTTGGAGTGAAGGAATGACCGTTGAAAGAAGAATATAAGGAGTACCCCAAAGTTTCAATAGTAATTCCTGTTAAAAATGGAGCGGCTGAAATAAAGGACCTTTTAGACTCCTTGATGCATGTTGACTACGACAGAGACAAGCTTGAGATAATCGTTGTGGACGGCTGCTCCACAGACGGCACAAGAGAGATGGTTTCCCAATACCCGATAAAACTTGTGGTTGAGGAAAAATCCGGAGTCAACGCTGCTAGAAACACTGGCATAAAAAACAGCACCGGCGAAATTATAGCATTCACGGACCACGATTGTGTTGTTCCACGAGATTGGGTCAAGAAGATAGTTGAAAACTTAAAAGATCCGGAGGTGGGCTGCGTTGGCGGCCAAATTTTAAGGTATTATGACGATTTTTTGGCGAGGTATGCTGATGAAAGCATAATTCCGGTTATGCGGATATTTAAGAAGAAAATGGTGCTAAACAAGATAGGCTCTCCGATTTATTATCCAGTTGGATGCAATTTTGCCGTGAAAAGGGAGGCTGTGGAAAAAACCGGATTCTTCGATGAGAGGTTTGAATATGGTTTTGACGAGTTAGAGTTTGCCGAAAGGGTTTGTGAAAAAGGATACAAAATAATGCTAACCCCTGAAATCACCGTTAGGCATAAACACCGCTCCACCATATCGGAACTTCTTAAACAAGCATTCCGTTATGGACAAGGTGGAGGGCTTGTGCCAAAAGTTAGGGGAGTTAACAGCGTGTTGTCCAAATGGGTTTTGTTGAGTATTGCGGCTTTTTCCTTGTGGTTTTTCGCTATTTTAGCTTTAACAGCGTACACTATTCTAACACACTCTATGGAGCTCCTTATAGCATTGTCAGCCCTTCTATTTTTCCCTCTCGCGGGGCTTATGGCACTATACGCTTACAGAACATTCAGTTTTGGGGATGGAATGTACAAGCGGATATTAGCCTATCCGTTATTAGATGTTGCCAGGTCATTGGCTTTCGTGGCTGGAAGCCTGCTGCGTCTGTTAAAACCCATAAAGTAGAAGTCCCTCCGGAAAGTTTAAAACCTTAAAAGAGGTGTAAATTGCATTCCGCAAGTTGTAAGGCAAGTATGGGTTGGTTGGCGATGACGGAAAAAGAAGACCCTGTTAAGCTGCATAAAGATGGAAACACCCTATACGAGCTTGGCAAATATGCGGAGGCCGAAGAAAACTTCCTCAAGGCTTCTGAGCTCTACCGGAAGGCAAACAACTTCTTTGACGCAACGTATTCGCTTTTCAAGGCTGGCGAATGCGCTTTCATGCTCAAAGAATATGAAAAAGCCCTTGAACACTTCTTGAAATCTGCAGAACTATCCTTCAACAAGGGCTTCGACCGATTTGGTGTAAGCGCGCTGGAGTATGCAAGAGACTGTTATAGAGCGTTGGCGCAAGTGGAGAAAGCGGAAGAGCTTGAAAGGAAGATTAAAGAACTCAAGACGCGACTGGAAGAATCCTTTTAGGTCAATGTTTCTGTAATCTATTTAACAAACCTCTGCGGATATTTGCTTAGAATTGAAACTGGATGGGTTATGCCAACTCCCTTTAAAGCCCTAGCGGAGCTCTGCGAAAAACTTGAGGGCATGAAAAGGCGCGTTCCGATGGTTAGGCTGACTTCCGAGTTTCTTAAAGCCTTGGAACCCGAAGAGGTTGAACCAGCCGTTTCAATGATTCTTGGAAGAGCCCTCTCAAAACACAGCCAACAAAGTCTTGAAGTAAGTTGGGCCACATTAAGTGAAATAATCGGACGTATAACAGGGGTAAGCTGGGAAACTTTTACGGAAGCTTTCAATAAAACCGGGGACGTAGGCGCGGCTGCAAAAATCGTTTTTGAAAACAGCAAAATAAAAAAGCAAGCCTCGCTTTTTGAGAAGCCTTTAACAATAACGGATGTCCGCAGAAGTTTTGAAGCTATAGCCGAAGCCGCCGGAAAAGGTTCCAGAGAGAAAAAGGAACGTCTAATAGAGGCATTGCTTAGCTCCGCATCCCCCTTGGAGGCTAAATACCTAGTCAAAATAATTATTGGGGAGATGCGGACAGGCTTCCACGAGGGTTTGATGGAGCAGGCGGTTTCTGAAGCCTTCCACGTTCCATTGGAGGTTGTTCAAAGGGCCAGCATGGTGTTAGGCGACATCGGAATGGTGGCGGCAATAGCTAAGGCTGAAGGCAGAGAAGGCCTCTTGAAAGTGGACTTTAAAGTTTTTAGACCCGTTAAACTCATGTTGGCGCAGATGGCCAGCGATGTGATTGAAGCCGTAAAGGAGCATGGTGGAAAAACAGCCTTCGAATACAAACTTGACGGCGCCCGGGTTCAAATTCACAAGGAGGGCGAAAATGTTAGGATATACAGCCGGAGGCTGTCCGACGTCACTGAAAGCCTTCCAGAAGTTGTTGAACTGGTCAGGAAAAATGTGAGGGCTGAAAACGCTATTTTAGAGGGTGAGGTCATAGCCGTCGACGGTGAAGGCCACCCGCTTCCCTTTCAACATCTGATGCGGAGGTTCAAAAGGACTCGCGAAGTTGAAGATGCAGCCTCAACAATTCCGGTTAAACTATATCTTTTCGATGTTCTCTACTTGAATGGGCAAAGCTTGATATCGCTTCCTTACATTGAGAGAAGGCGTATTTTGGCGGAAAACGCTGGAGAAATCCCGTTGACAAAACACATAATAACCAATAGCTTCGAAGAAGCTGAAAGGTTTCTTGCCGAGGCCATAAACGCCGGCCATGAAGGGATCATGGCCAAAAAAATTGACAGCGAATACATTCCGGGAATCCGTGGGAAAAGGTGGCTTAAAATAAAGCCCACGCTTCCACCTCTTGATCTTGTGATTGTTGCAGCCGAGTACGGTTATGGAAGAAGGTGTGGGTGGCTCTCAGACTACTATTTGGCAGCCCGGGATGCTGAGACAGGCGAATTTTTAGTTGTTGGAAAGACCTTTAAGGGCTTAACTGACTCGGAGATTGTTGAAATGACGAAACGCCTCAAAGAACTAGCGGTAAAAGAGGAATCCAGAAGAGTCTACGTGATCCCCAAAATTGTCGTGGAGGTTGCCTACAACGAAATCCAAAGGAGCCCAAAATATCGGTGCGGCATGGCGCTGCGGTTTGCAAGGATAACCCGCATAAGGGAAGACAAAACCCCGGAGGAGGCTGACACGATCCAAAGGGTAAGGGAAATCTATGAAAGCCAATTCTCAAAAAAGGGTAATATAAAACTTGAAAACAATAGATGATTTGAAGGCTGTTTGAAATGGTAAACCCGAGAAAGCCCAAAATCAATTACGGTGAATTCTATAGCCGTCAAATAGTTCTCAAAGAACTTGGCCAGGAGGGTCAGGAAAAACTTGCAAGGTCAAAGGTTGCTATTGTGGGGTTGGGCGGGCTTGGAACGGTTTCATCCCTTTACCTCGCCTTGGCGGGCGTGGGGTGTTTACGCCTAATAGACCAGGACACCGTTGAACTTCATAATCTTCATAGGCAAGTTTTGTATACACCGAAGGATTTGGGCTATCCGAAAGCTGAAGTTTCGGCGAAGAGGCTTATGGAGGTAAATCCCTTCATAAAGGTTGAGGCTTTTCCTGAAAACGTGAACGCGGACAACGTTGAAAAACTTTTGAGTGACGTTGACTGTGTTGTTGACGGCTTAGACAACATGCGAACCCGCTATCTGGTCAACAGGGCATGCGCAAAACTCAAAACTCCATACATTTTTGGAGCGGCAATAGGTGTTGAGGGAAACATATCGGTTTTCGCCCCTCCTGAAACACCATGCCTTGAATGCGTATTCCCAGAAGTCGATGACACCGCACTACTCAAATGCGATGTTAGAGGAGTGCTCAGCGCAACCCCGGGAATAATAGGCACAATGGAAGCCATGGAAGCCATAAAACTGCTGGCGGGAGTGGGCACACCATTAAAGGGTAAACTATTGATATGTGACT
Organism: Bathyarchaeia archaeon; assembly: GCA_038843545.1. Lineage (GTDB taxonomy): Archaea > Thermoproteota > Bathyarchaeia > Bathyarchaeales > Bathycorpusculaceae > DRVP01. The sequence continues at coordinate 370 of JAWBRY010000063.1, read as the reverse complement.
TTAACGACATGTACTTCGCCACAATAGAAATCCATAAAAGACCAGACTGCCCATCATGCCGAGGCGAACCATCAACCCAGAAAACCGAACAAAAACTTGTCTAGCTATGTTGGCCGAAACACTGTCAAACATAAACCCGGAAAAACCAATAGACCTTGAAACAATCCACACAAAAGTACCGACGAAGAGACGGCCATAAAGATCCATAAAGAAATCAAACAAAAATAGGCCTAAACTAACAACATTTATTACCACAAACAACTCTTAAACATCACAGGAAAGGGCCGGGGTGGCCGAGCGGTTCAGGCGGCTGCCTGCAGAGCAGCTAAACGTGGGTTCAACTCCCACCCCCGGCTTTCTGGCATAAACC
>JAWBRY010000062.1:0-7150 GCA_038843545.1 Bathyarchaeia archaeon | reverse complement strand
ACCTTGGGTCGCCTTTGGCAAGGGTTCTTAAACCATAAGGCGTCAAAAGCTCGCGGCGCACCACATCCACAACAGCCCTAGCCTTCGCCCTGTCCAACATGGTGAAGTCCAAGGAAACGGCAAGAATCTGGTTAGGCCTGATAGACGGGTCGCCGCGGCCTTGCCTATCCACAACGTCGAACAAACAGTTTTTCGCGGGGTTCCAGAACTTTTCGCTGAAGCTTGCTTTCTCCCTTTCAGCTAGACGGGCAAACTTTTCGGCTTTGCTTGTTTCTTTGAATTTTTTGGCTAAGAGCTCAAGTATTTTTAGGGTGTTGTACCATAAGGCTTGAACCTCCACGGCTTTGCCCTCTCTTGGCGTTGTAGGCTTTCCATCCACCACGGTGTCCATCCAAGTCATCCGAGGACCATGCAAAATAAGCCCGTCATCATCCAGCCGCATGCCAGCATAAACGCCTTCAGCGAGGTTTTCCACAAAAGTTTTCATGTTCTCCCAAAGGTTTGTTTTCACAAACGCAAAGTCGCCAGTGTACTTCAAATATTGAAGGGCAGCGTTCACAAACCATAAAGTGGCGTCCACACAGCCATAAATCGGTTGCGAATTCCAGTCTGAAACAAAGTTTGGAACCAAACCAGCCGCAGACTGCTCAACAAACGTTAGAAAAATTTGCCGAGCATCTTCAAAGCGTCCAGTTACAAGCGTGAACCCCGGCAAAGCTATAAACGTGTCTCTGCCCCAATCCTCAAACCAGTGGTAGCCAGCCACCACGGACTTTCCAGCTTTTCCAATTCTGCCTAAGGCTTTGACGATGAAGGAGTCTGAAGCCAAAACAAGCCAACTAAGCCAGTCGCCCGCTTCCACTCCACCGTGTTCCCCATAAAACCTTTCAAGAAGTCTTTCAAAGCGTTTAACCTCAGCCTCACACAAGCCTTCAACATCGTAGGCTGTTGTTGGCATTTCATCCGCAGTTCCCTCCACAACCCCTTCATCTTCGCCGGCAACAGCCACCAATGCAAATTTCTCGCGGGTTTTCCCCTTAACCTTGAATGCGAAAAAGCCCGGCTGGAACCAGTCGTCTAAACAGCTTTCGCCGCGGGCATGCTCCTCCCGGAAATAAATTTTTTCTAACCACCTTTCAGCCTCATGGTAGCCGCCCTGCACAGCCTCCAAAATCACATTTGCCGCAGGCGCCTCCACACTTATTTTTACCCGTTCTCCTCGGGCTTTCTGGGCGAATCTTGGAGGGTTTTTCAAATGGTCAACAACCGCGTGGAAGTGTCTGCACGCCAAAATTGGAAAAACTTGTACTTCGATTTCTGAAGCGCTTCCATTCTCAATGGTGTACAGGGCTATCGTGGCGTTTTTCCCATGGGGCATAAAAATTGTTTTTGAAACCTTCACGTTCTGCAGGGCATAAACATACGTTGGGAAGGGTGAAAGCGAAAACTCTTCCATGAACTGGAATCCGCGGGGGTCTATTCCACCCTGAAACTCGTTGGCGTAGAGTGGATAAAACATGTTGCCAAGCTTTAACTCCTCGTCAAGCTTGGTTACGCAAACCATGCGTTTTCTAGGCGGATGGAAAGCCGCCACAAGCATTCCATGATATTTCCGAGTGTTCAAGCCCAAAACGGTAGAGGAGGCATATCCGCCCAAGCCATTGGTTATAAGCCACTCTTTTTCAAGAAGCTCTTCATTTCTTGAAAGTGCTTCACCTTTGATGCGTATTTGTGGCGTCAACCTAGACATTTATGGCATCAACTTCGCAACGTTCTTATTGCGCGGCACGGCGAAAAAGTTTGCCACAGGCTCGCATTTAGTCCTAAACAGCAACGCATGGGGCTTTTCCAGCTTACACTCTGTGAATGTTTCAGCGTAGCCCATGCCCTTGGCGAAAACCATGTCCACAGACTTGTAAACCTCCATGAATTCGGCTGAAACTTCTTTAGGCGCGAAGCCCACGGCATCCGTGCCTGTTGTTATCACTTTGTCCGCAATTTTAGTTATGCCTGAAACCTCCGCATCCTCCATGGTGGCGTCGTTGATGACGGGGCCTCCCTTAACAGCCACGATAACCTCTAACCCCATATCCTTAAGTTGTTCCACAAGAAGCGTGTCAAACACTATTTCTCCGGCGTTGTCCGTTAAGTAAAGGATTTTACTGGAGTTCTTTGCCGCGTCATAGATTTTGTCGATGTCGTCGACAACAAGGTCTTTCCCAGCTTCCATAAGGCTTTTCTTAAGCATGCCGGCCTTAAAGTTGTGTCCTGGAATGTCAAACTCCATGATGTTTCCAACCATGGCGCATAGGCAGGCCCGCTTAAACCTATCCCTCTGCGTATAGCCTTCCTCGACAAGCCTCCTTGCGTAGGGTAAAAGCTTCAAGGCGTTTTCGTTGCAGAGGCGTTTGCTCTGTTTGTATGGGTCATTGTTGCCCGTCACCCTTTTAACAAGCCTGTCCCTTTTCGTGCCTAAATCCGCTGGTACGGCTGATGGTTTAAACTCCCTTCTTAACATGTAAAGAAGTTCCATCATGGCTCTAAAACGCAAAGCCGGATTTGTAGTGGCCATTTTTATTTCTGCTGCAGCCCTGCTGACTATGCATGCTGCGCATTCGGCTTCAACCTTCAAAGAGCTGGCGGTCCTCCTTAAGCCTGAACCTTTGCCTTTTCGGCAAATTCCATCAAAACCCTATATGGGTCTTTCGCCTTCACAATGGCGCTTGCCACCAAAACTCCACAGGTTCCAAGCTTTAAAGCTGCCGCCACGTCTTCACCGCTGCTTACACCGGCCCCACACAGTATCGTAATTGTTGGGTTTACCTCTCTAACAAGCCGTATGGTGGAGGTTATGACTTCAGGTCTAGCCTTCGAAACAGACACACCTGTGCCTATAAGTTCGGGAGGCTCCACAGCCACGATGTCCGGCTTAAGAGCTGCAACAGCCGCGCTTATAGTTTGGTTATTTGCACAAACAACCGTAACAAGTCCCTTTTGACGGGCTATTCTTATGGCTGCATCTATCTCCGAAAGCCTAAGCTGTCTTTCCGAATGATTAATTAGCGTTCCAACCGCACCGGCCTCCTTAACGGCGTCTGCAAGCACATATCCAGTGTGGCTTCCGGGTTCTATGGGGTCTATGTGCTGGGCGAAAACTGGAATCTCAACCTCCCCAGCCACGGTAGATATATCTGTAAACTGGGGTGCAACACAAATGGAGATCTGGGTTTCCCGGCTGACCTTCTCCGCCACTTTTGCAAGGTCAACAGCCCTTCTGCCAGTAGCCTCAAGATACGTTTTAAAGTTGACAAGGATTATTGGAGTTTGAATTTTTAAGGACAAGGAAGTTTTCACCTAACAATTTTCTGGTCTTAATGCTATTAGGCTATATCTTTTTAGAAGGTAGATAAAATATGTGTGTGGTCAGGAGTTACGGCTATTCATACTCTCGTTTGTCTGGTATGAAGACCGCTGCTGCGATGACCGTTGTCCACAACCCGTTTTTGTCTCCAGTAGCTGACTGCGTTATGTTTGTTGTCTTAATTATGAGTCCGCTGGCTCTGAAAAGCTGTTTCCGTTCGTCCCAAGCCGTTTGGGGGTCGAAGGGTATGCCCATGGTTGTGGCAAGCATTGTCGCCGCCAAGTCTTCGGCGTACTCTCCAGCCGCCTCGTCTGTCTGCCCAAAGGAATGGTGTTCCGACAAATAGCCATAATTATTCTTGCCTGAAGGTATAGCCACCCCTATTGAGGCGGCGATAAGCCTATGGGGTTCATTCGTCTGGTTTTTAGCCAAGACTACGAAGGTTATTTCGCCGGGTCTCAGCAATTTTAAGCCCTTCTCTTTAGGAATGAGCTTGCATCCAGGCGGAATTATGCTTGAAACGTTCACAAGGTTGCAGTGCTGAATACCCGCGTTTCTCAGAGCTAACTCGAAGGATTGCAGTTGATCTTTATGTTTGCCGACGCCCTTTGTTAGGAAGAAGTATTTTGGTATCATTTTGCCATCAAAATTACGAGGTCACGCTTAAAAATTTTGTGTTTCCAAAAAGTTGTTGAAAAGCTTGAGGGAAAAGCATAACAGAAGTTTAAACATACTTTTCTTGAGGCTTTAAAGGTGTTAGTGCGCCGCAGCGTGTTTAAGGATGAATCGAAACTTGACATAAACTATGTTCCAAAAAGGCTTCTTTATAGAGATGCGGAGATGCGTCTTCTAAAAGAGTTTTTCAGCTTCGCCTTAACTTCCCCATGGAAGATGACTCAGAGAGTTTTGATTGTTGGAGACGTGGGCACTGGTAAGACTGCGCTTTCCCAGCGGTTTGGAACAGACATTGTTGAGCAGGCAAAACAGAGAGGTTTAAACCTAAACTATATTCACGTGAACTGCCGTCAGTTTCGTGGAAGCCTCTTCCTCATACTTCACCATGCCATATCATTCTTTCACCCCTCCTTCCCGAGAAGGGGCTTTTCCGCCGAAGAGCTTCTCAACATTTTCCTGCAGATTTTAGACGAGGAAAACGCCTACGTAATCCTAACCCTAGACGAGTTTGAAAGCCTTATTGAGAGGGAAGGTTCAGAACCCGTCTACAAGCTCACCCGCTTACAAGAGTTGAGGATGGACAAGCCTCAACGGTTTTCGCTCATATGCATTTTAAAAAATTTAAAGGCTGTTGAAAGCTTGGATCCGAGCACGAGGAGCACCCTTCAATCCAACATAATAAGGCTGGAAAGATACTCTAAAAAGCAGCTTGCGGGCATAATAAACGATAGGGTTGAGTTGGCTTTCAAGTCCTCAACGGTTCTGGAGGACACGGTGAACCTCATCGCTGATCTCGCCGATTCAGAAGGTGGAAACGCCCGCTTCGCCATAGAACTCCTATGGAGGGCTGGAAAATATGCAGACGCCGAGGATTTGGGCGTTGTCACACCCGAATGCGTGAGGAAGGCTGTTTCCAGCATATTCGCCCTCGTAAAGAAAAGCGAGCTGGTTACCTTAAGCTTCCATGAGAAACTCTTCCTGCTGGGCGTGGCACGGTTTTTCAAGGAGAACGAGGATAGGGCTTACGCAACACTAACAGAAGCTGAACGGGCGTATACCATTAACTGCGAAGAGTTCAATGTGCAACCCCATACTCACACGCAACTATGGAAATACCTCCAAACACTGTCAACCATAGGCATAATCAGAAAAAGCGTTTCAACAACAGGTCAGCGGGGGAGAACAACGTTCATCTATCTTCCCGGAGCATCTGCCCATGAACTGGAGAGGGAGCTGTCCAATCTTCTGGAAAAGGCGGGCTAAACATTTTAGAGTTCCGAAGCTAAACAGTTTTGAGCGGGTCAAAACTTAAAAACCTGAACGGAAAACCGTTAAACTGTGGAAATTGAAGAGGCTCTTGGAAACAGGCTTCGCCTAAAAATTTTAAGAGTTCTATCCCACGTTAGAGAGCTGAATGTTTCCGAAATTGCTAGAAAACTGGGTGCAAACCACAAAACCGTCACAAAACATTTGAAAGCCTTGGAGGAGGCAGGAATCCTCCAACACAAAAACTTTGGAAGGATCCACCTTTACAGGCTTAACGAGATGTCCGCGAAGGCTAGAGCTGTGAAAAGGCTTATAGAATCCTGGGAAAACTCCAAGAACCGTTAAATACCGTTTCTCGTTTAAGGTTTGTTGAGGTTGGGATTTTGTATGGCGATGGTGGACATAACTGGGAAGCCGAGGGTTTTCCGTGAGGCGACAGCCACCGGCAAGATTAGGCTTAAACCCGAAACCATAAACCTTATTCGAAGCGGAAAAGTTGAGAAGGGGGATCCCATTTACACGGCGAAGATTGCTGGGACTCTAGCCGCAAAGGAGACAAGCATACTGATTCCGTTTTGTCACCCGCTGCCCTTGACAAATGTGAAAGTGGACATAGAAATATTAGACAACACAACAATGCAAGTTTCGTCCACAGTCAAAACAGAAGCACAGACAGGTGTTGAAATGGAGGCTCTAGTGGCAACAGCCATAAGCCTTCTAACAATCTGGGACATGGTTAAACAGTATGAGAAGGATGAGAGGGGTCAGTATCCTTATACTGTTATTGAAGGGATTCGTGTCGTGAAAAAAGTTAAGGAAGAACTATCCCGATGAGTGAAAGCACCCTTAGACATAAGGCTGAAGCCCCCAAAAAACTGGGTTTTGCCATCTTTATATGCAGCACATCCCGCTACAACCAACTAAAACTAGGCCGAAAAATCATAGATGAATCAGGCGACTTGATAGAGAAACTGGTGAAGGATTACGGCTATTCTATTGTTTCCCGAAAAATTATACCAGACGACAAACAAGCCATAGAAGACGGAATTAAAAGCGCTTTGGAAGCAGCCGACGTGGACGTTGCCATCTTCTGCGGTGGAACAGGCATAACACCCACAGACATAACAATCGAAACAGTCTCACCCTTTATGGAAAAAACTTTACCTGGCTTTGGGGAGCTCTTTAGACTCTTAAGCTATGAAAAAATCGGCTCAGCTGCAATATTGTCCCGCGCCTTCGCTGGAATAGCTAAAGGCAAAGCCTTCTTCTGTATTCCAGGTTCACCCGACGCTGTCAGGCTTAGCCTTGAGAAACTTATATTGCCAGAAGCCGCGCACATAGTCAAACATGCACGTGGCAAGTGAGGACGAACATTGATAGATCACGTAGAATATCATTTGCAACCCTCACGACTGAACTTCTTATTGCAGAGCGTTCATCTGCTCGACGAAACGAAATGTTTTGCTATAAATTTTATATGGTTATCTCACGAAATGAATAAGCGGGAATAACGATGGTTCTCGTCGACCGCTATGGGCGTCCGTTGCTAAACCTTCGAATAGTCTTGACGAAGCCTTGCAATTTGCACTGCAGTTTCTGCCATGCCGAGGGCGAGGACAAGTTCGCCAAAAATTCTGTGGAAATGGCTGCTGAAGAGGTTGTACGTATAGCGAGAATAGCCGTCAACCTCGGCATTGCGCGAGTCAAGCTTACGGGCGGTGAGCCTTTAATGCGAAAGGATATTGTGCAAATAGTCCACGGCATAGCCTCCATACATGGCTTGAAGGAGCTTTCCATGACTACAAACGGGACGCTGCTTGAACCATTAGCCAAAGAACTGCGGACAAA
>JAWBRY010000061.1:0-7209 GCA_038843545.1 Bathyarchaeia archaeon | reverse complement strand
AGCTTGAATGTTCCAAACTGTAATGCGCCTATCTTGTTCAGAATTTTACAGACTTCAGCCTTAACGTCTTGGAGCTGCATTTACACACTACACCTTTTTCGAAACTTGGTAAACCTTGCCCATCTCCGGAATTAAACACGTGATTTTTGGCAGTTCCTTCTTTATGAGCTCGCCAAACTTTTTCAGGTCGGCGCTTGAGCCTGTATGATAGGGAACCGCCACATTCGGCTTTGTAAGTCTCGCTATTTCAAAGCCCGTCTCAGGCGAAGCGCCTGGAGCTATTCCAACAGTGCAGAAGACTAAATCAAATTTTTCCCTCTCACCTATGGCAGCCATCTCCGGGAATGGAAGGCTGTCTGCTGTGTGGAAGATTTTAACGCCATCCTCGCTTGTGATTATGTAGGAAACCGGTGTGGAGGCAGGTGGATGATTGCATTTTTCAGCTTTAACTGAAACATTGCCCACCTTAACCTCCACACCCAGCTGGGCCTCACAGAGCTTTTCTTGCGGGATAATGTTGCGCAGTCTCCTAGCCGATGTTGGATCAGCCAAAACCATGCACCGAGAAAGCCTATAAATTTCCGCAACTAGCGAGGGGTCAAGATGATCATAATGCTCGTGGGTTATGAGAACAGCATCCACCTTCTGGAGATTTTTCGCCTTCACGTCAACAGGGTCCACAACAAGAGTTTTCGACGGAGTTTTTATAGTTACCCCGGCATAGCGGTTAAACCAAACAAACATTACCTCATTTTTTCCAGGGTTTTTTTCAATAGCCATACAGGTTCCTCGCGTTTATAATGCATTTCATCGCCTTAAAGAGCTTATGCTTCACAGATGGCCGTAAAAGGTTTAAAATAGTGGAACATCTAAGCATTTAAGATGCCAGTGATGCCGAATGGTGGATGTTTGGCTTCCTTATGGTAAAACCGAAGTCTGCTTGAGAGTCCCAACCCGAAACTTTTTGGGCTCTGTGGAGCCTAAAGAGAAGCCCGGCGTGTCTGACGCTTTAAAGGAGGTGGAAAGAGCTTTAAAGGAGCCTATAGGCTCTGAAAGGCTTTGCGAGATTGCGAAACCCGGGGACAAGGTGGCCATAGTTGTTGATGGGGACACGCATCCAGCGGTAAACAATGTTGTAGTGCCCCCAATCCTTGACGAGTTAAAGAGTGCAAACGTAAAGGATGAAAACATTACGGTGGTTTTCGGGTGGGGGACCCGTGGAGACGCTGGGCTCAATGAGGATATTTTGAAACGCATTAGAACTGTAAGTCATGATCCTGGGGCTTCGGATCTAGTTTATGTTGGCAAGACAAGGTATGGGACAAAAGTCTTCTTGAACCGTGTGTTTGCAAAGGCTGACTTGAAAATTTTAACGGGTATGATTTGCCTTCACTCCCATACTGGATATAGTGGGGGAGCGAACGCACTTCTAAAGGTTGCCGGTGAGGAGACTGTGAAGGCTAATTATGCCATGATTCTGCATCCAAACGCTAGGGTAGGTGTTTTGGATGGAAACCCCATCCACGAAGACATGGCTGAAGCTGTAAGGATAGTGAAGGTTAATTTCATTTTAAACGTCGCGGTTAACGTCAGAGGCGAAATTGTTAAGGCCTTTGCAGGCGACATGGAAAAAGCCTTCCATGAAGGGGTTAAGCTTGTTGATGAAATGTACCGTGTGCCGGTTGACCGAAGGGCAGACGTTGTCGTTATAAGCGCAGGTGGGCATCCAGAAGATGCAACCCTTTTCCAGGCATGCGAAAGCATAGATAATGTCCTTGATGTCGTTAAGCGGGGCGGCGTGATTATACTGATCGCCGAATGTTTAGAAGGGTATGGGAACCCAGCCTTCCACGATTGGATGATTAAATTTAGGGATTTGAAGTCTATTGAAAGGGAGATTAAACGCAACTTTGTATGGGGAGGCCATAAAGCCTACTGTTTAATAAAGGCCTTGCAGAAGGCTCAAATAATCCTCGTCTCCGTCATGCCAGACTACTACGCCGTGAATGTTTTCAGGCTTAAGACGGCGCGAACAGTGAACGAGGCTTTAAACCAAGCCTTCAAAATTGCAGGAGAAAACGCTAAAGTCTGGGCTGTGCCCTACGGAAACCACACCCTTCCAGAAGTTAAAGTTGTTGGGCAGCCCGACCAGCCATGAGAAAAACCTTAAAGTTAGGTGCAAACTAGACTAGCCTTAAATAAGCGTATGGTGAAAAGCATTTGCAGCAAGCCTTCACCCTCAGAAAGTTCACGCCCAGAGACCTGCAGCGAGTCATGTATATAAACCGTGTATGCCTTCCGGAAAATTATGGTGACTACTTTTTTATGGACTTGTATAACCGTTTCCCAGAAACGTTTATCGTGGCTGAGGTGGACGGCGAAATTGTAGGCTATGTTATGTGCCGCATCGAATTAGGCTTTCCCAATTTTGGCTTCAGCGGTTTCATAAAGAAGGGCCATATAGTCTCCATAGCCGTCATGCCTGAGCACAGGAGGAAAGGCATAGGCTGCGCTCTGGTGTCTAAAGCCTTAGATGGGATGCGCCTATACAACGCTAAGCAAGCCTTTTTAGAGGTTAGGGTTTCCAACATGCCGGCTATAAGCCTATACAAAAAATTGGGATTCAAGGTTGTGAGAACCATTAGCGGCTACTATTCGGATGGCGAAGACGCTTATGTAATGAGCAGGGAGCTTTAAAGGGGCTGAAACCACAGAGGCACCAAAAGGGAATCTGAGCTCTTCTCTTTATTAGAAATAGGCTGAAAAATTAGAGCTGTAAACCAAGTTTCCAGTATATTTTCTTCCGGTTCTCTTCAACCTTCTTCGCCACGTCCATGAAGAGGTTGTTGCCGTAAGAATCTATGGCCACGGTTAGGGGGCCGAAGTTTTCAACTTCAAAAATCCACAGGGCTTCGGGTGTTCCAAGGTCAAGCCACTCCACGCCCTGAACATTTTTTATGGCTTTAGCCGCCAGTACAGCTGCTCCGCCAGTGAAGGCGCCGTAAACAGCCCCATATTTCGCCATGGCCTCCGTTGTTCCTTTGCCCATGCCACCTTTGCCTATTATAACGCGGACCTTGAAGTTTTTAATGAACTCGTTCTCGAATAGGTCCATTCGGGTGCTCGTTGTTGGACCTGCAGCCACGACAACCCATTTGTCGCCCTCCCTAACGACAACAGGGCCGCAGTGGTAAACGGCTAAACCCTCAAAGTTGACTGGTAGAGGTTTCCCCTCTTTAACATATTCCAGGGCGCGCCGGTGGGCCTGATCCCGAGCGGTCACCATGGTTCCAGTTATATATAGAACATCGTTAACCCTCAGTTTGCGGACTTCCTCTTCCATTATAGGCGTTTTAAAATGGTATACGGCCATAACATCCACCTCAAATATTTCCCTTGCAGGTTAAATATTCCACGGTTCCATCGACGTGAATTCTTGCTGTGGCTCTTCTGGCAGCCCAACAGTTGAAGGCTACAGCCGCTGGGAAGGATGCTGGATGCCTGTGGGCGTATTCTACATGTACGCCTAGAACCGTTATTTTGCCCCCCAGCCCCATGGGGCCAATCCCTGTCATGTTAGCCGCTTCGTAAAGTTCCCTTTCAAGTTTCGCTATCTCCGGGTTTGGGTTAGGCTCGTTTAGTGGTCTCAGAAGCGCTTTTTTGGCAAGCTTCATGGCGATGTCCGCCCCGCCGCCCACGGCAACTCCAACCACGGTTGGCGGGCATGGCTGGGAGCCAGCCTTTATTATGGCTTCAATAAAAAACTTTTTCAAGCCGTTTATGCCTTCCCCGGGCATAAGCATGCATGTTACGCAAACGTTTTCGGAGCCTCCTCCCTTCGGCATAACCGTTAATTCCAACTTGTCGCCGGGCACTATTTCCCAGTTTATGTAGGGTATGAATCGCCCAGTGTTGTCTTCGCTGTTTTTCTGGGTGAAGGGGTCAACGGCATTTGGTCTTAGGGGAACCTTTTTTGTGGCTTTTCGAACGGCGTTTATTAAGGCGCCTTCAATTTTGCCGAGATCCCTCACCTCAGCGCCGGCGCTTACATAGAAAATTATTGTGCCCGTGTCTTGGCATATGGGGATTTGATGTTTCTCTGCAAGCTCAATGTTTTCCAAAATAGCCTCAAGCTGGGTTCTCCCAGCCTCGCTTGTTTCCTCCTTATAAGCCTTTTTCAAGGCCTGTTTAACGTCTTCAGGAAGATATATTACCGCTTGTTTAATGAGGTTGAAAGCTGCATCCTCAACGATTTCAGGTCTCAAAGTTTTCCCCCAATGAATCAAACGAAAACTTTGTTTAATGTAAATTTAAAGGAGTCTCCGGTCACTTTAATTTATCTCTCCATGGGTTAAACGCTCCGTTTTCTCGTTTGCTTTAAATACTGCTTGGATTAAGTGATTCGTGGGAAACTTATGATGGAAGAGGAGGGCCTTAAAAAACAGCGGTATGAAAGCCTTGAAGATCTTCCAGGCATAGGTCCGTCCACAGCCCAAAAGCTTAGGGAGTTAGGGTTCCATACCGTTGAGTCTCTTGCCATGGCCACTGTTCGAGAGTTGGAGCCTGCGGGCATCAGCGAGAAAAAGGCTCAAGCCATAATTAACGCCGCCCGCTCATCTATAGGCATATCCTTCATTCGCGCTGACGAGCTTCTCAGAATGCGCCAGAACGTTTTACGGCTAACCACCGGAAGCAAGGCTCTAGACAAGCTTTTAGACGGAGGGTTGGAAACCCAAACCATAACCGAGTTTTACGGGGAGTATGGAAGCGGAAAAAGCCAAATATGCCACCAGCTATGCGTGAACGTGCAGCTTCCGCCTGAAAGAGGAGGCCTCAATGGCGCCGCCTTGTACATCGATACGGAAAACACTTTTAGAACCGAACGAATTGTGCAAATGGCGAGGTATCTGGGCTTAGACCCGGAAAAGGTTGTGAGAAACATTATCTACGCGGAGGCCTACACATCGGACCATCAAATGTTTCTGCTGGAAAACGCTGATAAGGTGATAAAAGAAAACAACGTCAAACTGATCATAGTCGACTCTTTAACAGCCCACTTCAGAAGCGAATACCTTGGAAGGGAAATGCTTGCCCTCAGACAGCAAAAACTAAACAAACACATGCACAAACTCATACGTTTGGCAAGAGCCTTTAACGCCGTGGCCGTTGTAACAAACCAAGTTATGGCGAAGCCTGACGTTTTCTTCGGAGACGCAATTCACCCCGTTGGCGGACACATTGTTGGGCACACAAGCCACACGCGCATATACCTCAGAAAAACAGCCCATGGGCCGGTCCGCATCGCTAGACTTGTTTCAAGCCCATACCTGCCTGAAGGGGAGGAAGTTTTCAAGATCACGGAGAATGGTATAGAAGACGTTACCGAGGAGGATAAAGTCAAGTCAAGTGGGCATTGAAATGCCTGTGCCCTCAGCCCTCGTTACACGTTTTTTCCAGTTAATCCTCAACAAGCAGTTCGCCGAGGCTGAACGTGAACTGGAGAAGCTTAAACAGAAAATGCATAAAACAGAGTGGAACAGGGGCTATTTTAGAGCCTTGTACGGGATGCTTCTTGCCAGAAGATCCAACAACGATCCATACGCTTTCTTTGCAAAGCTTGACTTAAACGACAAGGAAGCCCTGCAAGCCTATAGAAGGGAGTTCCTAGACCATGTTAAAAACAGGCTCCACGGTGAATTTGACCGAGGCTTCTTTGCAGCCTGGGCAGACTTCACAAGGGTGGCAAGCAAACTAAACATTAGCGAAACCCGGGTCGAAAGCGTTTCTAACGAGGCAGAAGGAGGCCAGAAACTCTCTGAGGAGGATAAACAACCGTCAACAAATTCCTGAATAAGCCCTTTAGATGTTCGTCGCGAGTATGGTGTATAAAAGCACCCAGAAAACAAGCCAAGACAAAATATAGACGCCCATTCCCGTTGTGAAAATTTTCTTGGGGTTATCGACTTTCCATAAAAGCTTAGGCTTGACCACGTAGTAGGACAGCACGTAAACAATAAACGCGAAGGCTATGCCCGTGGTGAGAACGCGGAGGTTGTCGCCGACAATGTTCGTCGCCAAATCATAGCCAGCACATATTAGAGCCGCAACTATGCCCAAGGCGAATCTAAACCAGTAGAGGGCTTCAAGAGGCTTCATAAACCTTCACTTCTGCAACTTATAGACTTGTCCAAATTTAAAGGTGACTGTCCGGCTCAAAGCTTCGCCAGAACTAACTTCCAGATTCTATTTATACATAAACAGCTTAAAGTCTTAACGGTCTACAATCTTCAAAGTGATGAAGTTTGCCGAGGAAAGAGTTTCGGAGTTTTGACGTGGCGGCCGCTGTCCGCGAGCTTAGGGAGACTATTCTAAACTCTAGGGTGGGCAACGTTTACCAGCTGGATGGGAAAACTGTGCTTTTGAAGTTGCGGCGAGGCGAAAATGTTTACAGGCTTGTTTTGGAAGCTGGCAGACGCCTAAACTTGACGTCCTATGCCCTTGAAAAGCCTCTTGTTCCACCGGCGTTCTGCATGGCTTTGAGAAAGCACCTCAGAAACAGCACACTGACAAACATTGAGCAGTATAGGTTTGAACGTATAGTCGTCCTATCCTTCAAGGGCAAGACTGGCAACTTCAAGCTTGTCATCGAGGTTTTCGGGGAGGGAAACATAATCCTAGTGGACGGCGAGAACAGGATTGTGCAGGCTTTACGCTATAAGCGGATGCGGGACAGAAACATACTGCGTGGTGAAAACTTCGCCTTTCCACCTCCAAGCGGGCAAAACCCCTTGGAGATGGACCTGCAAACCTTTATGGAAGGCTTGAAAGCTTTTGGGAAAAACGAGGTTGTTCGAGCCCTTGCCCGTTTCTTAGGCATAGGCGGCATATACGCCGAGGAGCTTCTCTTAAGGCTTGGAATAGGCAAAACCAAACCGTGCAACAGCCTAAATACTTCTCAAATGGAGCAAATCTACAGTTGCCTCAAGGATTTGATCCACCAAGTTTTAGATGGCGAACTTGAACCATGCATAATTTTTGATGAGAAGGGCGAGCCTCTAGATGTTGCCCCTTTGAAGCTTAAACTCTATGAGGGCTTGAAACACCAGTTTTACGGCAGTTTCAACGAAGCCCTAGACGAGTTTTACACGAGGGTCAAAACTTTGGAAAGGGTGGAAACCGAAAAAAGAAGCGAATCGTTAATGTGGTAGA
>JAWBRY010000060.1:0-7365 GCA_038843545.1 Bathyarchaeia archaeon | reverse complement strand
AAGTGGACCATCACCTATACAATTACAAGGATCTTTCCTTTTCGGAGGAGACAGCACGCCTGTCACTGTGCTGTCGCTGACCTTTAGCGGTACGGTAATTCCAGAGTTTACGGCGCCGATGTGTATGGCGGTTTTAACGATGATATCCGTTGTTGTCGCAGCCTTCAGGAAACGGTTTAAATGCTAAACTCAACCTTTTTCTCCCCTTACTTTATCTTGTTTAAAACTTCTCCAAGTTCCCTAATCCTTTTTATGACCGTGTCTGAGTGAGCGATTATCCATGGGCTTGGGTTTTTAAGCCTACATATGCATATGGTCTTTTTGCCCTTCAACTTTGCGTAGAAAAGTTCCATGCATGTTCCAGCTGAAAGCCTTGGCATATAAGCGATCAAAACATCGCATTTCTCGATGTCTTCCAAGTCCCGCCTTATAAAGTCTAAGGGTGGAACTTTCATCCACCAATCCGGCTCATCGCCTTTATAGAGCACTTTTTCGCGTTGCCATGGGTCGACGGGTTCGTAGCCACAGCGGATGCAGATCCGCCTTATCTTTTCCCGGTAGCTTTGGCGATTTTCCATTCCTTGAATTGGACCAGAAATGAAGGCTTTCCCTTTCAAGGTGCTGCACCAGTGTTATTTGGTGTGCTTGTAGAAAGGATTAAGAGTAAGCCATCATATTTTGGTTTTTAACACGTATTAGGTGAAGGGGCGTTTAACTCTGGGGCTGTTAAGTCCGCTGATAGCCATCGCCTTGTCCCTCTGCTTTTTAGGCGTGCTTCTCTACAAGCGGGTAAGCCTAGGAATAACGTTAACCGCCACAGTGTTGTTTTTGGGTTTTCTAGCCCTAAACTGGCAAAGCATCCCAAACATGGCGTACACAACTGTGGATCCATCCACCGTTGACGGTGTTCTCGCCCTATCGGTTATTCTCGCAACCTTTGGAATTATGTGGCTGAGCCAGCTTTACAAGGAAACAGGCGAGATAGCGAAACTAAGCGAAAGCGTAAGCGGATTAGTCAAAAACACCAAAATCGTGTTAAGCACTCTTCCAGCATTAATAGGGTTTCTGCCAGTCTCCGGCGGCGCCCTCATGTCAGCCCCCCTAGTGGACACGGAAGGAGAAAAACTAAAATTGCCGCCCGAAAAAAAGGCCTTTATAAATCACTGGTTTAGGCACACAATCTTCCCGGTTTACCCACTCAGCCAAATACTCATAATAACCGCAGCCTTAACAAGGGTTCCCCTCTTCTCCATACTATTACTTCAAATCCCAACGGTTGCCGTAATGGTGGCTGTAGGCTTCCTTATAGGCTTCAGGGAAACCCCAAGCCAAACGGTTGAGGCTGAAACGGAGAAACCAAACAAAATTTTGAAGTTTAAGGAGTTTGTTTCAGCCTTTTCACCCATCCTAACCACAATAGTTGTAGCCGTCCTCATGAACATCATAAACCCTGAACTCTCGAAACTCGGTCTAGACGTTTTAACGGCAACCTTTGCAGGGCTAGCCTTTCTAGCCATAACTTCACGGTTAAACCCTAAAACGTTCGTGAAACCATTGAGGGGCTGGGGGATCTACGACGTAACCCTAGCCGCCTACGGCGCCTTCCTCCTCCGAAACATTATGAAGGCCGCAGGCATAGCTGAAATTTTCCAGCCCTTGGCTTCAAATGGGCAAGGCGCAAACATACTTGTGTTGTTGACTGTTATCCCAATGGGACTTGGCTTCCTAATGGGCAGCCCGTCAGGGGCGATAGCCCTAAGCGTTTCAATTCTAGCCGATGTATTAACGTTCACATCTAAAACCTCAGCGCTCCTCTACATTAGCGCCTACCTCGGATACACGTTGGGGCCAACCCATCTATGCTTCACTTTCACAGCCAACTACTTCAAAACCTCCCTTGGAAAAATCTACAAGTACCTAATACCATCATTCATAGCGACCTTCGCCGCCGCCTTAACAGTTTACTTTGCGCCCCTCTCCATCTAAAATGCTTAAAAGCCACAGTTGCTCAGATGTAGAATGGGCTTGGGAATGGCTTTAACGTGGCTGACGCTTGACGCAGACACCTTCTACAGCCTCGGCGTAGTCATGATTCTAGTGGGCATAATGGTTTTTGTTGCAGCCTTCGCTCTGCTCCTCATCTCAAGCGTTAAGGGCAGCAGGGTTAGGGGCGGCGGAGCTTTGATAATTGGACCCCTTCCAATAGTTTTTGGCACGGATAAAGAGTCCATAAAGGCGGTGCTCCTGCTTTCAATAATCCTAACAATAATCGCATTCACTTTGTTTGTGGTCTTGCATCTGCTATGGAGGTAAGGCGATGGCGGAGCCCGTTGAAGAACAGGAGGCGAAATGGTTTAAACGTTTTCTCACCCTGTTTTTCATAGGCCTATTCATAACACTTCTTGGTGTTGTTTTTCTGGTTGCAGCTGCGCTTTTCCCCGGAACTGGAACATCGAGCATTGGAGGCATCGTTTTCATATGGTTTTTCCCAATAGTTTTCGGCGCCGGCCCGGAAGCCCACTGGCTTATACTTTTTGCAATAGTGCTGGCGGTTTTGGGTTTGATAATGCTGTTCGCGATGTGAAGGGCTGTTGGGAGGGTCTCCTCTAACTAGGTTTTTCCTCCTCTCCGCCGTAAATTATGTGTAGGAATATGAAAACTAGAACGATGAAGGAAACGGTCATTAGAATGTATTTTATGGTTTCGAAGTATGCTCCGATGTTCATGGCTTGTTCCTCTTGGCTAGTCTTTTTAGTTTGAGTTTAAATATTTAAGGTGTTGGTTTCAGCCATTCCCGCATTAATGTTTCGTAGAGTTCGTCGTCGCTGTCTATTTGCTCGTACCAGCCTAGGTTTTTGGCTATTTTCTGGGCGATGAGGTGGTAGCATAGGTGGATTTTTCGGTCTAGGACGCGGAAGTAGAAGTCGTCGCATGTGCAGAATTCGGCTTCGGGCATTATTAGGTAGTCGCGTTCCTTGCCGACCACAACCCAGACCACTCTGCCGCTGGGCTTGAAAATGTATTTTTTGACGCGGTTTTCTTTTAGGGCTTCGTAGGCCCTTGCAAAGCGTTGCCCAAAAATCTCATAAAGCCTTGTTAGGGTTTTCCCTGTCAGCTTGCCTTCCGCCTTGACTTCCGTGCATATGACGTTTAAAATGTCGGTTTCGGAGTTGGCGCTCATGGAGGATACAAGCTTAAACCGCTAAAGGAAAAGGGTGTGAGGCGGCTAATCTATTTTTATTGGTTCGCCTTTCGGTTTCCTCTCTTCCTTTATCTTCGGAAGCTTAACCTCCAGGACGCCGTTCTTGTACTGGGTTTTTGCCTCCTTCACGTTGACCTTGGCTGGAAGCGTAATCTCCTTGTAGTATTTCCGCTGTGGGGTGTCAACGCTTATGGTTAGGGTGTCCTCGGTTCCGTGGAGTTTTATGTCATCTTTCTCCACGCCGGGTAGCTCTGCCACCACGTGGATTTCGTTGTCTGTTTCAACAATGTCCACTAGTGGTTCGCGTTCTTCTTTGACTGTTGGTCCATAGCGGCTTGGTTTGACGTTGCCGAACTCGCGGATTTCGGGTTTGCCGTCCGGCCCTATTCGGATGCTGTAGCCGTAGACGAAGGGTCCCCACTCGCGTATGGTTGAGCCGTCTGGAAGTTTGCGTTCCCTAACATAGTCTTTGGGGACTCGGGAGGTGAAGGCTTTAAACTCTTCCTCCATCATCTTCTCTATTTCGCGGAACATGCGGTCAATGTCCTCGAAGAACCAGCTTCCAAAGAATGGGAAACGCCGCCTCCTAAACCATTCTGGAAAATCTTCCTCTTCAGGCATAATTACACCTCTAAAGGAGGTAGGGAGCCTTTTCTATTAAGGTTTATGGCTTTCCGAAAACTTCAAGCTGGCTTAAATAGCCAAGGAAGGTTCCGTCTAAAAGGTATATTTCAGCGTTTTTCAAGTCCACGGCCCCTGCGCGGAGGATTGGACCGACAATTTTCTCGCTTTCGGCTGTTTCTGCTTCGTTTAATGGTTTTCCGCCTAAGAATTCGTTGAAGGATGGCATTATGAAAAGCTGGCTGGTTTTGGGTTTCACTTTATAATGTTTAAGCAGTGTTTTTTGGGGGTTTTCCTCAATCTTTATCCCATGTTTCTGGAGCAGTATTTCCGCCAGCTGGTCTGGGTTGCATTTGGCTTTAACCCAAACCTGCCGCGTTATTCGGAAGCCGGCTGGGTCGCGGAGAACAATGACTGGGTGGACATGACCCATCACGAGTGTTTTGCATTTTAGAAGGGCTGGTGAGGGCCAGCGGTGCCCGTGGAAGAAGCCTGCATCACCTATCACCGTGCCGGAGGATGGGAGGATTTTTATGCCTTCCGGGAGCAGCGGGTCAAGGTTTCCATCGTGGTTTCCATGGATTATCTGGATTTCGCTTATATGCCCTTTAAGTTGGTTGAAGAATTCTGGGATGTCTTGCCACTCGCCGAGTTCAGCCGTTGCCACGGTGTGTTTCACGTCGCCGAGAATTAGAAGCTTGTCAGGCTTGTAGGTCTTTATGAGGGTTTTCAGTTTTTCCAGAAGCTTTGTGGCTTGGGTTGGTACGTGGATGCCTTTTTCGGATAGGGCTATTTCCCATCCGATGTGAAGGTCTGCCGCAACAAGGGTTCGGGTTTCCCTTGTCTTCACGAGGACTGCAGGGTGGGGCGTTAAGGGCGTTATCATGGCTTTTTCCTTTTAGGGCTTTAGGAGGCTTAGTATCGTTTCGTGGATTTTCTTGTTTGCTGAAGCCACAAAGGCAAGTTTTTCATTGGGGTCCAATTTGGCGTTTAAGGGTTTGCCCTTAGGCGTTGTTATTTTTGCTCCAGCCTCCCGTATTATTAGCCATGCGGCCGCCGTGTCTGTGGCGCGCAGTTTGCCCCTAATGTCTATGAAGGCGTCTATGGTTCCATCCGCCACATAACATAGTTCTAGGGCGTTGGCGCCCAAGTGGCGGATATGTTTTGTCCGCTCTATTAGGTTTGTTATGCGGGGAACTATCTCCCGAACTTTGTACGTGTTTAGGTCTACGCCTATAACCGCCTCGGCCAAATCCGCCTGCCTAGACGGCTTCACCTCTTGGTTGTCGCGTTTTGCACCGGCGCCCTTTATGGCTGTGTATGTCACGTCGTGGAAGAGGTCTGCCACCAAGGCCGCGTGCACCGTCCGCAGCTCCGGCTTTGTTGAAACGGCTATGGATGTGGCGTAAAACGGTATGCCCTTGGTTAGGTTTGTCGATCCGTCTATTGGGTCAATGGTGACGAAGTGTCTTTCGGGGTTTGCACCGTACATTTTTACGCCTGACTCTTCGCTTATGAGGGTGAAGGATAAGCCGTGCATCAAAAGCGTTTCAATTATGGCTTCTTCAGCGGCTAAATCCACATGTTTTATGGGGTCTCCGCCCGCGCCCACGCCAAGGTCCGGCTGGGGCTGGCTTGGGGTTTTTAGGAAGGGCTCTATCCGCCTTTTAACGTTATTTTTGCATTCTTTGAGGATTTGAAGCCATTCCACCTTACTCACTAAGTTCTGTATTCACGGGCTTCAATAATAAGGTTGATGGAAGAAGCCCACCTCATTTATCGCTTAACAACAAAATGGCAGAAAGAAATTGAGGAACTTTCAAAAAATGATGGGGAAAGCCCTTTTCAGCCCCTAAAACTGGCTGAGCTTTTTCAAAACGTTTTCAAGGTCGGCGTTTTTCTCCATGAAAACGCTTATTTTGTTTTCGCCGACCATGAGGGACAAAACCTTTGCGTCTTTCCCGTCCACAAGGATGTTTTTGGCTTCGCCGAGGTTGAAGAGTTTTGATAGTTCTTCTCCGGCGTCAAGGGCTGATGAGGATAGGATGGCGTACTCTATGAGTTTTAAAGGGTCTTTGAGGTCTATGGTTGCAGATGTTGAGTTTCTTAGGATATAGCCTATCACGCCCTCATAGCCCTTTAGTTCTTCGAGAATTGCCTTAAGCTGGTCTGCGGGTGGGGGTTGAGTTGAGGCTTCCACCGCTATGGGTTCTGCGACAGCCACATCCTCTAAGGCCTTCCTTTTCCTTGTCATGATGTTCCCCCTGTTCTACTCAATTATGGGTTTAACTTTCACGAGTTCACCCTTCTTTATTTCTAGGGCGAGCTGTGCTTTTTCAGGTATTTGAACCACACCTTTGCCCGCATACTTGGCGTCTTTTATGGGTTTAACCTTGAAGCGGGCTGTTTTCCCCTCAAAGGTTTCAACTTCAACATACTCGATCTTTTTGCCTTCAAACGTGTTTTCCCAGCCGGAGAGGGTTTCACTGTCAACCCGCACAGTGTCCGACGGCACCAGTAAACCGCCAATGTTTTCCACTATGAGCTGAACAGCTGGAACCTCTGGGATGGGTTCATGGATGATTTCAGGGGCTTGTTCGGCTTTCGGCAACTCTCCCTCAGATTCTTCTATTTCCCTCGCGGGCTCCTCGGCGGGTTTCACGATGGGCTGTTCGGGTTCAGGCTGAGGCTTTTGGGGTACAGGCTCTGACACGGGTTGGATGGGTTGTTTGGTGGGGGTAGGGCTGAGGTTTTCCAGCACTTTTAGAACTGTTGGGTATAGGACGCGGACAATGGTGTCCACGTAGCCCACGTCGGCTTTTGCAGAGTAAACCATGACAAGATAATGCCCGTTAAAATGGTAGAGTTTAACGGTGCCCATGTCGCCTTTTAGGGTTACGGCTTCAACGCCGCCCAGGGCTTCAGCCCTTTCAAGGATATCGTCGAAGGCGTCCACCACTTGGACCATAACCTTCTGCGGGGTTTCAGCGTCTCCAGCCACTATTTCGCCGTTCTCATTGTAGACGAAGGCGTGCTGAACCTCCGGGCAGATTTTCCGCACTTCCTCTAGAACGTTTTTTAAGGCTATCGAATAGATTTCGTCGGACTCCATGAATTTCACCTTTAAAGCCTATGGTTTTCTAGGTTATTTTGAAGAGGATACGCTCCGGCACGCCGTCGTTTTCCAAAACAATGTATTTTAGGCCTTCAGTGTCGCCGAGCTGGTCCAGCCATTTCAGGGCTTCGCGGGCCTTCTGCAGTGTTAACAACCTCTCCTGATAGCTGCGCACCACCTGCTCGATGGCTGTCAACTCATGGAAGGGGTTTGCGTCCAAAACTACGGTTAAACTGCCAACGGTGATTTCGCCAAGGCTTTCGGTAGCCGCCTTTTTACCCGCCAACTTCATGACAACCTCGCGGATCTTCTTGGATTTCTCGGCTAAAGCCCTAATCTCGTCTAGGCGGCGCAGATACTCGCCCAAAGTGCTTTTAGTCTCGGCAATCTGCTTCTCCAATTTTTCAGCTATATCCTGAGCCGAATC
>JAWBRY010000059.1:900-7487 GCA_038843545.1 Bathyarchaeia archaeon | reverse complement strand
AAAGAATACAACACAAGAGTATATCGTTTCAGCAATTGTTGAACATAAGCCCGGAGTGCTCTTTAGGGTTTCAAACTTGTTTAGAAGGAGGGGCTTTAATATTCAGAGCATTTCCGTTGGCCCCACCGAAAAGAAAGAACTTGCAAGGATAACTATTACGGTCGGCGGAGACGAAAAAATTGTGGAACAAGTTGTTAAACAGTTGAGAAAGCTTATCGAAGTTGTTAAAGTGAGCATACTGGATCCGAAAAATACCGTTATTCGTGAGCTAGCCTTGGTGAAAGTGGCGGCTCCGGATTATAGGGCGAAAACGGACATAGTTAATTATGCGGAGATCTTCAAGGGACGGGTTGTGGATGTTTCGCATAAATCGTTAACCGTTGAAGTTACAGGCGACCCAGATAAAATAGACGCCTTCATAAACGTTGTAAAGCCTTACGGGATTAAAGAAATCGCCAGAACCGGAATTACAGCCTTGCCGAGAGGTGAAGTCACAAGTAGTATAGGAGGTAGTGAATAAAATGGTAAAAGTGTATTTTGATTCAGATGCTAGTTTAGATCCATTAAAAGACAAAACCATAGCCGTAATAGGATATGGAAGTCAAGGAGAAGCGCAGGCAAAAAACTTGAGGGATTCAGGCCTAAAAGTTATAGTGGGCCTTAGACCAGAAGGCAGATCGTGGAATAAAGCCCGCGAGGATGAGTTTGAAGTCTACTCTATATCGGAAGCCGCGGAAAGGGGCGATATAATACTCTTCTTAATACCGGACATGAGTCAACCAAAGGCTTACAGGGAGTCAATAGCCCCCAACTTGACTGAGGGAAAAACCCTAGACTTTGCACACGGCTTCAACATTCATTTTAGGCAGATCGTCCCCCCAAAAAACGTTGACGTCATTATGGTCGCCCCAAAAAGCCCGGGACCGAGGCTTAGAGAAACTTTCGTTGGAGGTTTCGGCGTACCAGCGCTTATAGCTGTTCACCAGGATTTCAGCGGAAAGGCCAGAGAGACAGCCTTGGCAATTGCAAGGGGGCTTGGGTGCACAAGGGCAGGGGTTATAGAGACAACGTTTAAGGATGAAACTGAAAGCGACTTAATAGGCGAACAAACAGTTCTCGTGGGTGGACTGATCGAGCTCATAAAAAATGGGTTCGAGGTACTTGTGGAGAGCGGGTACCCACCGGAGCTGGCATATTTTGAGGCTTGCAATGAAGCCAAACTGATAATGGACTTGATTTACCAAAAGGGGATTATTGGGATGCTACAGGCAGTTTCAGACACAGCTAAGTATGGTGGTTTGACGGTCGGTCCAAAGGTTATAGATGGTCATGTCAAAGAAAACATGCGGAAGGTTGTTGAATACGTTAGAAGCGGAACCTTTGCCAAAGATTGGATAGAAGAACACAGGAAAGGCGAAAATAACCTGAAAAAACTGATGAGGGAAATGGAAAACCACGAACTGGAAAAAGTTGGCAGGTTTATAAGGAAAATGGCTGGGCTCGAAAAATAGACAGCAGAGGGAACGAATGAACATCTCCGAAAAGATTTTAGCAAGAGCCTCCGGCCGAAGGGAGGTTTCCCCGGGGGAGATTATAGAGGCAAACGTAGACATGGCCATGGTCAATGACATAACCGGCCCGTTAGCAATTGAAACATTCTACAAAATTGGCGTGAGTAAAGTCTGGGACAAAAGCAGAATAGTCATGGTTTTAGACCATCAAGTTCCAGCTGAGTCTACTAAGTCGGCGGAACTCCATAAAATCGTGAGGAAGTTTGCGAAAGAGCAAAACATCCCATTTTTTTATGACGTGGGTTCTGGCGGCGTTTGCCACCAAGTAATGGTGGAGAAGGGCCACGTTAGACCCGGCGAATTAATTGTGGGAGCTGACTCGCACACGTGTACTTACGGGGCTTTGGGAGCCTTCGGAACAGGAGTAGGTTCAACGGAGATGGCCGCTGTTTTCGCCACTGGCAAAATATGGCTAAAAGTTCCAGAAACCATAAAGTTTAATGTTGCTGGAGAGTTCCAGAAGTTTGTCGGCGCAAAAGACCTTATATTAAACATCATCGGCCAGATTGGGGCTGACGGAGCCAGCTATAAGGCCATGGAGTTTGATGGGCCAGCCATCAAAGACATGAGCTTGAGCGATAGATTGACCATCTGCAACATGGCTGTAGAGGCTGGAGCGAAAACCGGGATAATCAACCCTGACGAAAAGGTGATGGCTTACATCAAAAATAGGACTGACAAGCATGTTGAACCGCTCAAGAGCGATGTGGATGCCCATTATGAAAAAGTAATCGACTTTAATGTTAGCTCTTTGGAGCCGCAAGTTGCCTGCCCCAGTTCTGTTGATAATGTTAAGCCTGTTTCAGAAGTTGAGGGCACACCCATCGACCAAGCTTTTATTGGATCATGCACTAACGGCAGGATCGAGGACCTAAGAATGGCAGCGGAGATTGTTAAGGGCAAAAAGGTCAAGAAAGGTGTGCGGTTTATAGTCACACCGGCATCCCATGAAGTTTACCTACAAGCTTTGAGGGAGGGAATATTGGAAACTCTTGCGGAGGCTGGTGCATGCATCTGCAACCCCACTTGTGGCGCATGCTTTGGCGGCCACATGGGACTGCTAGCAGAAGACGAAACTTGCATAAGTTCTTCAAATAGAAATTTTACTGGAAGGATGGGAAGCCCAAAAGCCAAAATATATTTGGCTTCTCCAGCAACCGTTGCGGCTTCCGCCTTGAAAGGTGAAATTACGGATCCGAGGAGGCTGTGAGGGTGGAGATCAAGGGCAAAGCAGTCATTTTTGGAGACAATGTCAACACTGACGTCATAATTCCAAGCAAATACTTGACCACACTAGACCCCAATGAGCTAGCGAAACATGCCATGGAAGGGTTAGACCCAAAATTCTATGAGAGGGCGCGGGAGGGCGTCATAATAGTCGCAGGTAAAAATTTTGGATGCGGTTCAAGCCGTGAACATGCTCCCATCGCCCTGAAACACGCTGGGGTCAAGTGTATTATTGCCAAATCGTTTGCCCGCATATTCTACAGGAACGCCATAAACATTGGACTGCCCGTGATTGAGTGCGCCCAGATCCTCGAAAAAACGAGCAACGGCGACGAACTTCTCGTCGACTTAGCCGAGGGCGAAATAGTGAACTTAACAAAAAATTTAAGGTTGCAAGCTTCTAAGCTTCCAGGCTTCATTTTAGAAATCATAAGTGCTGGCGGCTTAGTGGAACATCTGAAAAGGAGGCTTGAAAAACATGGCAAGTTATAAAGTTGCCGTAATTCCTGGTGATGGTGTAGGCCCAGAACTAACCGAGGCAACAATGAAGGTTCTAGAGGCCGTTGAGGAAAAGTTCAATTTGAATTTTGAATATGTATTTCTCGAAGCTGGGGACTCTTGCCTTGAAAAGCGTGGTGTGGCCCTTCCAGAGGAAACCGTTGAGGCCGTC
This sequence comes from Bathyarchaeia archaeon, assembly GCA_038843545.1. Classification (GTDB taxonomy): domain Archaea; phylum Thermoproteota; class Bathyarchaeia; order Bathyarchaeales; family Bathycorpusculaceae; genus DRVP01. Next base: position 4,019 of record JAWBRY010000059.1, on the reverse strand, counting down.
AAGAAGGCGCATGTCTGCTTGAAGGGGCCTGTGGGGGAAACCGCTGCAGACGTTATTGTCAAGCTTCGAATTATGCTGGATTTGTACGCTAACCTTCGACCAGTCAAGTCGTATGCTGGCGCACCGTGCATGAGGGATGACATTGACTTGGTTATTGTTAGGGAGAACACCGAAGACGTTTACAAGGGACTCGAATTCATGCTCGATGATGAAGTGGCTGTGGCTTTGAGAGTTATAACGCGGAAAGGATGCGAGAGAATAGTTCGAAAAGCTTTCGAACTCGCCGATGTTCGAAACAAGAAACGTATGGTAACCGCTGTCCACAAAGCTAACGTCATGAGAAAGACTTGTGGGCTCTTTGCAGAGGTTTGCCGTAAAGTGGCTAAAGAGTATCCGCACATTTCATTTAACGAACAGTACGTTGACGCCGCAGCCATGAGACTCATCAAGGAACCGCAAAACTACGACGTGATAGTGACCACAAACATGTTTGGAGACATACTGTCAGACGAAGCCGCCCAGCTTGTTGGAGGTTTAGGAATAGCTCCGGGTGGAAACATAGGTGATGACTACGCAATCTTTGAGCCTGTACATGGATCAGCGCCCACACGGGTGGGAAAACACACAGCCAACCCGTGCTCCATGATCTTGGCAGCCAAAATGATGCTTGAATGGCTGGGGCAAAAATATGGCGATAAAAGGTGCATGGAAGCCGCCCAAGCAATCGACACGGGCGTTGCAGAGGTCATAAGGAAAGGCTTAACTGTTCCAGACTTGGGCGGTTCACTAACCACCATAGAGATGGGTGAAGCCATCGCTAAAGAAATTAAGGGCGCTGGTTGGGGCTGATTAAGATGGCGGAATATATTCGAATTTTCGATACAACTCTGCGGGATGGAGAGCAAACACCAGGAGTCTCTCTAGTGCCAGACGAGAAGTTGGAGATAGCCATACAACTGGACAAGCTTGGAGTAGACGTAATCGAGGCGGGCTTCCCATCGGCTTCCGAAGGCGAATTTCAAGCCGTCAAAAGAATTGCTGAAGCAGGATTGAAAGTGGAGATCTGCGCTCTTGCAAGAGCGATGAAAAGCGACGTAGACATAGCAATGAGATGTGAGGTAGACTCCATTCACACGTTTATCTCATCATCAGACATCCAAATAAAATACGTCCTAAATAGCACACGTGAAGAAGTGTTAAGAGAAACTGAGGAGATTATTCAGTACATTAAGGATCACGGATTCGTCTGCGAGTTTTCGCCAATGGACGCGACCAGAACAGATTTGGACTTTCTCAAGAAAATATGCCTGGTGGCGCAGGAATGTAAGGTTGATAGAATAAACATACCAGACACTGTTGGGGTTGCAAGCCCATGCTTTATGAGAAGCCTCATAAGCGAGCTTAAAAAGGTCATAAAGGTTCCAATAAGTGTGCATTGCCACAATGACTTCGGAATGGCTGTGGCAAACTCTCTGGCGGGAGTTGAAGGCGGAGCGACCCAAGTCCACGTAACGGTGAACGGCTTAGGCGAGAGGGCAGGCAACGCCGCCTTGGAAGAAGTTGTGATGGCTCTCCACGTGATATATAAAAAGAAAACTGGGATAAACACAAAGCTGCTGTATGAAACGTCAAAGCTTGTATCACGAATAACGGGAATCCCCATTCAACCCAATAAGGCAATTGTCGGCGAAAACGCCTTCGCCCACGAGTCTGGGATACACACCAAGGGGGTTGTGACGAAACCAGAAACCTTTGAACCCCTCAAACCTGAAATGGTTGGGAGAAAAAGGAAAATGGTTGCAGGCAAGCATGCGGGAAGACAGGGATTGAAAGCCGAGCTTGAAGCTGTAGGGATATATGTTACCGACGACCAGCTAAACGAGATCTTTAAGCGTGTGAAAGCCTTGGGCGATAAGGGTAAACCCGTAACGGACACAGATCTCTTCGCCATAGCAAGAGCCGTGACGGGAATTCCGGAGAAAAACGTCGTTAAACTGTTAGGATTTACAGTTGTTACTGGAAGCGAAACAACGCCCATGGCTTCGGTTAAACTGACAATCCACGACAAAGAATATGTTGCAACCGAAACAGGTGTCGGCCCCGTGGACTCCGCAATAAAGGCCATACAAAGAATCGTGGACAAGCTGGTGGGCGTTAGGCTAAAAGAGTACAGACTCGAAGCAATAACGGGTGGTTCAGACGCCATTGCCGAGGTTATGATAAAGGTTGAAGATGATCAGGGCAACATCGTTTCAGCAAGCAGTGCGGGCGAGGACATAGTTAATGCAAGCGTCGAAGCCATGATTAACGGCATAAACAAGCTACTGATGAAGAGAGAACTTTTAAAGCAAAGCAACCCTCAGGCAAATTAAACTTCTCATCGAGCAAAATTTGTTTCCACAGTTAAAACAATAATCCGTAAAGCTTATATAGAAAATTTTGAGAGATTTCCGCCGTGGCTTAGCCTTGAAAGCGTCTGGTCCCCTAACACCTGCCATACTGACCGGAACCACAACCACCGGAACCGGAACTAGTTAGGGGACCAGACGAAGGCGCGAACAAGTTCTCCGGTTTTGGGCTCCGCTTTCGTCTGGTTTTTGGAGGTGAAATAGAAAGTGAGCACGGTTTTCAGGTTCCAGTTCTCTGCCATCGCTCATGGAAATAGAAAAGCTGGAAACTTGCCGGTTTTCAGCCACGTAGAAGCTGTAGCTCCAGCGACATCGGCAAATCTAGGCGCTGGATTTGATGTTTTTGGAGTCGCATTAGATGCGTTGTCTGACAGAGTTTCTATCGACGTAGTAAAGGGAGACAAAAAAGTTCAGCTTATTGTGAAGGGAAGAAGTTCAGAGCTTATCCCAACGAAGCCCGAGGAAAACACCGCCGGGATAGTTGCGGAGGCTCTTCTGAAGGCTTCTGGAAAAAGTTGCGGGCTAATTATAAACATTGAAAAGGGCATAAAGCCTGGAAGTGGATTAGGCAGCAGTGCAGCAAGCGCAGCGGCTTCAGCGTTAGCCATAAACGAAGCTTTGGGGCTTGGCTTAACCTACAAAGAGCTCATAAAATTTGCGTCGCTAGGCGAAATCGCGGCGGCTGGCGTCCCCCACGCCGACAACGTATCC
>JAWBRY010000059.1:0-890 GCA_038843545.1 Bathyarchaeia archaeon | reverse complement strand
GACACCGTATCCTCGACCAACATGGGATTCTTTACGGCAATAGTTTCACATGAACCCTTCGAAGTTATGCAGCTTTCCATGCCCGACAACGCCAAATTTGTCATAGCCATTCCGGAAATGGTGCTGGAGACACATAGAGCCCGCTCAGTTCTCCCCAGATATGTTGCACTTTCCGATGCTGTACACAATATTGCAAAGGCGGCAGCATTCATTTCCGGTGTTTTAACGAACAACTTAACTCTAATGGGGATGGGAATGAACGACTTAATCGCTGAACCATACAGGGCTGGCTTAATTCCAGGATTTTCTGATGTGAAAAAGAGAGCCCTAGAAGCCGGAGCGCTAGGCGTCGCAATAAGCGGGGCAGGTCCTTCCATCCTGGCACTTGTTGACGCTTCAAAAAACGTGGAAGACAAGGTGGCAGAAGCCATGAAAGAAGGCTTCGAAGTTCACGGGATACGTTGCGAAGCAATAATCACTAAGCCTGGACCTGGCGCCAGAATTGTTGAGAGGGAGGAAAAATGATTTTCATGCGATGTATCGGATGCGGTGCGGATTATCCCATCAACGAGATAATATACAATTGCAAGAAGTGCAGCGACTTAATCGAGGTGCAAATTGACGAAAAAGCGTTGAGGGAAAAAATTGAAAAGGAAGACTGGAGACTAAGGCCGATTTCAGTGTGGAAGTACAAGGAGTTCTTGCCAGTTTTTGACGAAACCAAAATTGTTACTTTAAACGAGGGAGGCACACCGCTGTATAAATGTGAAAGACTCGCCAAGGAGTTGGGAATCAAAAACATATACGTAAAAAATGAGGGGGCAAACCCCACAGGTTCTTTCAAGGACAGAGGCATGACCGTCGGCGTTTCCAAAGCTTTAGAGCTTGGC
>JAWBRY010000058.1:0-8014 GCA_038843545.1 Bathyarchaeia archaeon | reverse complement strand
CCATTGGACAGCTTATGACTTGACGGCTAAAAGCTTGGGCGTCGACGTTAAACTGATAAAAACGAGGCTTGAATCAAATTGGGAGGTAGACATTGAAGAGCTTGAAAAGCTCATTGACGGTAGAACGAAGCTTATAATACTCAACAATCCAAACAATCCTACAAGCAAGGTGATGAATGAAAAAGTTGTAGAAGAAATGGTTAGCTTGGCAAACGAGAAAGGAATAAAGATTTTGGCTGATGAAGTTTACGCGGACATAAGTTTTGTTAAGACGAAAAGCCTTCTCGAGTATGAAGGCGAACACGTAGTGGTTAGGAGCTTTTCAAAAACTTTTGCCATGACCGGGTGGAGGATAGGCTACCTCATCGCAGATAAAGCCTTAACGGACAAAATTATCAAGCTTAACCAGATAACATTGACAAATGTTCCCGTTTTCATACAAGAAGCAGCCCTAAAGGCTTTAGAGTTAAGACATCAAGTGATTAAAGCCATGCGGGAAAGCTACCAAAAAAGAGCGAACCTAGCCCATAAAATACTTTCAGACACAAAATTGAAGTTTACAAAGCCGGAGGCACCCTTCTACGTTTTTCCAAAGCTTGACGGGTTAAATTCAGAAATGTTCACCTTTAACCTCCTAGATAAGGGCGTGGCCGTTGTGCCGGGAACCTCGTTTGGCGATTACCCTGAACATTTCAGGATTTCTTTGACAGTTCCGGACGATGAAATTGAACTTGGCCTTAAGATAATTGCAGAGGCCTTTAAATGAGAATTGCGATAATAGGCGCTGGGCGAATGGGAAGATGGTTTGCAAAATTCTTTAAGGAACAAGGCTTCACGGTTGTTGCCTCGGATAGGGATAAGGAAAAACTGCAAAAACTGAAGGAGGAGTTAAACGTTGAAATAGCTGACAACGTGAAAGCTGTGGAAAGCGCAGACAGAATCCTCGTATGCGTGCCCATAGACAACTTTGAAGATGTAATCAAGGAGATCAGCACCCACATTCGACCCTGGCAAGAATTGATGGACATATGTTCCGTTAAGGAAGCCCCCGTGAACATAATGCACAAGTATATAAGTAACGCCGTTACATTGGGCACCCATCCAATGTTCGGGCCGGGCGCCAAAAGCCTAAAAGGCCAAAATTTCGTTTTAACACCGACAAATGTTGAAGAGCAAGCCCTAGCCGAGGATTTTGGAAAATGGCTTGAAAGCAAAGGCGCCAACGTTTTCTTCATGACTCCACAGGAACATGACAGGATTATGTCAATCGTCATAGGGCTTCCGTATTTTTTAAGCCACGTGGTCTGCGACACATTACTGAGCATCGGAGAATTTGAAAAAGCGAAGAAAGTTTCCGGGATTAGCTACAAACTTTTACTGACTTTAGTGGAAGCTGTTATCTCGGAGGAAACCGAGCTTGCCACAAGCATACAAATGAAACTTCCGGAAATGGGCAAACTTGGGGAGCTCCTACTAAAGAAAACCAGCGAATGGTTGGAAGTAGTAAGACAGAAGGAAAAAACAGCGCTTGTTGAGAAAATAACAATTTTGAAGAATGAACTGGCAGAGGCAGATCCACAGTATTTCAGGGCATACGAATGCATGTATAAGATGCTTGAAACCATTAAAGACGAGTGCTAAAGCCCTATAACAGCGTCTATATTTTAGCAGGACAGAAAGGTTTTTATTGACCAACATCATTTCTGATGTTCGATGGCGATGCACCGCCAATCCTACTGAAAACCGCTTTCAGCCTTCTAGTTTGCTTAGCTTGTAATGTCTCAATTCTGCGAGGCGTATACCATGTTTCTGGTGATTCTTGACTTTGAAGGCGTGCTTGTAAAGGGCGAATTTCTCCTAGAACTCTCTAGAATTGTCGGTAAACAAAATGCTGTAGAGAAGTTGACTAGGGAAAGCCTTGAAGGACGTTCAGAATGGAAAGAGACCCTATACCAGAGAATAGAGTTGCTCAAAGGGGTTGAATACGAAAAATGTCTGCAGGCGGCCAAGGCCCTAAAACTTTTTCCAGGTGCACGTGAGTTTATCAATGTTTTAAAAAGGTTTGGAAACGTTAAAGTTGGGGTTATAACGGGCTGTTTTGACATCGTTGTGGACGGAGTTAAGGATGAGCTTGGGCTAGACTTCGCCGTGGCGAATAAGTTGGTTTTTGAGGACGGCAAGCTTGCAGGCGTTGAAGTAATAGTTGACGCCAACAAGGATGCCCACATGGAAAGCCTGGCTAGACGTTACGGTGTTATCATGGAAAATGTGATTGCCATAGGCGACGGCGCTAACGATGTAAACATGATCAGAAAAGCTGGACTTGGGATAGCCTTCAACCCAGCGCCAGTCCTCACAAAATACGCAAAGGCAACCGTAAATGCTGAAAGACTTGACGAAGCGTTACCCATAATCGAGGAATTTATCCGTAAAAAACAAGCTCAAGCAAGTAAAAATGCCGGCGGGGAAAAAGTGAAACCAAAGGTTCTTGTATGCGATCCAATAGATGAAGAAGGTATAAAGCTTCTTCAAGAGTTCGGATTTGAAGTTGAAAACAAGCCTGAGATTAACTATGATGAACTGAAGAAGGATGTTGTTGACTGCGACGTTTTGATCGTTCGAAGCAGAACAAGGGTGACGAAGGAAATCATAGACGCAGGCAAAAACCTTAAGGTAATAGCTCGGGCTGGAGCCGGCGTAGACAACATAGATGTTGAATACGCAGAGAAAAATGGAGTGAAAGTCATTTGTGCACCGGACGCCGTAGTCAACTCTGTGGCGGAGCTGACGATGGGTTTAATTTTGTCTCTTGCCAGACAAATACCTCGAGCAGATCATGAGATGAAAAAGGGAAAATGGATAAAGAATGAAGTTAAAGGCTGGGAGCTGCGGGACAAAACCATTGGCATAGTAGGTTTTGGAAGAATAGGCCAGAAGGTGGCGCAGCTTGCCAAAGCTTTCGGAATGAAGATTCTGATATATGATTTAAACAAGCCGTTGGAAAACAGCGTGAAGCAGCTGGACGCCCAACTCGTGTCTTTTGATGAGCTTCTTAGCATGAGCGACATAATTACACTCCACGTTCCGCTGACGGAGCAGACATATCACATGATAGGCAAGGATGAAATAATGAAGATGAAGGACGGCGTCTACCTTGTAAACACGTCTAGAGGGGCTATTGTAGACGAAAACGCCCTCTTCGAAGCTTTAAAAACTGGAAAAGTGGCGGGGGCAGCGTTAGACGTTTATGAAAAAGAACCGCCTGACGATTACGCTGTTATTAGGATGCAAAATGTTGTGTGCACCCCCCACACAGGCGCTCAAACTCCAGAAGCCCAAAAGAGGGCGTCCATAGACGTCGCAACAAAAATAATCCAACTGTTTAGGCATGATCGAAAAGGCATTTGTGAAGGTCCATGTCAAGAATGCGTTAAGTTCTAGAAAGGTTGGCTAAAAGTCTTAATTGCTGCTTCTATTCCAACTTCAATGTTAACGTTGTATCCGGTCTCTTTCAACGCGTTTCCAAAAGCATTTAACGTTGTAACAACTTCTGCCAGTGTCACTTTCCCCATGCTCCCAATTCTGAAAATTTTACCTTTCAACCTACCCATTCCGCCTGCGATAACCACTTTGTATTTATCTTGCATTATGTTACGCACAAGGCTTTCATTAACGTTTTCTGGAACGTTAACAGCTATGACGGTGTTTGAGCGGTTTTCCTTCTCTTTTGGAAACGTGGACATTCCAAAGGCTTCTATAGCATTGTAGAAGGCGTTTGCGCATCTTCTATGTCTTTCAATGCTTTTCTCCAGTCCCTCTTCCCTCATCTCCTTGCTGGCCCCATATTCCTTCATCAATGTTAAATCGAAGTATAATGGTTTGTTTTCAGTTTCCATTATTTTCTCCCAAGCATCATTGCTTACCGAAATCAACGAAAGCCCTGGAGGACAAGCTAAGCATTTTTGGCTTCCAGCCACACACACGTCTATTTTCCACTTGTCAACTAGAAGTTCGTCCCCGCCGAGGACTGAAACAGCATCCACAACCGTTAGCATGTCTTTATCTTTCACCGTTTTCGCAATCTTTGGAAGTTCGCGAACCACAACCCCTGTTGAAGTTTCATTGTAGACTATGAAAACCGCTTTGGCATCCTCCTCCTTCTCAATAACGTCTACAATATGCTGGGGTTTGGGCGCAGACCCAAAGGGTAGTTCAACCTCTACGGGTACTCCTCCCCGCCGCTTAACAATTTCAGCCAATCGTTTGCTGAAAACTCCATAAACTGGAACAATTACTTTTTCTCCACGATTGACTATGTTGCTTACTGCACATTCAACGCCTCCGGTTCCGGAAGCTGAAAGGACAAAAACATCATTTTCCGTCTGAAAAACATACTTTAGGTTTTCCTCAATTCGGGAATAGATTTCGTGAAAATCCACGCCCCTATGATCCATCATCGACCTAACCATTGCACGCAAAACACGCTCTGGAACATTTGTCGGCCCTGGAAGCATCACCAACCTATCAAACATGCAATCACCAACTTTTGCAATTAAGACTCCACAATTAAAACCGTCTAAATTAAACCTATTGGCAAGAACATAAACCTTAAGCTTGCAGAAAATAAAGGAAGCGACTGTTAGGCTTCGGTATGAAGCTTTAACAGATATGGCGCCGGGAGTGGGATTTGAACCCACGCGGCCCCGAGGGGCCACAGGCTCTCAAGGCCTGCGCGTTATCCACTCCGCCATCCCGGCGCGTCACTCTCTAAACACATGCATTTTAAATCTTAAATCTTTACTTCAGCCGTAATCTACAAAGAACAAAGCAAAATCTTGAGGAAGCTCTGACTGCAAAACCGAAAGCTCTAAATTTCTTAATCAACTTTCCTTTCAAAAAGAAGGTTCGGGCCGGTAGTCTAGCTCGGTTAGGACATCCGCTTGACGTGCGGAAGGTCGCCGGTTCAAATCCGGCCCGGCCCACTTAGTATGGAGTGCCCTTTTCAATGGATTTTTGGCTATTTGATGATGCAGGGGTTTCCAAAGAACTCTATTATTATTCTTGGCTTGAAAGCTTCTAGTTTTGTGTTTTGCAAGTGTTTGCCAACTTTTGGGATTAGTCCTATGGCGTCTGTTCCAAGCTTACACACAACTGCGTGTTCAAAGAGGCCGAGGGATTCCACTGTTATTATGTCGTTTTGGCATCCGGCGTGCTTTATGGCTTTTCGCACTTCCTGGATTGATGCTCCTAGAATTATGAGTCTGTCGAATATGGATTTTATCCATTTTCTATAGGTTGACAGTTGGGCTTGGGCTAGTTCGGCTTCTATGCTATTTTCGCTTAGACTTGTCACCTTAACCGTGATGGGCATATTGGTTGAAAGACTGTAGAGTTCAGCTATTTTTTGCAGGGCGATTCTTCTCCCGTCTGCGAGTTGGGCTTGTAGGCGTTGCAATGGGACTGTTGCGTTTAACGTTTTGGGGTAAGTTACACCTATGTCAACGGAAACTTCTTTGCTTTTACCTAAATTGGCTATATAGCCCCTCACTGTTGAAAACCTTCTTAAGTTTTCTATGCGTGTTGGACTTAAGCCAACCTCTTTTTCTATGAGTCTTAAGGCGGCTTTTTCATCTTCACCTGAAAAAGCCACTTGAATTCGGCTGTCTGTCGTAATTTCTATGCTTTCCAGTTTAACCTTTAAACCTTTAAAGAGGGTTTTTAGGTGTTCTTCAACATTTGGTAGCTGTTTTTCGGTGTATATTTTGGAGGCAAGTACAACTGTGATCATTTACAATCTCCAATTAAGGCTAACATTTCCTTGCGAAGTCTTTTTATCCGGGCGATGGCGGTCGGCGGCAGCTCCCTCGAAAACTTTTGTATGGTTTCTTCTATTGGAACTCTTTTTGAGCCTTCTATGAGTTTGTCTGCATATGCAACAATTTTTTCTTCGATAGTTTGCGGGGTGTAAACGTCTTTTGGCCATCCTAGTTTTTCGGCTTCCTCAGCTGTTATTCCACCGCCTACATGCCTCTTTATTATGGCGATTATTGGTTCCGGTAAGCCAAGTGTTTTTGCAATCTGCATTCCAATAATGGCGTGGTGTACGCTGTGGGTTTTCGCCCTTCCAATATCATGGAGAAGAGCGCCTATTTCTACAAGTTCGAGGTTAACGTTTATCCCCTTTTCAAGACATTTTTTGGCTATTTCGACGGCTTGTTCCGCCACGGCTTCACAGTGTTTTATGACGTTTTCTTGACAACCGCTTTCCCGCAGAAGCTTAAGGGCCTGTTCTCTTGTCGGAAGCCTCTCACTCACCCAGCTCCTTCCTTAATTGTTCAACTTTTTGTGTTAAGACCTTGATTATTTTCTCGTTGTTGTAGTGCATAAGCGGCTTGCCGCATGTGGGACATTTGAAAACAAGTTCAATGGCTTCTTCGAAGGGGATTCGCTTACACCCCGGAGTGTAGCAGTAATAAAAGTCATGGTTTTTCTCGTATTCTAGTCGAATACTGAGCTTTTCGAAAACTTTTCGTTTTTGGCTTAATATGAAACCTTCAAGTTGATCTGGTTGAAGTTTCCAGTGGAATATAAACCACCCTGTTTTCGGATCTCTTGTCCTTCTTAGGCTTACTAGTGAGTGATCATAGAGCTTATAGAGAATTTTGCGCACATTGTTAAGCCTTATCCCGGTTTTGTTGGCTATTTCGTCGTCTGTAATCTCATCTGAGTTTTTTAGTATCTCGATTATTTTCACGGCTTCTTCATCGCCTAAAGCTTCAGCAACTTTCATCAGTGTAGCGTCGTCAATTGCAGACAACATAACGACCCTTTTTCCGTCCAAGCATTGAACCAATGTCTGACACTATATTATTTGCAAATCTTAATTTAAATCTCTTTTCCGTTCCCAGATTCAGAATCCATTTTCCTAACGACCTTTTTGCCCCTTCTTTGAGGAATTATCACAAGCCTAGCGTTTTCAAAGGTCTTTGTAAGCTCCCTCCCCTCAAAAAACCTGTCCAAAAAGATGGCTAGACTAGCGCATTCCGAGTGGGGCTGGTTGCCTATGGCTACGTTAAAGTCTGAAACTGTTGGCAAGAAAAACTCTCCTGGAACTTTTTGGCTTCCAACAATGACTAGGATATCTTTGCCCTGGGCTTTGATTCGATGCATTACGTCGCTTGTTTCGATGTTTTCTCCGTAAGCCGTTAAGTGGACAACTATTCCGCCTTTTGCTTTCCACTCGTTGACAACCTTTCTCCAAGGAGCGCCCATTTCAAAATAGAAAGGTCCGCCCCAATTTTTCACAACCTTTTCCACCGTCGCCTTTATCTTTTCGTCTTCTACGTCGGACAGTATGAAGCCCGAAGCGCCCAGCGCTCTGGCTGTTAGGGCTACGTGGGTTGTTAGGCGTATGTCCCGTTTTGGACGGTGTCCCCACCTTAAAACGTAGACCTTCGGCTGGCTTTCAGTGCTGGAAGCTTTCGATTTCTCCTCCGAGCTCCTTGACATGGTTCACCACCTTTTCAGCAAACCATGGAACAGCCTCAAAAACAACGTGGGCTTCATTGCCCGTGTACTCTAATTTTTGGACATCTGCACGGTTAAAAAGCCACGAGATGAAGGATATAGCTTCACTCGTCACTGGAATGTGGAATGATGCCCGTGCAAAGCTCGGCAGAGTTCGGGTTATCTCCTCTTTCAACTGGTCGAGGTTAAGCCCATAAAGGGCGGAAACAGGCACAGGCTTTGGCGCTTTATCCTTAAGCATTTCCATTTTCTGCTGAAGCTCTTCTTTGGATATTAAGTCGATCTTGTTTAGGGCTGTTATTATTGGGATGCCGGACGCGCCTATGCGGTCTATTGTTTCGAGGCACACAGTTAGCTTTTTCTCGATGGTGGCTGGCGGCTCACTGACATCCGCAACCAGCAATATCAAGTCTGAGTATATGGTTTCTTCGAGGGTTGAACGGAAAGCCTCTATCAAGGTTATGGGCAAACGGTCTATGAAGCCAAC
>JAWBRY010000057.1:0-8032 GCA_038843545.1 Bathyarchaeia archaeon | reverse complement strand
GAGGCTTATTGGGGCTATCCAGATCCAATGCCAGTCTATTCAACGTCGCGATACGTGCCCTTAACCATAAGATTTGCCAATATTGGACGCTATCCCGTCTGGGGTGTTGTGGTTAACGCTTCATCCCAGCATCTTAGACCAATCAAGGATTCGGAAGTCTGCGCCACAACCGTTGCGAGTGGCAGTGCATGCACAGCGGTCCTTTACTTCGACATAAACACGACTGCGTCAACAATCCCTGTAAAAGTTTCTGCAAGCTACCTATTCACCGAATTTGGGGCTCATATAAGCCTTGTTAGGAATTTCACGGCTTGTTTGCTTATTGAAAGTTATCCAGCCTCAGAAAGCATACTCTCCATTGTAAATGCTGGCTGGCAAAACAATCTAAATGTTTTCCCAAAAACCAGCAACGCCACATATCAGGTGACGCTGGCGAACCGAGCGCCATACTCGCTGGCTGGAATAAACCTCAAACTTAAACTCCCGCCTGGACTAACTTCTAGGGGGCAGGGTGAAGCCACAGCCTATATTGAGGGACCAGTTAGAAGCCTAGCCACATTCACCGCATCCTTCACAATATCTGTAGGCGGTGTGCAGCCCAGAAACTACAATGCAGACTTGACCGTTGACTGCATAATACTTTCCGGCGGCCCAGGAGTTAGGCGCATTGAGGAGCTCAATGTGACGATAACGATTAACGACGACAGTTCAGCCATTGAGCTTGTGGAGGCTAGATGGTATGAGGGCACCGTTGGACCCTACACATATGGCGCCCACCTTATAATAATGGTGAGAAACGCTTACGTAGACGGTTTAAGAGGCGCCGTTCTCGAGCTTAAACTGCCAGAGGGTTTCCGCAACGCCGTGGACAACTCCACAATCATTAAAACTCCATCCTTGTCGGTGCAGTTGCCCCAACAACTCCAAGCCGCAAGCCTGGCGGAAATTATAAACGCCTTTATGAGCGCTCAATACGCTGGTCCAACGCAGGTTTACGGCAGAGGCGATATTCTAACCTTCATGGTTAGCCTAAACATTTTCAATGTTAAGGTTGGCGTTCACACATTTAACGTAACCATCTCATACATCGACTCATGGGGCGGAAATAGAAGGATCCCATTAACGGTTCCTGTGGCGGTGCTCGGCAAGGCTGGCTACATCGAAGTAGCCATAGACAAAAGCGTAAGCGTGAGGAGCCGCTACGTAAACACCTCACTTATTTTGGTGAATCATGGAAGTACGCCCATGTATGACGCCTACATAGTGGTTTCACCCTACCAGGCAAACCCGGTCCTCATAGCTTCCCCGGCAGTAAACTACATTCAAAGAGCGGGACCGGGCGAGACGCGCATAATACCCTTAACTTTAGCATATAACCCACTAGGTTTTTATACTCAAATGGGTGCAGCATCCTACATAACATATGGGCCTGTGCCCCTCATGGTTTCAATTTTCTATAAGGATGCAAGCGGATATTACAGAACCTTCAATAATTCCGTGACCGTTGTCGTGGAGCCCTTCATAGAACTTGTGATAAGAAACGTTAAGGCAACGGGGACAAACGTCTCCTCAACGGTGACTGGAACCCTTATCAACTACGGCTCTTCAACGGCCTACCGGGTTGAAGTGGAGGTGAAAATTGGGGAAACAGTGGCTTCTGAAACGGTTGGGGATGTTGGTCCAGGCGAGGAGGTTGCCTTCAGAGTGGACATAAGCAAATACAACGGCACCGCGGTTCTAACGGTGCGGTACTACAACGTTTTCAACGAAATAGAGACTAGGGAAACAAGCATAACGATAACAAAGCGGGAGGAAGTCATGCCTCCAAAAGCGGAGGAAGAAGCATGGTTTGTTGAAAGATGGGTTATCGTAGCTGGGGTAATAGTCTTCCTAGCTGTGTCAACGGTGCTAATTTATAGGATGATGAAGAAAACAAGAATTGCGGAAAGCGCTCCTCCTGAAGTGTGATGGTGAAATGCCGAGATGTTCATGGACTTCGTTCGGTTGTCGCTTAAAGCCCTAAGCGAGAGGAGAATGCGGGCCGTCCTAACAATAACGGGCATAGCCATAGGCCCCCTAGTCCTTGTCATGATGAGCTCGGTGGTTGGAAGCTACTCCAACTACATAGAGGAGAGGATAACGTCCCTTGGACAGAACGCCATTGCTATTTTCCCAACAGAAAACTATCGGCTTGACGAGGAAGACCTAAACTTTATTAGGGCGATAGAAGCGGTCAGGAGAGCTGAGCCCTTCTACAACACTCAAGGAGTTGTAAAAAGAGGAACTGAAGAGGCTAAAACTGCCATATTTGCCGTAAACTACAATCTGCTCTTCGAAGCTATAGGAAGCCTGGAAATTGACGAAGGCTCTGTTCCGCCGGAAACCGAAGTTATAAGCTCGATAGTTGGCAGGAAAATAGCCTACAAGGATGAAGAAAAGCACTTCGGTTTGGGCGATGTTGTAACGGTGACCGTTCCAAAGATTGAGGGAGGAAAAATAACGGGCAAGAAAACCATCAACTTGATGGTGGGAGCTATTCTCAAAGAGTATGGCGGCGCGTTGATAGTTGACCCGGACTCAACCATTTTCGTGTCTCTGGAAGCGGGCAAAAGGCTTCTTGGGATGGAGAGGGGGTCTGGCATCCTTGTTTTGGCGGACAGCCCAGCCAACGTTAAGCCCATAGTCTCCGTTTTACGGCAGCACTACGAGGATAAAGCCCAAATAATTGCTTTCAGCTCCATAGCCGAGGCTGTTTCCAGCGTCACTGGAGCAATAAACTTCATAAACTTTTCAACATCACTTTCAGCCTTCGCCGTCGCCATTGCTGGTGTCGCCGCGACAATGATAACTTCGGTTATGGAGCGCACTAGGGAGATTGGCGTTATGAAGGCTATAGGCTACACTAATGGGCAGATTTTGCTGCTGATTCTCATGGAGTCAATTGTTATGAGCCTTGTCGGCGGAGCGGCTGGAATATCCCTCGGCGTGATTGGCGCCTACATACTCTCGTCAAGGGGCTTCAGAATAGGCGGGATAGGCGAAACGGGCATAGTTTTACAGCTAAGCCCGCTCATAACACCAGCCCTCATAACTCAAACATTAACCCTAACAATTTTGATAGGCTTGATTGGCGGCGTCCTCCCAGCTTATAGGGCGTCGAAGATACCGCCGGTGGTCGCCTTAAGATACGAGTAGATTCGATGTGAATGCTATATTCGCATTAGAAAGCTTTCAATGAATAGGGCTGCAAAATAGGCTACAAAGGCTACTAGAAAGCTTGTTGTCCAAGAAAACTCTGTTGTCAAGCGGATGGCGATGGTGCACAACATTACAGTCCACACAATAATGGCCATTTGCACAGCACTGTAAACCCTGTTTATAAGCCACGCTTCCTCCAAAATTTGGTTGTAAGCCCTTTCGGCTTCGCCCTTAACCCCTCCCACGTATTCAAGGGGATACCTTAACGTTGGCATCATTGAAAAGGCAGCCGCGCTTATCACGGCCTGCACAAACATTGTGATTAACGTGAAACCGGCTAAGACCAAAACAACCCTCCAAACCGTTTTGGCCCTAAACACCTTTGTTAGAACATAAATCATTAAGCCAAGCAAAAACCACCTTAATGTGAACTGCATGAAAGAGTTGGCGCCGTAAAGGGCTGGGTAGGCTGGGGCTACTTCCAGGTAAGGCTTGTAAACCCCGCCGAAAAACAAGCCGTCCACGAGAACCCTTATGTCTGATGTTTGACTCCACACAAGCTCCAACCCTAAGCCCGTAATGTTACCCCAATTGACGTTTCCCAGCCACTCTGCACCTGCAAGGGAGATTGTCAAATTGTTCCACACGTTAACGGAAGCGTTGGCAAGTTCGCCAATTATACTCCTATAGGAGCTTGTGGAGCCTGAGTAAATGTATATAAAGGCATTTTTGGGTGGACCATTCGGGTTTGTCCACTTTATTCTTAAGTAAAGCCTTCTGTAGCCGCCTTGGGAGCAGTTCACGCCTTCAATATTGCGAAGTTCCATGGCGATTTTGCCGCTCTGCTCGACGGAAAACTCTATGCTCCGATTACCGTAATATGCGCCGGCAATGTAATCCGTGAAGTTTTCAGTGCAACGGGCGCCTTCAAGGGGCTGCCAAAAAGCCTTATCTTCAGTCCATAAATCCTTCTTCTCCGGAGGGGGAGCTGTCACTTCAACGTATGTTTTCGTAGCTAGAACATAAGCTGCCCCAGTGTTTGCCGCTATGAAGAGAATCATTATCAAGATTGGCCCGAGGTATCTGGGGTTTTGAGATATCTCCTTGAAGGCTTCACGGGGAGCGTATATAACCTTGAATATTCCATAGGCGAACAATACTGGAGCTCCATGCACATCTTATATGGGCTGTTTATTAAATGGTTTGCTACATGCCAAGCTTTAGCCGCCTATAAGTGTTGTAGTCCACATACTCTAGAAACGGGTTTTCCGCCTGATATCTGACGGTCATTTTTTGGCGTTGCCTCTTCTCAACTATCTGGCTTGTGGTTATGAAGGAGTAGGCGTCGCTTCCCGCCCCAGAACCATAACTGACAATTAAAATGCGCTCGTTCGGCTTTGCAACGTCGAGGACAGCCGCTAAACCCACTGGTGAGGAACCAGAATATGTGTTGCCGAACTTCGCCACTTGCAAGGATGGCATATACTGCTCCTCTTTAAAGCCGAGCTCCCTGGCTATTCTGACCGGGAAGGAGATGTTGGGCTGATGAGCCACAAAATAGTTTATGTCGCCCGGCTGAAGCCTCAACCTTTCCATAAGTTTCTTTGCAGCCTTTCTGATATGCTTGAAGTAGGCCGGATCGCCTGTGAAGCGCCCTCCATGCATGGGGTATGGCTCGCCGTCTCTCCGCCAAAAGTCCGGCGTGTCGGAGGTGCATGAGTACCAGCCCTCCAGTTCAGCTATAATGTCGGTTTTTCCGAAAATGAAGGCGCACCCGCCGTAGCCAACGAAAAAATCCAGCTCTCCGCCAGGGCTGTCTCTTGGAGCAGCTTGCGAGTTGTCCGCACCTATAACCATTGCGTAGGGCATACCTATCCCCGGATAGTTAACAAGGGATGCAGCGTCCTTAAACATGCTTGTGGCCGCTTTACATGCGAACTCTGTGTCCACAGCGTCCACGCCTTGAACGTCTTCATCCTCCTCGCCAAGCTTCAAAACTTGGGCAACCTTCGAGGCTATCGGCTTAACGGCGTAAGGGTTTGACTCCGAACCCACATAAACCTTGCCGATAAGCGTGCTGTCCACGCCGGAGTGGATTAGGGCGAGTTTTCCAGCTTCAACAGCCGCTGTTATGGCATCCTCGTCTATGAAAGGGACAGACCGATCCATGCTGCCCTCCCTAATCCTAAACCTTGAAGTGTAAACGCCATAACCCACAATGCCTGGCACATCATACTCTTTGTTTGGCTTAGCTGGCTGATACTCTTGGTGCGGATAGTATTCGTCGGCGAGTGTGAAGGCCAGCGAAATCGTCGGGATTATTTCGCTCTTCTCAACGGAGTAGCGCCGCCTAAACCTCGGAACAACCTCCCTGCCCTCGAGGCTTGAAAAGTCTATGGTTTCGCCGTCCTTAATGATTCTGTCCGTCAGCCTCCCCGGAACCCTTATTTTGCCGTTGTGGAACGAGACGACGCCATAAACGTAGCTACCAAGCTTTGTAAACTTGTTCGTCGGCTCCGTCACCAACGTGCAGAGTTCAAGCCTTCCCTTTTCGTAGAAGAAGTCTATGTCCTCCATTTTTCCGAAGCTTTTCCTGCCGCAATCCCCACAGTAATCCCTTAGTTCAAAGTATTCTTTGCCACATAGCTGGCACCTTCTACCCCTCAATCTGTCGCCGAGATATGAAACACGCCTTTCTATCGGCTCGCTGCTCATTTAGGCTTCCTCCACCCCAAGAATGTGAACATGCACCTTAGTGCCGAAACCCTCCAACTCAACCCCACATCCATCCCTTAAAGGTTTGTCATCCACAACTTGGCGGGCGCAAGCTTCACCCCTCAACTGCTTGAAAACTTCGTATATTTGGGCGCCACCCGTGGCGCCAAGCGGGTTTCCATCAGCCTTCAACCCGCCGTTCATGTTCACAAAAAGTTTCTTTCCACCTATCATATAATAGCCCTTATAGTCTTGGCAGCTTTCATAAACGGTTTTCCAAGCGGTTCCCCTCTGGCAGAAGCCCAAATCTTCTAAGGAGACCATTTCCATAACCGTTGACTGGTCGTAAAGCTCCAAAACCTGTATGTTCCAGAGGTTTATTCCAGCCATTTTCAAGGCTTTTTCCATGGCTAAACGGCTTGCAACAAAACCCGTCAAGTCCTCCCTAGCCGGGTAGGTTAGGTAGTCTGTTGCTGAGGCAGAGCCAAGCACGTAGACCGGCCTATCCGTCAATTTTTTGGCAGCTTCCTCGCTGGCTAAAATCACGGCTGTGGCGCCGTCGGAGATAGGCGCGAAATCGTAAAGTCCTAAAGGTCTTCTGGCGGATTTTCTGGCTTCCAACACTTGTTCCACAGTTATTTTTCTCTGGAACTGGGCGTACTCGTTTTTCAAGGCGTTCAAATGGTTCTTAACAGAGATCTGCGCTAAAGCAATGTTGAGCTTTTCAAGGTTTTCGCCTGTTATGCCATAACGCTTAACATAGGCTCTGAACATGAGCTCATGATTGGCTTCAGGCGTGCCTCCCGCATAGTAGCTCCATGGATCTTCAAGAAGCATCAAGTCGTCGCGGATCTTGTCCCAGCGGTCTGTCATCTTTTCTATTCCGCCCACAAGCACCAAATCGTATTTTCCAGCCTGGATAGCATTACAAGCGTTGGAGAAGGCTGAGCTGAAAGAGCGAAAAACGTCCATTGGAACGTGGAGCTCCGTAAATTCCGACAGAAAGCCCTCTTCAAGTCCAAGCTTATTTGTTATGGGCAGAAAGTAGTCCGACAAATAGCATGCCTCTAGATCCTTGCGTTCCAGCCCAACCCCTTCAGAGGCTTTAAGCCAAGCCTCCTCCATTAGGCGTTCAGGCTGCTTCTCGTAGTGCTCGCCGAACTTTGTCCTTCCAGCAGCAACAACTACTGGACGCTTTCCCATAGCACAGCACACCTTTTCAGCAATATCCCGTAAAGACTTTTAAGTGTTTGCCAATTCAACGTCAACTGCCAGAAACAAGCTATAGAGGCGAAGGATGTGGAAGGCAAAAAATACCGCAAAGAAGCGAGGCAACTGTCTCGTTGAAGAGGACTGTGCGCCGCTTTGTAAGGTTTCTCGGGATTCGAGCACTCCATGCACCGGTTTCTCCATCCTCTTTCGTCAGACCCGAGCTTGAAGATTATTCCAGGCTTAGGGGCACAAGCATGGACAGCATGCAGCCCATGTGTTGTCTGTTTCACCCGCAATATTCTGTTGCCAGCTTAAAAGATAAGGAGAGAGAATGTTTAAGTAAGAACGCCGCCGTGAATCTTTTCGGAAAACGTCTGCTAAACTAAGAGCTCTGCAAACTCTTGAAGGCTTCTCACCTTATATTGGGCTGGGACACCAGCGCACGTGTCTTGCCTATCCAGGAGGTAAGCCTCAACACCCACACTTCTTGGAGATTCAAAATCGTCGGGGAGGCGGTCGCCCACGTGAACCATCTCCGAAGGTGTTACTTTCATGGCTTCACATACCCTCTCGTAGGCTTCCGGGTTCCTTTTCAACAGCCTAAACTCCGACGTCGTTGAAAACACGCGGTCAAAATAGCGGAGCACTGGCTGCGCCAAAGCGTTAATGAACAGCCTATCAGAGTTTGTAACGATAATCAGCCGATATTTCCGGCTAAGCTTCTCTAAAACCTCCGCAGCATCCGGGAAAAAACGCACATAGCCCTTATAGAAATCAATTAAATGCTGCGGGTCACCCGACAAACCAAAACGCCTAAACCAATAGCAAACATCATACCATTCAACGCAATCCTCGCCCACCTGCGCATATTCGCCTAAAACAATCTTTTTAGCCTCATCAAAACATA
>JAWBRY010000056.1:0-8068 GCA_038843545.1 Bathyarchaeia archaeon | reverse complement strand
TCTCCAGAATTTCATTTGTAAGTTCAAAGTTGCGTCCATTAATGAAAATCTTGGTGTGTTTTGCGCCTTCAGGCCCCCTTGGAAACATGGCGTCGTAAACAAGCTTTTCAGCATCCTCAGCGGTCACATTTTCATACTTTAAAATGACGGCTTCCGGCAGAACATCAACGGTTGCCAATATGTCAAAGGGGCTTGCATGTTTATCGGTGTCTAGGAAAATGAAAACGGTTTTAAACTGTTTTGACAAGGCTTCCAACCTCGCCCCTTGTGTAATGCGGCTTAAACGTTTAAAAATTGCTGTTAAAACATGCTTCTCTGAACATTAAAGGCGGGATTTTAATAAGGCTTTAAATACACCCTTGAAAAAGCAGTATTTTGTAACATTGCTTCTGAGGGGTGGAAGATTGACCAAAGTTGTTGAGAAAGGGTTGAAAAAGATAGGCATAACCGTTTCAAAACCAGTGTTAGCCATCATATGCATAATCTTCGGCATCTTGATAATAGCCATACCACCACTTATTGCATACATACTCGGCATATTTTTGATCATTGAGGGTGTTCTGCTGCTGACGGAGTATCTTGAACTCAGAAAACAACAGCAACAACCGCCGGCACAACAGTAACTCAGCTTTAAACGTTCTTTTCCCCCTTTTTTCCTACAACACCGGTTTTGAAAATTGCAAGGAGTAAGGGCACTCCAACCGAAAGCGAAACAGCCACAACAATTAGGTCTTCGATATACGACCAGACGGCGGCTTCTATAAAAACGGCTCGTAAGACGTCGAAGGTTTCGAAGAAGAGGGCGTGTAAGCCGCAGGGTATGAGTAGGAAAATTCTTACCAGCGAATCTGTGGCTATGCAAATAAAGGAGATCAAAGCCAACTTGGCGGGTAAACGTTTAAGGTTCACGGCGTAGAGGGTTCCGCCAGCTTTCGCCGTTGGGTAAATAAGAACTAAAGCCGCCAAAACATCGAGAATAGTCCATAACGGGAGGCTCTGCCCGTATGGATGCAGAAAATAAGCCAGTAAAGCTGCAAGGTATAATCCCAAAACCGGTTTCCACCTTGACTGGGCAAGGAGGCCAGCGGCTAAAACGCTTACGGGTTCAGCGATTACGCCGAACATCCAAAATGGGTCCGGTCTAATCATACGGGCAATTAAGGAGCCGGCGAGGGCTGCTGCAAACCCGGCTGCGGGGCCGAGAATCACCCCCTCGATGGATTCTAGGTATATTCCCCAGTTCCGCCACAAACCAAACGAGATAAAATATAGAACGGCGTGTAAAGCGGCAAAAACAGATGCTAAAGCAGTTTTCCGAGCGCCATTCAACAGCGAACCACCTTTCTCTTACAAACTCAAGATTTAGGTTCGATAGGTGTGAATGCAAATAAACTTTAACGTGTAGCCCTTTTTGGTTTAAACATTCAGCAACAGTTGAATGATGAGTATTATTATTGCTGTTAGGGCGCCCATGGCGAGCATAGCCGCGCCGTAAAGCCAGCCGTTTTCCTTCGCTATTTTGCCAGTATATGCCCAGCAGGAACAGCGTCACCATGGAAAGCACCAAAGATGAAATGTAGACGTTGAAAAACGTGATGAGTTTTGTATAGGCCAACACAAATGGTGAAAGGGATATTGCCGCTGTTAGAACCGGCGACAAACCGTCTATTAGGGCTACGTAAACCGTGACGAAGCGGGCGGCCTCATAATGCAGCGGGTTTACACGGTTTTTTGCAGCTTCCTCCATCTCCTTAAGGCGGCGTTCTCTCTCCGCTTTTTCAGCCATGAAGGCGCCGAAGAACCCGGAAACACCCATGGCGAGGCATGCTCCGAAACCCGCCAGAAGTACAACTTCTGGCTTTGTGACTCCAGCTATCCATGAACCTAAAACTATGCCGAAAACCGTCATGGCTCCGTCGAATCCATTCATAACAAAGTATCTTCTGGCTATTCCGCTGGCCTTGGTAATGTGAAGGTAAACCCTTATCTTCTTTGAAAAATTTTTGAGAGAAAATCCCAACTGTTAACGTATCACCCTTTCAAGGTAAATGGTTAAAGACATGTTTAGCCGTGTCCTTAATACCGCAACCGTTTAATATAAATTTTTAGAATTCAGCTTCCATCTCAAGGAGGGGGAAACGTGACCATTGTTGAAATGTTGGAGAAGCTTTCAAACGCCTGTGGCGTGGCTGGAAGGGAGGAGGAGGTGAGAAGAATTATGAGGGATTTGCTTGAACCTGTTGTGGATGAGGTTTATGAGGATAAGCTTGGAAACGTTATAGGCGTTAGAAGGGGGGAGAAGGACGCGCCTAAGGTTATGTTGGCAGCCCACTTGGATGAAATTGGGCTTTTTGTGAAGACAATTTCTGAGGATGGTTTTCTCCAGTTCACGAAAATTGGGGGGATAGACGACCGCGTTCTGTTGGCGCAGAGGGTTTTAGTTCACACTGAGAAGGGCCCGCTGCATGGGGTTATTGGCTCTAAGCCTCCCCACATACAGAAGGAGGAGGAACGTAAGAAAGTGTTAACCTACGATGAGCTCTTCATAGATATCGGCGCAGGGAACAGGGAGGAGGCCAAAAGGATGGGCGTTAAAATAGGCGACCCTGTGAGTTTTGACGTGAAATTTGCCCGCATCGGAGACGACGTTACCATGGGAAAGGCCTTTGACGACAGGGTGGGCTGTACAGTTATGATTGAAGCCTTAAAAATGGTGAAGGAAACAGAATGCACAATTTACGCCGTTGGAACAGTGCAGGAGGAGGTTGGCTTAAGGGGCGCCACGGTGGCTGCTTTCGGCATATACCCAGACGTCGGCATAGCTCTAGACGTGACGGTGGCAGGCGACGTTCCAGGAGTCAAGGAGGTGGAGGCTCCTATGAAAATGCGGAAGGGGCCGGCGATAGAGGTTGCCGATATGGGTTTGATCACCCATCCGAAGGTTTTGCGGCTTCTTGTGGAGGCCGCTGAGGAAAACAACATACCATACCAGCTTGAAACGGGGCTGCCCGGCTCAACAGATGCTGCCCGCATAGCCCTAACCAGAGAAGGGGTTCCAAGCGGCGTCATATCAGTGCCAACCCGCTACATTCACAGCCCAACATCCATGGTCAGCCTCAAAGACTTGGAGAACGCCGTGAAATTAACTGTGGCAGCTCTTCAAAAAATTCCAAAGTATTTCTAGCCTAGATTTGATTCTGTAAAACTTAGGCGGTTGCAAACCCACGCAAAAGGGTTTAAAACAGTGTTCAGCTTATGATTTGAGATGGCAACGGCATGAGGGGCGGAAAAGGCTACAAGTTTCTTGAGCACACCGCGGACGCTTACATAGCTGCTTATGGAGGAAGCTTGGCCGAGGCTTTTGAGAACGCGGCGGTTGCCATGTTCGACGTTATGACCGACGTGGAGAAGGTCAACCCGGACGTCGAAGACTATGTGGAGGTTTTAGGGGAAGACAAACATGCGTTGCTCTACAACTGGCTTGAGGCCCTCCTTGTTAAAGCGGAAATTGATGGCATGCTCTACTCAAAGTTTGAAATTCTTGAACTGGGCAAGGAGAATGGGGGTTTTAGGCTTAAAGCCAAAATTTGGGGTGAAAAGTTCAATCCGGAGAAGCACGTGCAAAAGGTTGGCGTTAAAGCCGTCACCTACCACCAGATGGAGATAACGAAAGAGAAGGACAAGGTTGTTGTCAAGTTTATCTTAGACATTTAACGGGTTAGGTGAGATTCAGTCTCCTCAAGCCTTTCAATATTTCCTCGACGACGGCTTCCGGCGGCGTCTCAAGCTTTTCACATTTAGCCTCCACGAAGGGGACGCCCTTACCCCTATAGTATTCGAGGAGGGGTTGCGTCTGCTTTTCGTAGACCTCTATGCGTTTTTTAATAACTTCCGGTGTGTCATCTGGACGTTGGTAGAGCGGTCCACCGCAATTGTCGCATATCATGTCGTTTTTAGGTTTTAGGAAGAGCATGTTGTATATAGCGCCGCAGTTTTGGCATATACGCCTAGCCGACAAACGCTCAATGATTATCCAGTCCGGGACGGTGAGGTGGATTATGGCGTCTATTTTGGCGATTTCGTCGAGGGCTTGAGCCTGCCAAACTGTGCGTGGATAACCATCTAGAATGAAGCCTTTCCCCTTTGGAATTTTGGACAAGCTTTCCCTCAAAACATCCAACGTTATTTCGTCTGGAACGAGCAGGCCCTTTTCCACATATTCCCGAACTTTTCTACCCAGCGGTGTGTCCGCCCTAATCATATCCCTGAAAATGTCACCTGTCGCTATAACTTCGACGTTAAGCTTTTCCTTAAGCCTTGAAGCGTATGTTCCCTTTCCAGAACCCGGAGCACCGAAGATTATGAGGTTCACCATGCACCTACACCTTTCAAATGAACCTTCTCTGTAGAGGCTGCTTTTTTTAAGCATTGCTGTGAACGGCAAAGCGCCAAAAATGTTAAAGAGAATGCCTGCAAACTCTAACTTAACTCCGCACTATAAAAGGGCTTGAATATGACTGCTGTTAAGGTTTATGAGCAAATCTACATGGTTGACGTTGAGGTAGCCGGACAGAAAAATTTCATTGCCAGCTACGTTTTGAAGGGTGAAAAAACGATAATGGTTGAGACGGGACCCGTATCCTCTGTTCGAAACCTTATCCACAGCCTAGAAGAGCTGGACGTTAAAGCTGATGATGTTGCATATGTTGCTGTTTCCCATATACACTTGGACCATGCTGGAGGCGTTGGACCAGTATTGGAGCATTTTCCAAAAGCGAAGGTTGTTGTTCACGAACGTGGGGCAGCCCACCTTGCAAATCCGGAGAAGCTTTGGCGGCAAGCCCAAATCGTGCTTGGGCCTATAGCTGAGGTTTACGGTAAACCTGAACCAATTCCGCTGGACAGAATTGTGGTGGCGCAGGACGGCATGGTGCTGGATGCTGGAGGCGGTGTCACGCTTAAAGTTTTGGAGACTGTTGGACATGCGCCACATCACCTAAGCTTCTATGAACCTTCAAGTAACAGCATTTTTACGGGCGACTCTGCTGGAATATACCTAAATGAAATAGACGTTGTTGTTCCAACAACCCCTCCGCCCTTCCGCCTAGACATGGCGTTAGCGTCCCTAGAGAAAATGGCAGCCCTGAAGCCTTCAACCCTTTACTACACGCATTTTGGCCGGGCGGAAAACGCCATGGAAAAACTTCAGGCGTACAAGGGACAGCTTAGGCTTTGGGCAAGCATAGCCAGGGAAACCCTAGAAAAGGGCGAGAGCATGGAGGGGATGCGTCGAAAAATCCTTGAGTGTGACGGGGCTGTGCAGAAGGCCCTTGAACATGCTAGGATGCAGAGGGTTTTCGGCGAAACTGCCCTAGCGTTGAGCATGCTTGGAATTTTAGATTACGTGAAAAACTACGAAGTAAACTTGTGACTCATGGTTTATAGCCAAAACTCTTTATATTTATGGTTGTGCTTCTAGCGGTTAGGGTGAAAATACTATGGGAGAGGAAGGAGAGGGCCGACCTCCATCTGAAAAAGTTCCCCTTGAAAAGGTTAATGATTACACTTGGCGCATCCCAAAATACAAGCCTGGAATGAGAGTGCCGGGCATCATATTCGCTAATAAGGAATTGCTGGAGAAAATGCAGACCGATAGAACCCTTGAACAGTGCGCTAATGTCGCCCATTTGCCGGGCATATACAAGTACTCCATAACCCTGCCCGACGGCCATGAGGGCTATGGCTTTCCAATAGGCGGCGTGGCAGCCACAGACTATGAAGAGGGCGTCATAAGCCCGGGCGGAGTGGGCTACGACATTAATTGTGGTGTCCGCCTTTTAACGACAAACCTAACTGAAAAGGAAATTAAGCCTAAGCTTGTCGAGCTGACAAACACTATTTTCGAGAATGTTCCATGTGGTTTGGGAAGCCGCCGGAAAGACTTTAGGGTTACCATTCACGACTTGGACAGGCTTGTTGTTGAGGGTGTTGAGTGGGCTATTGATCAAGGCTTGGGATGGGACGAGGATGCTGAACACTGTGAAGAGCGTGGATGCATGAAGAACGCCAACCCAGACAAGGTTTCAACAAACGCCAAGAACCGCGGGCTACCCCAGATAGGCACATTGGGCTCTGGAAACCACTTCCTCGAAATCCAAAAGGTTGACAGAATATACGATCCTAGAACAGCCAAAATCTTCGGAATAGAGCATGAAGGCCAAATAACCGTCATGATCCACTGTGGCTCGAGGGGTTACGGCCACCAAATATGCTCAGACTATTTGAGGGTTATGGAACGCGCCGTCCACAAATACAAAATAGTCCTGCCAGACAGGGAGTTGGCATGCGCCCCCGGAACCAGCAAGGAGGCTGAAGACTATTATGAGGCTATGGCATGCGCCATAAACTACGCCTTTGTAAACCGCCAAGCAATAATGCACTGGGTTAGGCAAAGCTTCCAGCAGGTCTTTAGGCAGGACCCAGAAAAGTTCGGCCTAAAACTATTATACGATGTGGCCCACAACATAGCCAAAATCGAAACCCATAAAGTGAATGGCGAAACAAAGAAGGTTTGGGTTCACAGAAAAGGCGCCACAAGGGCCTTCCCGCCAGGGCATCCGGAAATCCCAGCAGATTATCGAAGCGTAGGCCAGCCCGTAATAATTCCCGGAAGCATGGGAACAAGCTCATGGCTTCTGGTTGGCACTGAAAAAGCCATGGAAATAAGCTTCGGCTCAACAGCCCACGGCGCCGGAAGAATGCTCAGCCGAGCAGCAGCCAAACGAAGGTTCTTCGGCGGAGACGTCAAAAGAAGCCTAGAACAAAGAGGCATAGCAGTCAGGGCTGCAAGCGCCGTCGTGCTGGCAGAAGAGGCAGACCCAGCATACAAAAACGTGGATATAGTGGCGGATGTAAGCCATAAAGTAGGCATAGCCACAAAAGTCGCCAGACTCGTACCGCTGGCAGTGGTTAAAGGTTAATGCCACCCGTTAAAGGTTAATTTTTCATTTACGCTTTCTGAGGAAAAACAAGCCGTCTTTTACTCCTACCAATTTGAAGCCGACGGACAGTAGTGATTGTATTTCATTCGGCGTTTTTGCAACTTTAACAATGAACTCGTCTGTGTCGCTTTGGAAAAGTGTTCATTCAATTTGAATGTAAAGCAATGTGGTGTCGAGTTTTGTGGCCTAGCAGCTCTTTGACACAGAGGGGGATCCTCCGTTTTATGGTATTCCATGGTTGCCTTCCAATGCCTAAAAGTGTGGAATGCTATTTGTTTTTAGCCTTGAATTGCAGAGTTTAACTGCAAGCTTGTTGCGTATTCTTTGGAATGTTTTTCTCACGTGTTTGAGTCGCCATGGCTTGAAAATTCACCCGTTTTGTTTGTCCATGCGGTTCAGCGTGGCTAAGAGTTTTGGTGAAAGCTGAATTTGCGTGGGCTGCTTCCTTTTTCTGGTATTATGCATTTTGCTTCACACATGGCTTCCATGAACCTAACTGCACAAAACATCGAGTCATCTTTAAGGCCTCATGTTTTAAGCCAAGATGACATAAAAACCATGATTAGCCTATCAATGATGGAACCATCATCCACTCAAACCTTTTCATCCTAGGTGCTGTCTGAAACTTGTAAGCTGAGATGGATAATATGGCTTCTCATACTCTTCAATGTCGCATAACCCCCTAAGCTTAAGGTCACTCCATAAACGCCTATACAATTCTCTGTCGCTTGGAATGTATCTAAAACCATCAATAACTAAAGCCTTCAAAATACCAACAGGGTTTTTAGGCGGTCCACCGACACCTTCATAGCAATAATTGTGCTTTTTGTCATTAAATGCACACTACGTTTTTAAAGATAGAAAAGTAAAACTTGTTTGAGGCGACGCCGCGCAACCCATGAAAAAAGAGGCGCATAAATGCATAAAGCTATTGTTGTTTCCACACCTTCATTTTCCGGAGGTGGCATAAGAGCTCTTAGAGCTCTAAAAGCATATTCAAAAGTTTTTAAAACGTACCTTTTTTTAACTCCCGGGTGGAAAGATTTAATCTCATCAAGTTTCAAAAC